>JBQCEN010000316.1:0-2006 GCA_051960215.1 Pararhizobium sp.
GCGGTAGGCGACAGCCTGTTTGGACAGGTCGTCATAGATGATGACTGCGTGCATGCCATTGTCACGGAAGTACTCGCCCATGGTGCAGCCGGTAAAGGGGGCGATGTACTGCATCGGCGCCGGGTCGGAGGCGGTCGCCGCGACCACGATCGAATATTCCAGCGCACCCTGCTCCTCGAGCACCTTGACGAACTGGGCGACAGTGGAGCGCTTCTGGCCGACGGCGACATAGACGCAGTAGAGCTTGGCGCTCTCGTCGTCGCCCTCGTTGAGCGGCTTCTGGTTCAGGAAGGCGTCGAGGATGATCGCTGTCTTGCCGGTCTGGCGGTCGCCGATGACGAGCTCGCGCTGGCCGCGGCCGACCGGGATCAGCGCGTCGATCGCCTTGAGGCCGGTCGACATCGGCTCGTGCACCGACTTGCGGGGGATGATGCCGGGCGCCTTGACGTCGACGCGGGCGCGCCGCTCCGTGCGGATCGGGCCCTTGCCGTCGATCGGGTTGCCGAGCGCGTCGACGACGCGGCCGAGCAGTTCCGGACCGATCGGCACGTCGACGATGGCGCCGGTGCGCTTGACCGTGTCGCCTTCCTTGATCTCGCGGTCGGGACCGAAGATGACGACGCCGACATTGTCGGTCTCGAGGTTGAGCGTCATGCCGCGGATGCCGCCCGGGAACTCGACCATCTCGCCCGCCTGGACGTTGTCGAGGCCATAGACGCGGGCGATGCCGTCACCGACCGAAAGCACCTGGCCGACTTCCGAGACCTCGGCTTCCTGGCCGAAGTTCTTGATCTGATCTTTGAGAATTGCGGAAATTTCCGCGGCGCGGATATCCATCAGCCGACCTCTTTCAGTGCGAGCTTAAGGGTAGAGAGTTTGGTGCGGAGCGACCTGTCGATCTGGCGCGAGCCGACCTTGACGATCAGTCCCCCGAGCAGCGACGGATCGACCGTCACGTCGATCAAGACGTCCTTGCCGGTGACGGTCTTCAGCGTCGCCTGGAGCTCGGCCTCCTGCTCTGGCGAGAGCGGATGGGCCGTGCGGACCTCGGCGCGCGCCTCGCCGCGGTGGCGGGCAAGAAGCGTGCGATAGGCGCGGATGATGCCGGGGACGGCGAACAGGCGCCGATTGCGGGCGACGACCCGCAGGAAATTACCGACCAGGCCCGTGATTCCGGCCTTGTCAGCGAGGGCGCCGATCGCCTTGAACTGTTCTTCGGCCGAGAAGGCCGGGCTCTCGATCAGCCGCCTGAGATCGCCGCTTTCGGCAATCATCGCCTCGAAGGTGGCAAGATCGGCCGCGACCCTATCGAGTGAATTTTCCTCCGCCGCCAGCTCGAAGAGCGAAGTGGCATACCGTTCTGCAACACCGGAAATCAGATGAGATGTGTCTGCCACTGGCGCGCGGTTCTCTCAAGTTACCTCAAGATGTCCGTTTCCGGCGAGTCCGGCTCCTCCAACATCTTGATCTTGCTTCGGTAATCATCGGCGTCCCCATGCGGTCTGCGCATGAATTGTCCGAAATTTGGGTTCGTCTAGCATAGGACCGGAGGAGTCGCAACACGCGCTGCGACACTTCGCATCATGCCTTTTGCCAATGCGTCGGGCGCCTCTTCAGAGCGCAGAAGACCGGATGCCCCCCCGGAGGACGCGAGCGCTGCGCTCACGATCCGAAATAGCCGAGCGCATAGGCGGCCGGCAACGCTGCGAAGAGCAGTTCGACGGCGAGCGAGACCAGGTTGAAGAGGGTGAAGCTGCGATCGAAGAGGATCGAGACGATCCGGCCGGCGGCCGCCATCGCCCAGCCGGCGGCGAGCGCCATCCAGACGCAGGGCTGGGCGAGGAGAATGGCGGAGAGGCCGAGGCCGAGATGGAAGCCGGCGATCGTCGCCCGCGCCTGCGCGAGACCCTGCGCCTCGGCCGCCTTCAGCTTCAGAAGCCGCAGCGAGAAGCGCGGCGCCACGAGACAGGCAAGCCCGAAGACGATGGTCGCGAGCGCTGCGACCC
>JBQCEN010000317.1:0-15176 GCA_051960215.1 Pararhizobium sp.
TCCTGCGCCATACCTGCGCCTCGCGTCTCGTCCAGGCGGGGATCGACCTCAGGCGCGTCCAGACGTTCCTCGGTCACCAGACGATCCAGATGACGTTGCGCTACGCCCATCTCGCGACAAACGATCTCGCGCAATGCGCCGCCGCGCTCGACGCGCGGACAGAGACCGCCGCTCACGGCGACCCCGACACGGCCGCCGAAGCGGAGGCGCCCGAGGCGGCTCGGCAGCCGGCCAAGCCCAGCCGCGCCTCATCCCGGAAATCCGCCTCCCCCTCCCCTTCAGTGCAAACGCAGCGGCACGCCTGACGGCAGCATCGCCGACCGTGGCAGGCGGATCCGCACCCGTAGCCTTCGTCGGACACGGCCGTGGCCGGTAGCCTGCCGGTGGCAAGGGTGATAATGAGGCGTCGCCCGATCTTGGGGGTGCCCGGAAAGCATGAGACAGCCGATGATCTCGATCGTCATTCCCTGCCGGAACGAGGCGGACAACCTCGCCTTCCTCCTCGATGAGGTGGACGCGGCGATGGCCGGTCGCGATTACGAGATCGTCGTCGTCGACGACGGCTCGACCGACGGCACGGCTGGCGTTCTTGCCGCGCGGATCGGCGCGGGGTTGCCGCTCAGGCACGTGCGCCACGACTGCTCGGCGGGGCAGAGTGCCGCGGTGCGCTCCGGCGTCTTCGCCGCCGCCGGCTCGATCGTCGTCACGATGGACGGCGATGGCCAGAACGACCCCGTCTATCTGCCGCGCCTCGCCGACGCGCTCGTCGCCGGCGGGCCGGCGATGGGGATCGCCGCGGGGCAGCGGCTGAAGCGCACGGACACGAAGCTGAAGCAGGTGGCCTCGCGCTGGGCGAACCGGCTGCGCCAGGCGCTGCTCAAGGACGGGACGCGCGATTCCGGCTGCGGCCTGAAGGCGGTGCATGCCGCGCTTTTCCGGCAACTCCCGTACTTCGACGGCTGGCACCGCTACCTGCCGGCGCTCGTCATCCGAGAGGGCTTCGGCGTCGTCCATGTCGACGTCGTCGACCGGGGCCGGCGCCACGGCAAGTCGAACTACGGGATCCTCGACCGCGGCCTGCGCGGCATTCTCGATCTCTACGGCGTCTGGTGGCTGAGGCGTCGGCGCCGCGTGCTGCCGCATGTGGAGGAAATCCGTCATGGGTGAGACGGCGACGCATCTGCTGACCTGGTTCCGGACGGTCTTCATCGACCAGTTCAACGCCTGGATCCTGCTCGGCTTCATTGCGCAGTTCTGCTTCACGATGCGCTTCCTCGTCCAATGGCTTGCTTCGGAGAAGGCGAGGCGCAGCGTCATTCCCGTAGCGTTCTGGTTCTTCTCGCTCGGCGGCGGCGCGCTGCTCCTGATCTACGCCGTCCATCGCCGCGATCCGGTCTTCATCGCCGGCCAGGCTCTCGGCCTCGTGGTCTATATCCGCAACCTGTGGCTGATCACGAACGAGAAGAAGTCGGTGGCGCAGACGGACTGACCGTGGCGACCTGGGAGACGAGCATGGAAAAGCCGATCGCAATGCCGTCCGGCATCGGCGACCGCCTGCGGCCGCTTCAGGCGATACTCCTCCTCGTCGTCTGCCTCGCCGCCTTCCTTCCCGGCATTGTCTCGCTGCCGCCGATCGACCGCGACGAGGCGCGCTTCGTCCAGGCGACGCACCAGATGGTGGAGACCGGCAACTACGTCGACATCCACTTCCAGGACGAGACGCGCTACAAGAAGCCGGTCGGCATCTACTGGTTGCAATCGGCGGCGATCGCGCTCACCGGCCACGGCGCCGACGCGCCGATCTGGGTCTACAGGCTCGTCTCCGTCTTCGGCGCAACGCTCTCGGTGCTCGGCGTCGCCTGGCTCGGTGCGCGGTTCTTCGGAAGCAATGCCTGCCTCGTCGCGGGACTTGTCCAGGCATCGATCCTGATGCTCTGCTTCGAGGGGCGGATCGCCAAGACCGACGCCGCGCTGCTTGCGACCGTCGTCTTCGCGCAGGCCGCCCTCGCGTCGCTCTGGATCGCTCACCGGGAGGGCCGGCCGACCGGATGGGCGGCGCCCCTCGTGTTCTGGATCGCGACCGGCGCCGGCGTGCTCATCAAGGGGCCGGTGACGCCGCTCGTCAGCCTGCTGACGGCCCTCGCGCTTGGTCTCTACTACCGCGAGTGGCGCTGGCTTCGCCGCCTGAAGCCCTGGGCCGGACTGGCGATCGTCGTCGCCATGGCCGCGCCCTGGCTCATCCTCATTACCCTCAAGAGCGGCGGGGCCTTTTGGCAGGAATCGGTCGGCAAGGACCTGCTCGGCAAGGTCGGCGGCGCGCAGGAGAGCCACGGAGCCCCTCCCGGCTTCTACACCCTGATCTTCGTCTTCTTCATGTGGCCGTTCGGCCTGATGGGCTTGCGGAGCAGCCTGCATCTCATCGGCCGTTTCCGCGACGATCCGCGGCTCGCCTTCCTGCTCGCCTGGTACGTGCCTTACTGGATCGTCGTGGAGGCGGTGCCGACGAAGCTGCCGAACTACATCCTGCCGGCCTATCCGGCGGTCGCGCTGGCGCTCGCCTGGGCGATCACGACGGGACTGGCGGAGCAACCCTTCGAGCGCCGCTGGAAGCGCTGGCTCACCTGGGCGACCGTCGCCGGCCATGTCGCCGCAACCCTGGCGCTCGCGGCGCTTGCCGTCGGCGGCCCGATCTGGCTCAACGGCCGCTTCTCCGTCGTGGGGCTTGTCGCGGCGCTCGCCGCGCTCCTCGCCGGCGGCCTTTCGAGCGGGCTCGTGCCGGCCCGTTCGCCGCGACATCGGGTCTACGGCGCGAGCGCCGCGGCGATCGTGACCTTCGGGCTGCTGACGGCCTCGGTCCTGCCCGGCCTGAAGGCGATGTGGCTGAGCCCGGCGATCACTGCCGCCTTCCAAACACACCGCCCCTGCCCCGGGAGCGTTCTCGTCTCCGCCGGCTACGAGGAGCCGAGCCTGGTCTTCCTCTCCGGAACCAGGACGGTGCTGACCGACGGCGAAGGCGCCGCGGCGCGGATCGCCGCCGATCCGGCCTGCGCCATCGTCGCCGTCGACAAGCGCGAGACGAAGGCGTTCTTCGCCGGGCTGCCGCAGGGGCCAGCGTCGGTGAAGCCGGTCGCCGTACTCGACGGCATCAACTACAGCAAGGGCCGCCGGACAACGGTCACGCTGTTTACCGCGGCCGGTCCGGCAAAGGGCTGAGACGCGGGCGCTTTTTGCGCCCGACCGCGGCCGCGATGACCGTCGTCTCTCAGGCTGAAAAGAATCTTGAGGAAAAGCCATGAAACCGCCACCGGCGGTGGAACCTAATGGCCTGCCGGTCGATTTCCCGACCGACCAACACGCCGGAGGATCGAGACGTTTCACCGACATCAGGGGAGGAAGCCAGATGTCCGCAGGCACGCACAGGCATATCGTCAAGGCACTTCTCGAAGAGCACGGCCGCACCTTCTGCGACGAACTCGGAATAGACATCGAAAAGAACACCCCGTCCCCCCTCTTCCAATGGCTCTGCGCCTCGATCCTTCTCAGCGCCCGTATTCGCAGCGACATCGCCGTCTCCGCCGCGCAGGCCCTCGCCCGCAACGGCTGGACCACACCGGAGAAGATGGCCGACAGCACCTGGGAGTGCCGCACCCGCACGCTGAACTGCGCCGGCTACGCGCGCTACGACGAAAGCACGGCGCGTATGCTGAAGGACACGACCTCGATGCTGCTCGAGGAATATCGCGGCGATCTGCGGGTGCTGCGTGATGCGGCGGAGTACGATCCGGCCGGCGAACGGCGGCGGCTGATCGCCTTCAAGGGGATGGGCGAGGTCGGCGTCGACATCTTCTTCCGCGAAGTGCAGACGGCCTGGGACGAGCTTTACCCCTTCGCCGACAAGAAGGCGCTGAAGGCCGCACATCGGCTCGGCCTGCCGACGACGGCAGAGGGCCTCGCCGCCCTCGTCAGCCGCAAGGACTATCCGCGTCTCCTCGCCGCGCTGGTCCGCACGGACCTCGACCACGACTACGACGCGATGCTCCATCGCGCGGCGGCGTGAGGAGGACGTAACGGCCAGAAACCGCCTCCCGGTTCCGCCGGTTCAGGTTCTTTCCGGAAGGCGTCCCAGTCGCAGCGCCGCGGCGAGCGCGACGGCGAGAAGCGCGGTTGTGAAGCCGGCGACGGCCGGCCAGCCGCCCGCCGTCCAGAACCATCCGCCGGCCGAACCCATCACGCTCGATCCCACATAGTAGGCGAGCAGATAGAGCGACGAGGCGTGGCCCTTCGCCTCGGCAGCCATGCGGCCGACCCAGCCGCTTGCGACCGAATGGGCGGCGAAGAAGCCGATCGTCAGCACGGCGATGCCGCCGATGATCCCGGCGAGGCTTGAAAGCAGCGTCAGCGTGATACCCGCCCCGGCAATGACGATCCCGACGCTCAGGACGCGACCACGGCCGAAGCGGTCCGCCATGGCGCCGGCGGCCGAGGAGGCGGCCATGCCGAGCATATAGACGACGAAGATCAGGCTGAGTTCGGTCGGGGTCAGGCTATAGGGCGGTGCCGAGAGCCGGAAGCTCGCATAGTTGTAGACAGTGACGAAGGCGCCCATGCAGAAGCAGCCGACCAGGAAGAGGAACGGCAGGCCCGGATGACGGAGATGGGCCCGCCAGGCGCGCACGTGAAAGGCCGGGTCCAGGCTGCGGCGCCGGACGAAGTTACGCGAGCGCGGCAGCAGCAGGAGGAACCCGACAGCGGCCGCAAGATCGATCGCGCCGAGGATGCCAAGTGCGAGGCGCCAGGAGGTGACCTCCATCAGGGCGCCGATGCCGACGCGGCCGAACATCCCGCCGAAGGCGGTCCCGGCGACATAGAGGCCCATCGAGAAACCGAGGCCGCGCGGCTCGATCTCTTCTGCGAGATAGGCCATCGCCACGGCCGGCACTCCGCCGAGCACGAAACCCTCCGCCGCGCGTGTGGCGAGGAGGACAGACCAGTCCGGCGCCGCCGCCGCGACCCGGGTGAGGATGGCGGCGGCGGCCATGGAGCCGAACATCAGCCCGCGGCGGCCAAGCATTTCCGAACCGGCGCCAGCGCCGAGGATGGCGATGGCGAGGAGGCCCGTCGTCAGCGACAGGGCGAGCGAGCTTTCGGCCGGGCTGACTCCGAAGTCTGAGGCCAGCGCCGGAAGCAGCGGCTGCACGCAGTAGATCAGCGAGAAGGTCGCAAAGCCGGCGAGGAAGAGGCCGATGCTGATGCGGCGGTAAGCGGCGGAGCCACGGGCGGTAAAGGCGGCGGTCCGATGGGAGGTCGTCGCTGCATCCATGGCGGTGGCAGGTGCGGTTCTGATCGTCGTCATGACCGACATCTGGCGTTGTCTTGCCCGACAGTCCAATATATCGGAGAAGCGATCCCGATACGTTTTGGAGATGGCCTTGGAGCTTCGCCATATCCGCTACTTCCTGGCCGTCGCCGACGAACGGAACTTCACGCGCGCCGCGGCGCGCCTCGGCATCGGGCAGCCGCCGCTCAGCCAGCAGATCCGGGACCTGGAGCGGGAGATCGGCGCCGCCCTCTTCCACCGCATTCCCCAAGGCGCGGAATTGACGGAGGCCGGACGGGCGTTCCTGGAGGTTGTGCGCGTCATTCCGGACCAGGTCGAGCGTGCCGTTCGCGCGGCACGGCGGGCGGCGCGTGGCGAGACGGGGTCGCTGCGGGTCGGCTTCACCGGCTCCGCCCCCTTTCACCCCGTGGTCCCCGACACGATCCGGGCGTTCAAGCGCAGCTTTCCGCAGGTCGATCTGACGCTCGAGGAGGCCAACACCGCACGGCTCATCGCCGGGCTGAACGACAGCCTCATCGACGTCGCGTTCCTTCGCTCGGAATCGCTGCAGAGCGACGGCCTGCAGTTACGGACGCTGACGGAAGAACCGATGCTCGTGGTGCTGCCGGCGGCCCATCCCGCCGCGAAGGCGGAGCGGACGGACCTCGCGCTGCTCAAGGACGAGGCCTTGATCCTGACGCCGCGCGGCGTCGGCCAGACGCTCTACGACACCGTCGTCAACGCCTGCCGGCGGGCGGGCTTCGAGCCGATCCTCGGCCAGTCGGCGCCGCAGATGGGGTCGGTGGTCAACCTGGTGGCGGCCGAACTGGGATTTTCGCTGGTGCCGGCGTCGATGGCGCAACTGCACGTGACGGGCGTCGTCTACCGGGAGGTGGATGGTCCGGCACCGGTCGCGCGGCTGGCGCTCGCCCAGAGACGCGGAGAGACCTCGGTTGTCGTGCGCAACTTCGTCGCCCGCGCGCTGAAGAGCGCGCGCGAGCGACCGTTGGTCAGACGTAGCGATTGACGACGTTCTCCAGGTATTCCTGGCGGCCCGACTTCGGGCGCGGGTTGACGTCGCGCTCCTCCACGAGTTCGGCGACCTCGCCGAGGCTCATCTCGCCGGCAAGCAGCTTGCGCCCGTCGCCCTCGCCCCAGCCGGCGTAGCGCGCGTCGAGCGGCGTCGACAGCGCCTTCTCCTCCAGCATCCGCGCCGCTGCCTTGAGGCCGCGGGCGCAACAGTCCATGCCGCCGATATGGGCGATCAGCAGGTCCTGCGGGTCGATCGACTGGCGGCGAAGCTTCGCGTCGAAGTTGGTGCCGCCGGTCGTGAAGCCGCCGTTCCGCAGCACCTGGTAATAGGCGAGCACCATTTCCGGCACGTTGTTCGGGAACTGGTCGGTGTCCCAACCGGACTGGTAGTCGTTACGGTTCATGTCGATCGAGCCGAAGATGCCGAGCGCACCGGCCAGGTGCAACTCGTGCTCGAAGGTGTGGCCGGCGAGGATCGCGTGGCCCTGCTCGATGTTGACCTTGACCTCGTTCTCCAGCCCGTAGCGCTTCAGGAAGCCGTAGACGCTGGCGACGTCGTAGTCGTACTGGTGCTTGGTCGGCTCCTGCGGCTTCGGCTCGATGAGGATCGTGCCCTTGAAGCCGATCTTGTGCTTGTAGTCGACGACCATCGACAGGAAGCGGCCCGCCTGGTCGAGCTCGCGGCCCATGTCGGTGTTGAGCAGCGTCTCGTAGCCTTCGCGCCCGCCCCACAGCACGTAGTTCTGACCACCGAGCTTCATCGTCGCGTCGATGCAGGTCTTCACCGTCGCGGCAGCGAACATGAAGACCTCGGGGTCCGGAGTGGTCGCAGCGCCCCCCATGTAGCGGCGGTGCGAGAAGAGGTTCGCCGTCCCCCAGAGCAGCCGCACGCCGGTCGCCGCCTGCTTCTCGGCGAAATAGTCGACGATCTCGTTCAGGTTGCGGGTGTTCTCCGCGAAGGTCGCGCCTTCCGGCCGCACGTCGGCGTCATGGAAGCAGTAGAACGGCGAGCCGAGCGCGGTGAACATCTCGAAGGCGACGTCGGCCTTAAGCTTCGCGTGCTTCATCGTGTCGCCGAACCATGGGCGCTCGAAGGTCTGGCCGCCGAAAGGGTCGCCGCCGGGCCAGACGAAGGAATGCCAGTAGGCGACGGAGAAGCGCAGATGGTCCTCCAGGCGCTTGCCCATAACCATTTCGTCCGGATCATAGAAGCGGAAGGCCAGCGGGTTGTCGCTGTCGGGTCCCTCGAACGGTATCTTCCCGATCTCTCCGAAAAAGCCGGTGCTCATGCATTCACTCCCTTGATGGCCGGATAGGTCGCGCGGTAGCGGCGATAGGCGTCGTCGAAGGCGGCGATGAGGCCGCGCTTCGGTTCGATGGTGGCGGCGGTCGCCGGTGGCGTGCAGACCGCAGCGGGATCGGCGCCTTCGGCCGCGATCAGGCCGAGGCGGGCGGCGCCGAAGGCCGCGCCGAAGTCTCCGTCGGCCGGAATGTCGACTGGCACATGAAGAGTCGTCGCCAGCACCTGCAGCCAGTATTTCGAGCGCGAGCCACCGCCGATCGCCATCACGCGCTCAAGCCGCGTGCCGGCCGCCTTCAGCGCCTCCAGGCAATCGCGGAAGGCGAAGCCGACGCCTTCGAGCACGGATTGCGTCAGCGTCTCGCGGCTCGACTCATGGCCGAGGCCGGTGAAGACGCCGCGGATCTCGGCGTCGTTGTAGGGGGTGCGCTCGCCGGAGAGGTACGGCAGGAAGGTGACGGAGGTCGGCGCCTTCAGCGTCTCGCCGAGAGCGGCGGTCAGCTCGGCCGGCCGCGCGCCGGTGATGCGCGCATACCAGTTGAGCGCATCGGTCGCCGAGAGGATGACGCCCATCTGGTGCCAGGTGTTCGGGATGGCGTGGCAGAAGGCGTGGACGGCGCTCGCCGGGTTCGGCAGGTAGCTCGCCTCGGCGGCGAAGAGCACGCCGGAGGTGCCGAGCGAGGCGAAGGCGGTGCCGGGAAGGACCGTCCCCATGCCGCAGGCCGAGGCGGCGTTGTCGCCCGCGCCGCCGGCGACGACGATGCCCGGCGCAAGGCCGAGTTCTGCGGCAAGCTCGGCACGAAGCCGCCCGCCGGGCTCAGATCCCTCGACCAGCGCCGGCATCTGCTCGCGCCGCATGCCGCTCGCCGCCAGCAGTTCGTCGGACCAGGCGCGGCGACCGGTATCGAGCCAGGACGTCCCGGCGGAATCCGACATCTCCGAGATGTGCTCGCCGGTCAGCCAGAGGCGAAGGTAGTCCTTCGGCAGCAGGACCTTGGCAACCTGGTCGAAGAGCTGCGGCTCGTTGTTGCGCACCCAGACGAGCTTCGGCGCGGTGAAGCCGGGGAAGACGATGTTGCCGGTGATCCGGCGGAAGAGTGGCTCGGCGTCGAGCGCCGCCGCTTCGTGGAAGCTGCGCACGTCGTTCCAGAGGATGCAGGGGCGCAGAACGCCGTCGGCCGCATCGAGGAGCGTCGCGCCGTGCATCTGGCCGGAGAGGCCGATTCCCCTCACCGCCTGCAGTTCGACCGGATGCGTGGCGCGGAGTTCGGCGATCGCCGTTCTCGTGGCAGCGATCCAGTCCGCCGGGTCCTGCTCCGACCAGCCCGGATGCGGCCGCGACACGGTGAGCGCGCCATTGCCGGAGCCGACGATCGCCTGCGCCTCGTCGATCAGCACGGCCTTCACGCCGGAGGTTCCAAGATCAAGCCCGAGATACATCGAATGGCCCCGTCAATTGAGAATAATGAAGATCATGGTTTGGTCGCGCAGCGCGCCGCGCCGCCGCACCTTCCGGAATGGCGCGCACGCTCCGGCAACGGAAGCGGCCGGCCCGATCCGGCGCCTGCCAATGTCGCCACGCTGAAGATGGTATCTCCTCCTTCCGCGGGCATAGCCGAAATTTTGAGGTACGTAAATCAGGGCAGCTCCGGCACGCGGCAATCTGTCTTTGTTTTGCAAGACGATGATCCTGAACGGCGGCCTGCATCAGAGGGAACTAGCGGTGTCTTTCCTGTGCCGCTTCCACGCACCGGATCGCCCGCTTCCTGCCGGCGGCAGGGTCGGCTACGCTGCATGCATGCGGCAACCGCGGGAGGAGTCATGACGCTGAACGAGCACTTCCTTGCCGAAGCGCGCAACAACCGCTGGGCGAACCACCGGCTTCACAAGGCTTGCATCGCGCTCCAGTCCGGCGAGTTCACCGCGCCGCGGACGAGCTTCTTCCCCTCGATCGCGGCGACGCTGAACCATATCCAGGTCGTCGACCTCTATTATCTCGACGCGCTGACGGAGGGCGGTCGCGGTGCCGCGACCTGGCACGAATGGCGCGACTTCGAGGATCCCGCGGCGCTCGCCGCCGCGCAGGCGCAGGTGGATCAGGCGCTGATCGCCTTCTGCGCCGCTCTGACGCCTGGAGACCTTGAACGCAACGTAGCGACGGACCGGGAGGAGCATGGCATCGTCCCGGAGCGGATCGGCGACATCCTCGCCCATCTCTTCCAGCACCAGATCCACCATCGCGGTCAGGTGCATGCGATGCTTGCAGGGACGTCCGTGCGGCCGCCGCAGCTCGACGAGTTCTTCATCGTCTACGATCGGGCGACGGATATCGCGGAGGCGCTTGGCGAGGGCATCGCGCACCAGCCGCGAAAGTAGAGCTTGCCGAACGGCCGTAGCCCTACCCCGCGCCGTTGGCGCGACCCTCCCCACAAGGGGGAGGGTTGGAGCAAGGGGCGACGCCGCGCATCAGCCGTCGGCCAAAGTGCCGCTGAAGGCGCGTGCAAGTGCTGGGGCAGCGCCGGGGGCGCTCTCCCCCCTGGTGGGGAGGGTCGGCCGCAGGTCCGGGGCGGGGACCGCCCAGCCGAAGCCCTACTCGACGACGATCGCCGGCGCCTTCCGCGCGCCCGCCGCGACGCCGGCCCACACCTTGGCGGCGATCTCCCGGTACACGGCGGCGGCGGCGCCATCGGGCGCGCTGGCGGTGACCGGCGTGCCGGCGTCGGACGTCTCGCGGATATCCATCGTCAGCGGCACCTCGCCGAGGAAGGGCACGCCAAGGCGCTCGGCCTCGCGCCGGGCGCCGCCGTGGCCGAAGATGTCGTAGCGCTTGCCGGTGTCGGGCGCGAGGAAGTAGCTCATGTTCTCGACGATGCCGAGGACGGGCACGCTCACCTTGCGGAACATGTTGAGGCCTTTTCGCGCATCGATCAGCGCGAGGTCCTGCGGCGTCGAGACGATGACGGCGCCCGCGAGCGGCACCTGCTGGGCCATCGTCAGCTGCGCGTCGCCGGTGCCGGGCGGCATGTCGACGACGAGCACGTCGAGTTCGCCCCAATCGACTTCGCGCAGCATCTGCGTCAGCGCCGACATCACCATCGGGCCGCGCCAGATCATCGGCGTCTCCTCCTCCACGAGGAAGCCCATCGACATGACCTTGAGGCCGTGGCCCTCCATCGGGACGAGAATGCGGCCTTCCTTCTGCTGCGGCCGGCCGGAGATCCCGAGGAGCCGCGGCATCGACGGCCCGTAGATGTCGGCGTCGAGGATGCCGACCCTGAGACCGTTCGCCCGAAGACCGAGGGCGATGTTGACAGCCGTCGTCGACTTGCCGACGCCGCCCTAGCCGGAGGCAACCGCGATGATCGAATCGACGCCCGGTATGCCCGGCTTCTGCGTGGTATCGGGCCGAGCATGGGCCCCGGGCTGGGCTGCGGCCGAGCGGGGCGGCGCAGGACGCGGCGCCGCGGGGGCTGCGGCGCCCGCCTTCCGGTCGGCCGTCAGCGTCACCATCGCGCTCTTCATGCCGTCGATGCCGAGCACCACGCGCTCGGCTGCCGCGCGCAGCGGCTCGAGGTCGTCGGCGCGGTCGGCCGGCACGGTGATCGAGAAATAGACCTTGCCGTCGGCGATGAAGACGTCCGAGACGAGCTTCAGGTCGACGACGTTGCCCTCGAGGTCCGGTCCCTTCACCTGCCTGAGGCGCTCAAGCACCTCGTCCTTCGTGATCGTGCTCATCGTTTTTCCAGTTCGACGTTCGAGACGTGAGATAGTCGATCTGGCGCTGCCGTCCAATGGGGTGGCTCGTCGATTGGCGGGAGGTTTCCGGCCGGCCAGGCGCCTTGCGGCATCCGCGCTTGCCACCCGGGCGGACCGCCGCTAGATCACGAGCAGCTTTCCCGGACGGGCGAGGCAGGCTGATTCGGATAGGATGCCGGACAGGCCGCCCTCCGAAGAGGAAGAGGATCATGGCTGGGTTCCAACGATTCACGCCGCTCGTCGAGAGCCTGCCGGCAACCGTGCCCTTCGTCGGGCCGGAAACGCAGGAGCGGGCGCGGGGCGGGCTCTTCCGCGCGCGTCTCGGCGCGAACGAGAGCGGCTTCGGCCCGGCCCCTTCCGTCGTCTCCGCGATAGCCGACGCCGCGGCCGAAAGCTGGAAGTACTGCGACCCCGAGAACTTCGACCTCAAGACGGCGCTCGCTCGTCATCTCGGCCTCGGCTTCGACAATCTCGTCATCGGCGAAGGCATCGACGGGCTGCTCGGCCTGATCGTCCGCATGGCGGCGGCCGAAGGCGCGACCGTGGTCACCTCGCGCGGCGCCTACCCGACCTTCAACTACCATGTCGCGGGCTTCGGCGCCCGCCTCGTCGCGGTGCCGTATCGCGACGACCGCGAGGATATCGAGGCGCTCGCCGCCGTCGCGGTCCGCGACAAGGCCGCGATCGTCTATCTGTCCAATCCGGACAACCCGATGGGAAGCTGGTGGCCGGCGGCCGCCGTCGCCGATTTCGCGCGGTCACTGCCGGAGACGACCCTCGTCGTGCTCGACGAGGCGTATTCGGAGACGGCGCCCGCCGATGCCCTGCCGCCGATCGACGCTCTCATCGACCGGCCGAACGTCATCCGCCTGAGGACGTTTTCGAAGGCCAACGGGCTGGCGGGTTTGCGCGTCGGCTACGCCTTCGGAGAGGCCACCACGATCCGGGCCTTCGACAAGGTCCGCAACCACTTCGGCGTCACCCGGATCAGCCAGGTCGCGGCTGCGGCCGCCCTTGCCGACCCGGATCATCTGAGGCGGGTGGTCGCGATGGTCGCCGCGGCGCGGGATCGGATCGGCAGGGTCGCGCGGGCGAACGGGTTCACGCCGCTGCCGTCGGCGACGAACTTCGTCACCGTCGACTGCGGCAAGGACGGCGTTCATGCCCGCGCCGTGCTTTCCGGCCTGATCGAGCGCGGCGTCTTCGTCCGGATGCCCGGGGTGGCGCCGCTCGATCGCTGCATCCGCATCAGCGCCGGCCCCGACGCCGAACTCGACATTCTGGAAGAAACGCTTCCCGAGGTGCTCGCGCACCTTCGCGACGACGCGGAACGGCAGACGGCTTCGTGAGAGCCTTCGACCACGCCCCCGAGGGGCCCCGCGCGCAGGAGCGGCAACGGCCATGAGCTCGACACTGGAGCACGGCGAGACGCGGGCCGGCTGGGCAAGCCGCGCCTTCGACGCGGCGAAGGACCCGGTCGGAGCGGTTGGTCTTCTGGCGCTGGTCCAAGCCTTCGTCTGGACCGTGCTGCCTGCCCTGGTCAGCACCTCTCCGCCGCTTGACGTCGTCGAGGGCCTGCTTTGGGGCCAGGAATGGCAGCTCGGCTACCACAAGCACCCGCCGCTGCCGCCGATCCTGGCGAACATCTTCCGCGACCTGACGGGCAGTCCGATCTGGGGACCCTACCTCCTCAGCCAGATCTGCGTCGGCCTGACCTTCTTCTTCGTCTTCCAGACCGGGCGACTGGTCACGAACGCGAGGAATGCCCTGGTCGGGACAGCGCTGCTGACGGGCGTCTACTACTTCACGTGGCCGACGCCGGAGTTCAACCACAACGTCGCGCAGCTGCCGATCTGGGCCGCGGCCATCTACCTCTTCGCGCTGATCCGCAACGAGCCTGAGCGCGGCAGCCGCTGGACCTCGCTCGGGCTCGTCTGCGGCCTCGGCATCTATGCGAAATACAGCGTCGTCGTGCTCTACCTCAGCATCGTCGGCTGGACACTCGCCGAGCGGCGCGTCCGTGCCTCGCTCGGCACCCTCTGGCCGTGGCTCGGCGGCGTTCTCTCGCTTCTCGTCGCGGGGCCGCACGTCGTCTGGCTGTTCGAAAACGGGTTCCTGCCGCTTCAATATGCGAGCGCCCGCGGCAACGACGCGGATTCGACCGTCGGTCCTGCGGGCTTCCTGCTGGCGCAGCTCGTCAACCACGCCCCTCTCCTCCTGCTGCTCGCCGTGATCGGCCCGATCGCGATCAGGAAGCTGCCGCCGGCAAGCCACCCGCGCTCCGACGTCGCCTTCGTCGCCGCCATGGTCTTCGGGCCGCTCCTCGTGACGCTCCTCGCCTCGGCGGCCGTCGGCATCGACCTGCGCGACATGTGGGGCATGCCGATGTTCACGATGTCGGGCCTGCTGCTCGTCATGATGCTCGATCGCGACTGGTCGGTCCGGCTGACGAACCGCGCCTTCTACACCGCCGTCTCGGTGACGGCGATCGTCGCCATCGGCTATGCCGTATCGGTTCCCGTGCGGCTGCAACACGACGACCGGCCGCGCGTCGGTTGGCCGATGAAGCGGATCGCGCGGCTTGCCACCGACGCCTGGCAGCGCGGCACGAACGGAGCAAAGCTCGAGATCGTCTCAGGTCCGATGTGGCTGGCGGGCCTTATCTCCGCCGGCGCTCCGAGCCGACCGCATGTCGTCTATGACGGCGATCTGTCGATCTCGCCGTGGATCACGCCGGCAATGATGAACCGCGACGGCACCCTTTTCGTCTGGCGGGGCGGCGACGATCTCCCGTCCTTCGCCAAGGGCCGGACGATCAGCACGCGCGGCTCCTTCCTGATCCGCGGCGGCGGGGACGATCTCAAGATCAACTATGCGATCAGCCCGCCGAAGGCCTGAGGGCTCGCCGCAAGCGACGGGCCGCGCCGGTTCTTGCCGACCGGTCGCAGCCCCTCCTCCCCCCGGCCATGAGAATTCTCAGTGGACGGTCATCCATTCGCGAGCCGCGCGCAGGGCGGTGGCAAGCTGCATCTTCGTCATCATTGCCGCGACGTCGCTGCGGAGTTCGGCGGCGCGGTCGGAGCCCTTCACCGCGGCGATGTTCAGCCACTTGTGGGCGGCGACCAGATCGACCGGGCCGTCGCGGCCGATCGCATAGCGCAGGCCCATCTCGCACAGCGTCTCGGCCTTCGCCTCGCCGCCCAGCGTCGCCATGTCCTGATCGAGAATCTCAAAGCGTGCCATGATCTTTCTCCCGTCCATCGTCGGGCCGGCGGCGCCGGTTCCCGTTGTCCCTGTTGCGCTCTCGCGAGCCGTTTCTGCCTCTTTGCGGCCGGTGTGCCCGGCGCTGTTCTGATGGTCCCGATGATGCCGGAAGGCTTTGAATCCGTCGTTAAATTGCATCCTTAATTTGCGACGAACAAAGTTCAAATGCTTGGTAAATTTGAGTTTTCATTAAACATCGAAGGCGCTGGAACAGGCGGATTCCGCGGCTTGATTTACCAAGGATTCAGGTGTGGACCTGAACCCTTTTCTAACCATGTTCTTAGGACCGCGGCCGGCCTTGCCGGTCGCAGATCACGATCTTCCGCCCCGGCGACGGGACGCCATTTCATTTCAAGGCGGGTGATACGATGAGGAATTGCAGAAGCGGGACATGGCCCGAACAGGCTCCGCAGCGATCCGCGAGGACGGCGCTGAGACCGCTTGTGATCGCGGCGATGCTGACGATCATCGCCGCCCCGGCAGCACACGCCGACCCTATCGAGGGGC
>JBQCEN010000318.1:0-5598 GCA_051960215.1 Pararhizobium sp.
CGGGCGGCGCCTATGTGCCAGCGATGTCGGACGAAACGATCATCGTCCGCGGCCAGGGCACGATCTTTCTCGCAGGCCCGCCGCTCGTGAAGGCGGCGACGGGGGAGGTGGTGAGCGCCGAGGACCTCGGCGGCGGCGATGTCCACACGCGCCTTTCCGGCGTCGCCGACCACCTGGCGGAGAACGACGCCCACGCGCTGCTCCTCGCGCGCCGCGCCGTCGCCAACCTCGCCGGCGAGGCGCGGAGCGAGCCGGTGCGCGAAACGCCGGAGCCGCCGCTTTACGATCCCGCCGAAATCGCCGGTATCGTGCCGCCGGCCCTCAAGGTCCAGTACGACGTCCGCGAGATCATCGCCCGCCTCGTCGACGGCTCCCGCTTCCATGAATTCCGCGCCCGTTACGGCACGACGCTCGTCTGCGGCTTCGCCCATGTGATGGGAATGCCGGTCGGCATCGTCGCCAACAACGGCGTGCTCTTCTCCGAAAGCGCCTTGAAAGGCGCCCATTTCGTCGAGCTCTGCTCGCAGCGAAAGATTCCGCTCGTCTTCCTCCAGAACATCACCGGTTTCATGGTGGGCCGGAAATACGAGACCGGCGGCATCGCCAAGGACGGCGCCAAGCTGGTGACGGCCGTCGCGACCACGCGCGTTCCGAAGATCACCCTGATCGTCGGCGGTTCCTTCGGGGCGGGCAACTACGGCATGTGCGGGCGCGCCTATGGCCCCCGCTTCCTCTGGACCTGGCCGAACTGTCGCATCTCCGTGATGGGCGGCGAGCAGGCGGCGAACGTGCTGGCGACGGTTCGCCGCGACGGCATCGAACGCAAGGGCGGCACCTGGAGCACGGAGGAGGAGCGCGCGTTCAAGCAGCCGGTGATCGACCAGTTCGAGAAGCAGGGCCGGCCGCTTTACGCCTCTGCCCGCCTCTGGGACGATGGCGTCATCGACCCGCGCAAGAGCCGCGACGTGCTGGCGCTCTCTCTGTCCGTCGCGCTCAACGTCCCGATCGAGGAGACGCGCTTCGGCGTGTTCAGGATGTGACGATGACGGCCTTCATCTGCAACGCCTGCGGTACGCAATATCCTGAGACCGAAGCAGCGCCACCACGCTGCCCGATCTGCGAGGACGAGCGGCAGTTCGTGCCCGAGGGCGGTCAGAGCTGGACAGACATGGACGCTCTCGCGCGTGACTACCGGATCGTCTGGCGCGAGGAGGCGCAGGGCCTGCACAGCCTGACCATCGAGCCGGCCTTCGCGATCGGCCAGCGGGGTTTCCTGATAGAACGTCCGACCGGCAACATCCTGTGGGACTGTCTCAGCCTGGTCGATGCCGAGACCATCGACCGGATCCGTGGCCTCGGCGGCCTCTCGGCGATCGCCATCTCGCATCCGCACTACTACACGGCGATGGTGGAGTGGAGCCGCGCCTTCGGCGGCGTCCCGATCTATCTTCATGACGCCGACCGGCAATGGGTGCAGCGGCCGGAAGCGGCGATCCAGTTCTGGCAGGGTGAAACCATTCCGATCGGCCCGGATGCGACGATGATCCGCTGCGGCGGCCATTTCGAAGGCGGCGCCGTGCTGCACTGTCCCTGGCTCGCCGACGGGCGCGGCGCGCTGATGTCCGGCGATATCCTGCAGGTCGTGGCGGATCGCCGGCATGTCAGCTTCATGTACAGCTATCCGAACCTGATCCCGCTCGACGCCGCGGCCGTCCGGCGCATCGTGGGAGCCGTCGAGCCGTTTGCGTTCGACGCCGTCTATGGCGCCTTCGGCGCCCGCACGATCGCTCGCGACGGCAAGGCGGCCGTCGCACGATCGGCAGAGCGGTACCTCAGCGCGATTGCGCCTCGGGAAGGGCACCATGAGCACCGATAGGATGAGCATCGTCACGGGCGACATCACGCGCCTCGACGTCGAGGCGATCGTCAACGCGGCCAACACGTCGCTCCTGGGCGGCGGTGGCGTCGACGGCGCCATCCACCGCGCCGCCGGGCCCGAACTGCTTGCCGAATGCCGCTCGCTCGGCGGCTGCGCGACGGGCGATGCCAAGATCACCGGCGGCTACAGGCTGCCGGCGCGCTACGTCATCCACACCGTGGGACCCGTCTGGAACGGTGGCAACCGCGATGAGGAGGAGAAGCTTGCCTCCTGCTATCGCCGCTCGCTCGAGGTGGCCGTCGCAAACGAGATCGCGACCCTCGCTTTCCCGGCGATCTCGACCGGCGTCTATCGCTTCCCTGCCGACCGTGCTGCGGAGATTGCCGTCGGCACAGTCGCGGCCTTTCTCGAGGGGGAGCCTGCGGTCGCGGCGGTCGTCTTCTGCTGCTTCAGCGAAGACAGCGCGCTTCACCATCGGCGGGCGCTGGCGGTACGAAGCGGGGAAACCGACCCCGAAATCGGCCGGTAGCGCGCATGTTCTCGAAGATCCTCATCGCCAATCGTGGAGAGATCGCCTGCCGCGTCATCCGTACGGCGCGGCGGCTCGGGATCGGCACCGTCGCGGTCTATTCGGACGCCGATGCCGCGGCACTGCACGTCGAGATGGCGGACGAAGCTGTCCGCATCGGCCCGCCGCCGGCATCCGAAAGCTATCTCTGCGGCGATCGGATCATCGAGGCCGCCAGGCAGGCGGGGGCCGAGGCGATCCACCCCGGTTACGGCTTCCTGTCCGAAAATCCGGATTTCGTCGAGGCGGTGGAGCGGGCTGGCCTGGTCTTCATCGGCCCGTCGGCGAAGGCGATCCGGGCGATGGGCCTCAAGGATTCCGCCAAACGGCTCATGGAGCGCGCGAAAGTGCCGGTCGTTCCGGGCTACCACGGGGACGCGCAGGACCTCGTCGTGCTGGCGGGCAAGGCCAACGATATCGGCTTTCCGGTCCTGATCAAGGCCACCGCCGGCGGCGGTGGCAAGGGCATGCGCCGCGTCGACCGGCCGGAAGATTTCGCCGAGGCACTGTCGGCCGCACGGCGCGAGGCCCGTTCGGCCTTCGGCGACGACCGGGTCCTCGTGGAGAAGTTCGTCGAGTCGCCGCGGCACATCGAGGTCCAGGTCTTCGGCGATAGCCACGGCAACGCCATCCACCTCTACGAACGGGACTGTTCGCTGCAGCGCCGTCACCAGAAGGTGGTGGAGGAGGCGCCGGCGCCGGGAATGACGGAGGAGATGCGCCGCGCCATGGGGGAGGCGGCCGTCACCGCCGCGAAGGCGATCGGCTATTCGGGTGCCGGAACGATCGAATTCATCGTCGATGCGAGTGAAGGACTGAGGCCCGACCGCTTCTGGTTCATGGAGATGAACACGCGCCTTCAGGTCGAGCATCCGGTGACGGAGGCGGTGACGGGTCTGGATCTGGTCGAATGGCAGTTGCGCGTGGCGGCGGGTGGGCCGCTGCCGCTTCGCCAGGAGCACATTGCGATCCGCGGCCATTCTGTCGAGGTCCGCCTCTATGCGGAGGACCCCGCCCGGGGCTTCCTGCCGGCCACGGGGGGCATCGCCCATCTCGCCTTCCCGGACAGCGTTCGGGTGGATGCCGGCGTTCGGACAGGCGATGCCCTGACGCCATTCTACGACCCGCTCATGGCGAAGTTGATCGCCCACGGCGCCACGCGCGACGAAGCGCTCGCCGGCTTGGGCGCCGCGCTCGCCGGCACGGAGGTCGCCGGCGTCGTCACCAATCTTCCTTTCCTGAGGCGCCTTCTTGCTGAGCCGTCTTTCGCAGCCGGGGACGTCGACACCGGTCTTATCGATCGGGCGCTTCCGGAGCTCGTCTCTCCCTCGCCCATCGATCCGAGGGCTCTTGTGATCGCCGCTGTCGTCGCCTCGGGCATGACGGCCTTCGGCGGCACTGATCCATTCGAAGCCCTCGGGCCGTGGCAACTTTGGGGGGAACCGGTCGGCCACGTCGACCTCGGATATGCGGGCCTATCCTGTCGTTGCACGGTCGCGCGCAACGGCACGGATGAATGGACAGTCACTGGATCAGGCGAGCCCGAGCCGGTGACGCTGCGGCTTCGCCATGATGCGGATGGCGCGATGACCGCGCAGTTCGGGACGCATCGGCTCTCCGTCCGCTCTATCCGGCGGAAAGGCGCCCTGACCATCTTCCTCGGTGGCCGTGCTTATGATGTTCGGCTTCCTGAAGAGCTTCACCGCGCGGAAGAGGCACGTGGCACGGGCGACGTCGTCGCCGCGCCGATGCCCGGTCTCGTCAAGCAGGTGCTCGTTTCGCCGAAAGCCGAGGTTGTGCGAGGCCAGGCAGTCGTCATCATGGAAGCCATGAAGATGGAAATGAGCCTGAACGCGCCGCGCGACGGCGTGGTGGAGGAGGTGCTCGCCGAGGCCGGCGGGCAGGTCGACGAGGGGGCAGTGCTCGTCAGGCTCGGCGAGCGGTCGGCCGATGCCTGAGGCGGAAGATGCGCGGAGCACCATCTGTTGCGAAGCCGGTTGCGCGATGCCCGAGCAGGTGCTTGCCTTCTGGTTCGGTGAGATCGATCCGGAGCACTGGTTCGGCCGTCCGGCTGAGATCGACGCAGATATCCGCCGCCGCTTCTCGGCCACCCATCTGCGGCTCGCGACGCATGTCGACGAAGTCTGGCGCGTATCGCCGGAAAGCCGGCTTGCCGCGATCATCGTCCTCGACCAGTTCCCGCGCAACATCTATCGCGGCACGCCGCTCGCCTTTGCGACCGACGAGCTTGCGCGCAACGAGGCGCGCACCGCCGTCGACGCCGGCATGGACGCCGCAGTCGCCCCTGAACGCCGCTGCTTCTTCTACTTGCCCTTCGAGCACTCGGAGGCGCTGGTCGACCAGGAGCGCTCGGTCGCTCTTTTCGCGGCGCTCGGCAATGCAGAATATTTGGACTATGCCATGCGCCATCGCGACGTCGTCGCCCGCTACGGCCGCTTTCCGCATCGCAATCCGATCCTCGGGCGCTTCTCGACCCACGAGGAGGAGGCCTACCTCGCGGGCGAAGGCGCCGGATTCTGACGACGGCGATTTGTCGACGTGTCATGACAGACATGCTATATTGTCATGGCAATCATGGAGCCACGCGATGAATCTCCAGATCCGAAATCCCCGAGCACGCGAGCTTGCGCGGGAACTGGCGCGGAAGCGCAACGTCTCCGTTACGGACGCCGTCATCGGAGCGCTCGAGGCTGAACTGGCGCGGGTGAGGGAAGAGAAGCCGCTGGCCGAGCGCGTTCGACCAATCGTCGACCGGCTCCTGAAGGAGGCCAAGCCCGGGGGCCGCGATCTGACGAAGGACGAAATCGACGCCATGTGGGGCCACGAATAGTGTTCGTGGACTCGTCTGTATTCGTCGCCATTCTCTCAGACGAGGACGATGCCGCGGATTTCCTGTTCAGGCTCCAGAATGCCTCGGCTCCCGTGACATCCGGACTCGTCATACTGGAGACGGTCATGCGTCTCACGAGTAAGCTGAAGGTCGAGCCGTCGTCCGCCATGAGGGACGTTGACGCGCTTCTCGAAGAGGCGGGGATAACAGTCATGGCGATTGACGAAGACCACGGCCGTCTCGCCATCGAGGCGTTCGCCAGATACGGAAAGGGCCGCGGGCATCCCGCCCAGCTCAACC
>JBQCEN010000319.1:0-17124 GCA_051960215.1 Pararhizobium sp.
CGCCGCGCTTGCCGGCATATTCGAGGATCGCGCCGGGCTTGGCGAGCTTCAGGCAGCCGGCATCGACCAGCGCGTCGTAGACGATGGCGTCCGCCTGGCGCAGCGCATTGACCGCGTGGAGCGTCAGCAGGCCCGGATCGCCTGGCCCTGCCCCGACGAGCCAGACCGAGCCCGGCTCGATGGCGGGAAGATCGGCGAACGGATCAGCCACGGCGCTGCTTCGCTTTCGCGCGACGGATGCCGTCGCAGCCGACCTTCCGCGAGCCTGATGCACGGCCTATAAGCGCCGCATGAGCGACGAAACGAACGGAAACGGGGACGATGCGGGGGCCCGCAAGCCCGCCGGACCTCTGCGCCGTGGCTGGACGACCGGCGCCTGCGCGACGGCCGCCACCAAGGCCGCACTGACGGCCTTGCTGACGGGCGCGTTCCCGGACCCCGTGACGATCCGCCTGCCGAAGGGCGAGGCGCCGTCCTTTCCCCTCGCCTTCGAGGCGCTTGGCGGCGCTTACGCCTCGGCGGGCGTCGTCAAGGACGCGGGCGATGATCCGGATGTGACCCATGGCGTCACCGTAATCGCGACCGTGCGGCCGCTTCAACCGGATAGCGGCATCCGCTTCGCCGCCGGCGACGGCGTCGGCACCGTGACGAAGCCCGGCCTGCCGATCGGACCGGGCCAGGCGGCGATCAACCCCATCCCGCGCGAGATGATGTGCGAGGTCGTTGAATCGCTCTGCCAGCAACATGGCGTAAGTCCCGACGTCGAAGTCCGGATCTCGATTCCCGGCGGCGAGGAGATCGCCAGGCAGACCTGGAATCCGCGGCTCGGCATCCTCGGCGGCCTGTCGATCCTCGGCACCACCGGCATCGTCCATCCCTTCTCCTGCGCGGCCTGGATCCATTCGATCCATCGCGGCATCGATGTCGCCCGCGCCGAAGGCCTGACGCACGTGCTCGGCGCCACCGGATCGACCTCGGAGCGCACGGCGCAGGCCCTCTACGGCCTCCCGGAAGGCGCGCTCCTCGACATGGGCGACTTCGCCGGCGGGCTGCTCAAATACCTGAGGGCCCATCCGGTCGGCCGGCTGACGATCGCCGGCGGCTTCGCCAAGATGGTGAAGCTGGCGCAGGGCGCTCTCGACCTCCACTCCGGCCGCAGCCAGGTCGACATGGCCTTCCTCGCCGACTGTGTGGCGGAGATCACGTTGAATCAGGACATGAGGGACAGGATTCTTGCCGCCAATACGGCGCTCGAAGTGCTTGAACTTTCTCGCGCGAACGAAATCGATGTTGCCGGCGTTATCGCGGAACGGGCCCGCCGCACCGCGCTCGAGACGCTGCGCGGCGCGCCTGTCGAGGTCGATGTGATCGTCACCGACCGACAGGGGGAGATCCTCGCGCATGCCCGATAGGAAAGTGCTCATCCTCGGCGGAACGCGCGAGGCCGCCGTGCTGGCGGAGCGTCTGACGAGCCACGACGGCCTCTCCGTCGTGACGTCGCTCGCCGGCCGGACCGAGAATCCTGCGCCCGTCGCCGGCGAGGTGCGCGTCGGCGGCTTCGGCGGCCCAAAGGGGCTTGCAGAATATCTGAGGCAGGAGCGCTTCGACCTCCTCGTCGACGCGACGCACCCATTCGCCGCGCAAATCTCGAAGAACGCAGAGGCCGCGGCGGAGATGGTGGGGCTGCGCCGCCTCGTCTTCGTGCGCCCGGAATGGAAGCCGGAGCCGGCCGACAGCTGGGAGATGGTCGACGACGCGAGGGCCGCCGCCGACGCGCTCCCCGCCCAGGCCCGTGCCTTCCTGGCGCTCGGCACGCAGGACCTCGCCGCCTTCACCGACCGGACCGACTGCTGGTTCCTCGTCCGCATGATCGAGAAGCCGGCGGCGCCGCTGCCGCTGCCTGCCCACGATCTCGTCGTCGAGCGCCCAGCCGGCGATCCGATCGAGGAGGAAGAGCTCCTGCGCATGCACGCGATCACCCATATCGTCTGCCGCAATTCCGGCGGCGTCGGCGCCAGCGCCAAGCTGGTGGCCGCGCGCGACCTCGGCCTGCCGGTGATCATGATCCGCCGCCCGCCGCACCCGGAGGGCGAGATCTTCACCGACATGGACGGCCTCGTGGCCACGATCGGATAGGCCGGCATCGCTCAGACGCTCGCCTTCTTCTTCCCGCGGTTGCGCAAAACATGCGCGTAACCAACGTCGTAAAGAGCGGAATCCCGGAACTGGACGTCGCCGAAGACGCGGCCGACGAAGATCAGCGCGGTGCGCGTGATCTTGGCCGCCCGCACCGCCTCCTTCATTTCGGCAAGCGTCGTGCGGATGAGGAGTTCGTCCGGCCATGTCGCGCGATAGGCGATGACGACCGGGCAGTCGTCGCCGTAATGCGGCGCCAGCGCCTCGCGCACATAGGCGAGGTTGCGGATCGACAAATGGATCGCCAGCGTCGCGCCGGAGCGGCCGAGCGTTTCCAGTTCCTCGCCGTCAGGCATCGCCGACGCCTTCATGCCTGTCCGCGTGATGATCACCGTCTGGGCGATCTCCGGAAGCGTCAGCTCCGTCTTCAGCCGCGCCGCCGCCCCGGCGAAGGCCGGCACGCCGGGCACGACGTCATAGGGAATGCCGAACTGGTCCAACCGCCGCATCTGCTCGGCGATCGCGCCGTAGAGCGACGGGTCGCCCGAATGCACCCGCGCGACATCCTCGCCACGGCCATGCGCCGCCTCCATCTCCGCAACGATCTCGTCGAGATGCATCGGCGCCGTGTCCTTGACGACCGCGTTCGCGGGCGCCGCCGCGACCACCTCCTCCGGCACCAGCGAGCCGGCATAGAGGCAGACCGGACACCGCTCGATCAGCCGCAGCCCCCGCACGGTGATCAGATCCGGCGCGCCGGGCCCGGCGCCGATGAAATAGACGGTCATGGGTATCTCTTCTTTGTGAGTTCAGGCTGCGATATCGAACGCCATCTCGGCCGTGATCCGCGTCCAAGGCACGGCGATCCTGCCGGCCGCATCGCGCTCGACCAGCCCGGCATCGATCAGGGCGACGACATCTGCATGGAGATAATCCCGTTCCAATGCCTTGGCGAGCGATCGGATGGACGTAGGGCCTTTCGAGCGCAGTCTCCGAAGAAGTCGCCACCGGTTGGCGGTGAGGACCTTGAGCAAGTCCTCCATCCGCTCGAATGCAAGATGGGCCGCCGCCGGCGCCGTATCGCCACCGTCGAGCCGATCCGCCATCTCCAGTACGTCCGAGAGGAACCGATCGAGCGTTTCGACTTCAAGTCTGACCTCGTTCATCTTTGATCTCCCGTTTCACATCGGCTCAGAAGTCCAGCACCAACTGGCGGAAGCTGACGAAAGTGTAAGCTTCTTCGCGCTCCCGATAGTGCCGGTGATCGCCCTTGCCCAACTCATTGTCATATCCCACGATCCGTGGACCTGCCCGTCCATAGAAGAGCGAATAATTCAGCCCGTGCGGCCGTTCCTGTGTCGAATGCGGCAATCGCCAGATGCGGATTTCGACGATCGCTCCACCATCAAACCGCTTCCGCCATCGCACTCCCCGCCTTCCCCGCATAGCCGCGTGGCGTATAGACCCAGGTCCGGCCGTCGCCGGTACGCACGGTACGGCTTTGCGACGAGCCGACGATGACGACGGTCAGCATGTCGACCGCCTCGACGTCCAGACCGGCGAGCGGCACGACACGGACCGTCTCGCCTTCGCGGCCGAGATTCGTGGCGAGGATGACCGGCGTATCGGCCGGCCGGTCGGCAAGCAGCCGGTCGCGCGCCCAGGCGAGCTGCGTGCGCCGGCGTTTCGAGACCGGATTGTAGAAGGCGACGACGAAATCGCCGGCGGCCGCCGCGGACACACGGCGCTGGATGTCCTCCCAAGGCGTCAGCAGGTCGGAGAGCGAGATGGTGCAGAAGTCGTGGCCGAGCGGCGCGCCGGCGCGCGCCGCCGCCGCCTGCAGAGCCGAGATGCCCGGCGAGACGGCGATCTCGATCCGACGCGCCGTATCGGCAAGGCCACCTGGCCCGTCAGCCTTGTCGAGGAGTTCGAAGACTAGCGTCGCCATGGCATAGATGCCGGCATCGCCCGAGCAGACGAGCGCCACCGTCCTGCCCTCGCCCGCAAGCTCCATCGCATGGCGCACCCGCGCCTCCTCGCGGCCGAGGTCGAAATCGTGCCGTGCCTTGCCGCGCGCAAGCGGCCCGAGCAGGTCGAGATAGAGCGAATAGCCGACGAGATCCGTCGCGCCTTCGACCATCGCCGAGACCTCCGGCGAGCGCCAGGCGTCCGATCCGGGACCGATGCCGACGACGAAGAGTGTGCCCCGCGCCCGGCCCACGCCTGCCGGGTCGATCGGCGCGGCTCCCCGGCCAAGCGCGGCCGTCACGCCACGGCCTTTCATCTTCGTGACGGCGAGCGCGCCGCCCTCGCCTGCCGCCGCCAGCGCCGCACCCTCGGCCACGCCATGGCATCCGACTTCGGCGAAGACGACGTCTGACGGGTTCGCCAGGCGCGGCGCCTCGGCTTCGAGCCGCGCGGCGGAGAAGAAGCGCGCCGGCACGCCGAAATGCTCCGCGACCGCGTGGACCGCCGCCTCGTCCGCCTTGAGATCGACGGACGCGACGAGGGCAACGCTCTCGCGCGCGAAGCCGCCCTCGGCCAGCACCCTTTCGGCGAGCGCGATCGCCTCGACCGGATCGGCGCCGCGTTCCGCTCCGATGCCCAGCGTCAGCGTCTTCGGATGATAGACCAGTTCCAGGGCGGCCGGTTCGATCGTCCCGTCCGTCACCGTAAGCCGCACAGCGCCACTGTCGTCGAACGAAAGCCCGCTCTCGCGCAGCCACGCTGCCTCACCGGTCATCTTCACGCGCGTGCCGGCCAGCAGCTCGGCCATGACGGCCTTGGCGTTTGCCGGATTTGCGAGCCCGTACCCCGCAGGCGGCGCGTCGAGGGCGATGCCGAAGCGAAGGTCTCCCGCCGTGGTCACCGCGGCATGGCCGCCGCTGATTTCCGCGATCCGCCGCGCCAGGTCGTTTGCGCCGTGATGGCCGCCGAGCAATGGCACGACGCTCGCGGCGTCCTCCGAAACGGCCACGACCGGCGGTTGCGACCGCTTGTCGGAAAGCAGCGGCGCAAGCAGCCGGATCACCGCGCCCGCCGCCATCACGGCAACGATCGGCCGTCCGGTCTCGAAGAGCCGCGCGAGATGGTCGCCGACACGCTCGAATGATCCGTCGAGCCCCGCCGCCTCGACCCGCCCCGACGCGCCGTGCAAGACGCCGCCGATGCCGTCGGCGATCCGCCGCCCCGTCTCGCGTGCGGGCTCCGACAGGATCACCACGACCGGCTTTCGTTGTTCTTTCATTCTATCGTCCTTCCCCGATCGGCCGCTCCGCGATCCAGTCCTCGGCGCCGCGATAGACGAGGATTATCGAGAAATACGGCGCGCTCTCCGCATCGACCGCGCGCAGCGGCATCACCTTTTGCGCGTCAAGGCTGATGCGCTCCAGATAGCCGGCGCATCGAGCCAGATTCAAATCCTCAAGAAGGCTGCATATCCGCTTGAAATGTCGGCCGATCTTGATGATCGCCGCTGCATCCGCCATGGCGATCTGCGTCCGGATTTCGACATCCGGCAGCGGCGCGGGAATGACGGTCAGCACGTCGTTGCGCGCCGCAAGCGGCCGCTTCAGTGCCGCCGCGCCAGCCATGATCGAGGAGATGCCGGGCACGATCTCGCAAGGATAGCGCTCCACCAGCCGCTCGAAGACATACATGAACGAGCCGTAGAAGAAGGGATCGCCCTCGCAGAGCACCGCCACGTCACGGCCGGCATCGAGATGGCGGGCGATCGCAGCAGCCGCGCCGTCATAAACGTCCTGCGCGGGATGCCGCTCGACGCGCATCGGCACGACGATCGGGATTTCAACCTGCTCCGGCGCGAGATAATCGGCGACGATCCGCCGCGCAAAGCTCTCGCCGCCTTCCGGCGCCGGATAGGCGACGACCGGCGCCGCCCTCAGGATGCGATGCGCCTTCAGCGTCAGCAGTTCCGGATCGCCGGGGCCCAGCCCGAGGCCATAGAGCGTCCCGGTCATCGGCCTCCACCAATCCAGGGGAGACATCCGGCAGGGCAGAGGGCGGTAGGGGCGGTGCGGCAAATATCAAACGGCAGTTTGAGCCAAGAGGCTGAAATATTCCCCTCTGTCACCTTCGGTGACATCTCCCCCGCAAGGGGGGAGATTGGAGGGACCCCGGCTCCCATCACGCCCCCTTCCTCCACGACCAGACGGTCACCGGCATGGCCGGCTTCCAGCCGTGGAAGCGGCCGACGGGTTCGGCGCTCTCGACGGAGAGGCGCGTAAGCTCGCCGCCGTAATGCGCGAACATGACTCGCAAAACCGCCTCGCTTTCGAGCGTCACGGCATTGGCGACGAGCCGCCCGAAAGGCTTCAGCGCCGCGATGCAATGCGCGGCGGTCTGTTCCGACAACCCGCCGCCAATGAAAACGGCGTCGGGCGCCGGCAGGCCGTCGAGCGCGGCAGGCGCCTCGCCTTCGATCAGTTTCAGCGCGGGCGCGCCGAGGCGAAGCGCGTTTTCCGCCGCAAGCGCACGGCGGTCGGCGCGCGGCTCTAGGCCGATCGCGCGGGCCTCGCGCGCGCCGCGCATCCATTCGATCGCGACCGAACCGCAACCCGAGCCGATGTCCCAGAGCAGGCCGCCGCGCACCGGCACGAGCTTCGCCAGCGTCAGCGCGCGTACCGTCTGCTTCGTCATCTTGCCGTCGTGGCGGAAGGCGCCGTCGGGAAGGCCGGTCCTCGGCAGCACCGCAGCGCCCTCACCCGCCACGCATTCGACGGCGAGCGTGTGAAAGTCCGGCACCTCCAGCCCCCACGCCTCGGCCGTCGCCTCGAAGCGAGCCTCCTCCGCGCCGCCCATCGCCGCAAGCGCCGTCAGCCGCGAGCCGCCGTAGCCGCGCTCCGTGAGGAGCCGAGCCACCGTCGCCGGAGAGCTCCGGTCCCGCGTGAGGACGAGGAGCCGTGCCCCAGGTTCGAAGAAGGGCACGATTTGCTCGGCCGGCCGGCCGTGGACCGTCAGCGTCTCGACATCGGCAAGCGACCAGCCCATGCGGGCGGCCGCGAACTGGAAGGCGGAAAGCTGCGGGTGGAACCGGATTTCTTCGGCGGGGATCGCCTTGGTGATCCGCGCGCCGACCGAATACCAGAGCGGATCGCCCGTCACGAGCACGACGACCCGCCGGCCACGGAAGGAACGGATGGTCTCGATCATCGCATCGAAGGGCGACGGCCAGGCGATGCGCTCGGCCGTGATATTCGGCGCCAGGCTGTGGTGACGGTCGCCACCGACGATCACCTCCGCCGCCTCGACGAGCGCGCGGGCGGCCGGCGAAAGTCCCGCCATGCCGTCCTCGCCGATGCCGACGATCTGGAGCCAGGGCGCAGCACTCATGCGAGCCCTCCGGCAAGCGCGTTGACGGCGGCCGCGGCAAGGGCGCTGCCGCCGCGCCGGCCGCCGACGGCGATGAAGGGCACGCCGCGCGGATTTGCAATGAGTTCCGCCTTCGACTCCGCCGCGCCGACGAAGCCGACCGGGAATCCAAGGATCAGCGCCGGCTTCGGCGCCCCGGCATCGAGCCGTTCGAGAAGGCGGAAGAGCGCCGTCGGCGCATTGCCGATCGCGACGACGGCGCCGGCGAGGTGCGGGTCCCAGAGATCGACCTGCGCGGCGCTGCGCGTCGTGCCCGTCGCCTCCGCCAGCGGCGCGACGCGCTCGTCGGACAGCAGGCAGATGACATCGTTGCCGGCCGGCAGAAGCCGCCGGATGACCCCGTGGCGCACCATCTCCGCATCGCAGATCACCGGTGCCCCGGCCGCAAGCGCCGCGCGCCCCGCCTCCGCCGCCCCGCCCGAGAAGACGATGTCGTCAGCGAGGTCGACCATGCCGCAGGCATGAATCAGCCGCACAGCCAGCGCCTCCATCGCGCCGGTAAAGCACGACAAATCCGCCTCGCGCCGGATCGTCGCAAAGGACTGCCGATAGATCTCCGCCGGGTCGCGGATATAGACGGGCACCGTCATCGCCCGCCTATTTCTTCTTCATAGAGCGCGGCCCGAGCGGATGGTCGGCGTGCGGATAGGGGTGGTGATGATGGGCATGACCGTGATCGTGGCCATGGCCGTGGCTGTGATCATGCTCATGGTCGTGGTGATGATGATGGTGCTCGTCACCATGGTGATGGTGATGATCGTGACCATGCCCCTTGCGCAGGACGGAATCCTCGGGCGTCGCCACGATCGCGGCATCGGCGAGGCCGGCATAGCGCCCGCCGAGCGAGAACGAGGGCGAATAGTCGAAGACCGGCTCGAGCGCGTTCGGCTCGGCGTGGCTGTGCACCGGCGTATAGGGCAGGCCGTGCTTGCGGCAGAAATCCTCGTCGCGGCAGGAGGCATCGCAGTCGCCGCCGCAGGGGCAGTTCTCCAGTCCGCCGCCGATGCCCTCGACATGGTGGTGATGGCTCTCCTGCGGCAGGCCGACCTCCGCCTCGAAGCCGAGCACCTGCTCGCGGTACTTGCACATCTGGCAGTTCATCAGCGCCTGGCCCTCGAGGATCTCCTGCACCCGGTCCTCGAAGGCGTCGAGGACGAGGGGATGGTCGTTCAGGTAGCCGGCCTTGACGAATTCAATCGCCGGATGGCGCGCCGCCACGTCGTCCGTATAGGCATAGATGCGCTTCACGAGCACGCCGGTGAACAGGAAATACGGGAAGACGACGATCCGCCGGTAGCCGAGCTTCGCCGCATGCTCCAGTCCCGGCTCGACGAGCGGGAAGGTCACGCCGGAGTAGCAGGTCTCGCCCCAGCCGAAGCCGAGTCCTTCCCAGAGCATCCGCATCACCTTGGCGACGTTGGAATTCGCGTCGGGATCGGACGCACCGCGGCCGACCACCATCAACAGCGTCTCGTGGGGCGGCACCGGCCCATTTGCCGCATCCGCCGCGGCGATCGCCTCACGAATGCGCTCGCCCGCCGCACGGATCATCTTGAGGTCGATGCCGAGCTCGCGCCCGTAGTGGATGACCATGCCCGGGTGCTGCGCCTGATAGGTATTGAGCACCGACGGGATGTCGTTCTTCGCGTGGCCGGCGGCAAAGAGCATCCCCGGCACGGCGAGAACGCGCGTCACGCCCTGCTCGCGCAGCCGGTCGAGACCGAGCGAGATCACCGGATTGCAGAATTCCAGATAGCCGTATTCGACCGGCATGTCGGAGCGGCGCGCCCGCAGGCCCTCGGCGACCTTGGAGAATTCCCGAGCGGCATTCTGGTTGCGGCTGCCATGGCCGCAGACCATGATGCCGAGCTTCTCCCCGGCGCCGGGCTTGAGCGTGTCCACTGTGCATTCCTTCCTGTCGGCCGTTAGCGGTCGCTGCACGAAACGCCACGCTTGCCGCAGCCGGTCGGTTGCGGACAAGTCCGGAACGGTCTGGACAGCTCCGGAATCGTCCCCCGGTCTGGGTCGGACTCACCGGAATTTCTCTCAGCCTGGTCCTGGGTCAGGCGCCGTCGCACAGGTGGCGCCAATCTAGAGGAGGCGCCCTCCGGCGGTCAAACCCGAAACCGACATTCCGCAGACCGAATGCGCCGCTGACGGCTTTGGCCTTTGACGCCCCGGCGACTCGCGCCATATGCAGCGCCAATGCCATCACGAGAAGGAGAGACGATCATGGACACCCGCACACCCCCGACGACGGACCTTCCGACGGTTCCCTTCGGCAAGACCGACATGGCGATCACCCGCGTCGGCTTCGGCGCCTGGGCGATCGGCGGCGGCGACTGGTTCGTCGGCTGGGGTGACCAGGACGACACCGATTCGATCAAGGCGATCCGCCACGCCGTCGAGCGCGGCGTCAACTGGATCGATACCGCCGCCGTCTATGGCCTCGGCCACTCCGAGGAGGTGGTGCGCAAGGCGCTGGCTGAAATACCGCAGAGCGAGCGGCCTTACGTCTTCACCAAATGCGGCCTGATCTGGAACGAGGACCGCAACGCCAAGCCGGCGCGCATCGGCAAGGCCGACAGCATCCGCCGCGAATGCGAAGCATCGCTGAAGCGCCTCGGCGTCGAGCGCATCGACCTCTACCAGATGCACTGGCCGGCCGAGGACGGCAGCCCGATCGAGGAATACTGGGGCGCCCTCCTCGACCTGAAGAAGGAAGGCAAGATCCGCGCCGCCGGCCTTTCGAACCACTACGTCGAGAAACTCGAGCAGGCCGAGGCGCTGGGCCATGTCGATTCGCTGCAGCCGCCCTTCTCGGCGATCGCCCGTCAGGTCGGCGACAAGGAACTGACGTGGTGCGACAAGCACGGCACCGGCGTCATCGTCTACAGCCCGATGCAGTCGGGGCTCCTGACCGGCCGCTTCTCCGTCGAGCGGGCGAAGGCGCTTCCCGCCAACGACTGGCGCTCCCGCCACGAGAACTTCACCGGCGAGAAGCTGAAGAAGAACCTTGAGCTCGCCGACGCGCTGAAGCCGATCGCCGAGCGCCACGGCACGAGCGTCGCCTCCGTCGCCGTCGCCTGGACTCTCGCCTGGCCCGGCGTCACCGGCGCCATCGTCGGCGGCCGCAGCCCCGAGCAGGTCGACGGCTGGGTCGATGCCGGGCGGCTCGACCTGACGGCCGACGACATGGCGAAGATCGCCCGCGCCATCGAGACGAGCGGCGCCGGCACCGGGCCTGTCGCGCCGGGTCGCTAAGTTGCCGACATGCGGAGACGGTTATCGGCCGTCTCCGCGCCCGGTGGCACTCAGTCGATCAGAGCGTGAAGCGCGCGTTCGGCTGCGTCGAGAAGGTCGGCCAGCGGACCGGGATGGGCGCTTTCCGCCGTGACCGGCAGCCCCGCCGGCAGGCTTTCCCGCGGGACGGTCTGATGGATCGCGGCCGGCCCTGCCGGAATCGACGAGACGATGCTGCTCGTGTCCACTTCCGCCGCCGGGTCGCCGCCGCCGAGCGTGCGCACCAGAACAGGCCAGGCGACGATGACCCCAATAAGGACGGTCCGACGCGAGATCTTGATCGCCATGAGGCCCCCCTGTTGGCGCGGTGACGGAACGCCTCTTGATCGCCCGCGATCGCGGCGCTTCTCGGGAGTGATCAGGGCAGCAAATAGACAAGAATCCGTCTTATGCCCAAAGCATTAAAGATGTGTGTTGATGTGTTACTGAATATTAACCGCGCCGGGCTTTTTAAGGGCCGAATTGCTCCTTCCGAGACGCCTGACAGACTCGCAGCGAAGCGTCAGCGCCCTCCGGCGATGACGATGGTCGCGCCGGCGAGGCAGAGCGCCGCGCCGCAAAGGTCGAAACGATCCGGCCGGGTCCCTTCGACAAGCCACAGCCAGCCAAGCGAGGCGACGATGTAGATGCCGCCATAGGCGGCGAAGGCGCGTCCGGCGAGATCGGCATCGACGCGGGTGAGCGCAGCGGCGAAGACGACGAGCGCCAGAGCGCCGGCGAAGAGCCAGCCGATGGGCCGGCCGAGCCGAAAGACCGCCCAGAACGCGTAGCAGCCGGCGATCTCGCAGAAGGCGGCGACGATGTAGGCGGCGGCGGTCGCCACCTTCAGAACTCGACGCCGACCTGCGCCTTCACGCCGGAGCGGAACGGGTGCTTGATCATCTCCATCTCGGTGACGAGGTCGGCGAACTCGATCAGTTCCTCCTTGGCGTTGCGGCCCGTGATGACGACGTGCGTCATCTCCGGCTTGCCCTTGAGGAAATCGACGACCTCGGCGACGTCGAGATAATCGTACCGCAGCACGATGTTGAGCTCGTCGAGGAGGACCATCCGGATCTCCGGGTCCATGATCATCTCCTTCGCCTTCTCCCAGGCGGCACGCGCGGCGGCGATGTCGCGGCCGCGGTCCTGCGTCTCCCAGGTGAAGCCCTCGCCCATCGTCGCCATCGTCACCTGGTCCGGGAAGGCTTCGAGTACCTTGCGCTCGCCGGTGCCCCACTTGCCCTTGACGAACTGGACGACGCCGACATTCATGCCGTTGCCGATTGCCCGGAAGATCATGCCGAAGGCGGCCGTCGACTTGCCCTTGCCCTTGCCGGTGTGGACGATCACGAGCCCCTTCTCGATCGTCTTCGTCGCGATGATCTTGTCGCGCGCCGCCTTCTTCTTCTTCATCTTCTCGGCGTGGCGGACGTTCAGCTCCTCCTCGCTCATGTTCAGAAGCCGTTCCGATTTCTCAGCCATTTTTCCTCTCATTTATCGGAGCATCGCGCTCAAGAGTTTGTCCGTCATTCCTGTGCTTGTCACAGGAATCCATACCGTTCCGATCTCCATTAAGGGCCACGATCGACAGCGTTCCCAAAAGGCGGACTGATAGGAATGGACCTGTGACAAGCACAGGGGTGACGGAGCGGGACGCCGTCTTCGTGGATCGAGATCATGCGTTCGATTCCCGCAGCCGCATTGTGGGGGAGATCAGCGCGGCGAGCTCGAACTGCGCCGAATTGCTCCGCGGTGTCCACAACCCGCGTTCGATCGCCTCGTTCAGCCGTTCGGCCATTTCCTTCAGCGCGTTCGGGTTCTTTTCCGCCATGAAGTCCCGCACGCGCTCGTCGACGACGAAGGCCTGGTAGACCGCCTCGAAGTGATGGTCGCGCACGGCACCCGTGGTCGCCGAAAAGGCGAAGAGATAGTCGACCGTGGCGGCGATCTCGAAGGCGCCCTTGTAGCCGTGGCGCATGACGCCCTCGATCCATTTCGGATTGACCACGCGCCCGCGCACGACGCGGCCGATCTCCTCCTCCAGTGACCGGACGACCGGCCGCTCCGGCCGCGAATGGTCGTTGTGGTAGACCGCCGGCCGCGCGCCCCTCACCGCCTCGACGGCTGCCGCCATGCCGCCCTCGAACTGATAGTAGTCGTCGGAATCGAGCAAATCGTGCTCGCGGTTGTCCTGGTTCTGGACGACGGCCTGGACGGTCGAAAGCCGGTCTTCGAAGAGACGTTTTTCAGCCCGCCCCTCCTCGCCGGCGCCATAGGCATAGGAGCCCCAGACCATATAGGCCTCGGCCAGATCGCCGCGGCGTTCCCAGCCCTTCTCGTCGATCAGCGCCTGCAGGCCGGCACCGTACGCGCCGGGCTTCGAGCCGAAGACGCGGTATCCGGCGCGCCTCTCCGCCTCCGTCTCGTCGAGCCCCTCGCCAATAAGTTTCACCTGCTCGGCCCGCATCCGCGCGGCGATCGGGTTCTCCCCTGCATCCTCGTCGAGAGCGCCGACGGCCCGGATCGCCCTGTCGAAGAGCGCGATCTGGTCCGGGAAGGCGTCGCGGAAGAAGCCGGAGATGCGCAGCGTCACGTCGACCCGCGGCCGGTTCATCTTCGCCATCGGGATGATTTCATAGCCGGTGACACGCCGCGAGGCGTTGTCCCAGACGGGCTTGGCGCCGATCAGCGCCATCGCCTGGGCGATGTCGTCGCCGCCTGTGCGCATGTTCGACGTGCCCCAGGCCGTCAGCCCGAAGGAGGTCGGCCACTCGCCGTGGTCCTGCGTGTAGCGGGTGACGAGCAGTTCGGCCGACTTCCGTCCGAGCTCCCAGGCCGCCGGCGTCGGCACAGCACGGCTGTCGACGGAATAGAAGTTCCGCCCCGTCGGCAGCACATCCGGCCGCCCCCGCGTCGGCGCGCCCGAGGGGCCGGGCGGCACGAAACGGCCGGCAAGCCCCGTCAGCAGCCCCTCGATCTCGGCCGTGCCGGAGCGCTCGATCGACGGCTTCAGCCGCGTCTCGATGGCCTCGAGCACCGCCCGCGTCGCCGTCCAGTCCGGGGGGCACGCCACCTCGCCCGCCACGAGCTTTGCCGCCAGCAGCTCGATACGCTCGACAGTATCGCCGTTGGTGCGCCAGGGATCCGCCGAGACCTCGGCAAGCAACGCCGGACAAGCACCGCGCCACACGGTCGCCATATCACAATCAAGCGGGTCGAACGCCGCAGCCCCCAATCTGCCCCCTTGCGGGGGAGATGTCACCAAAGGTGACGGAGGGGGGTAAGCGGCCTCGCCCCCGCCACTGAGGTCAGCGGTCGAGGAGAGGCCCTCACCCCCCTCTGCCCTGCCGGGCATCTCCCCCGCAAGGGGGGAGATCAGCGTGTCGCCGACGTACGACAACCCCGCATCCCGCGCCATCGCCCGTTGCAGGCTCGCCTCGCCCGGCGCGCTGCCGCGGGGAACGCGGGCGAGCGCTACGGTGAGATCGGTCAGCAGCCGCCCCTCCGGCGCGCGGCCGAAGATGTGCAGCCCGTCACGGATCTGCATCTCCTTCAGGTCGCAGAGATAGGCATCGAGCTTTTCGAGCGCCGTATCGTCGGCATCGCCTGCGGCGATGCCTGCGTCCTGATCGAGCCCGATGTCGCGCACGAGGTCGAGGATCTGCGTCTTGAGCAGCTTCAGCCGCCGCGGATCGCCGCCCGCCGCCTCATAATATTCGTCGACCAGCGCTTCCAGGTCCTTGAGCGGCCCGTAGCTTTCGGCCCGCGTCAAGGGCGGCGTCAGGTGGTCGATGATGACGGCGGAGGTCCGGCGTTTCGCCTGCGTCCCCTCGCCCGGATCGTTGACGATGAAGGGATAGAGATGCGGCAGCGGCCCGAACACCGCCTCCGGGTAACAGGTCTCCGACAGCGCCAGTGCCTTGCCCGGCAGCCATTCGAGGTTGCCGTGCTTGCCCATGTGGACGACGGCGTGGGCGCCATAGGCTTCGCGCAGGAAGGCGTAGAAGGCGAGATAACCGTGCGGCGGCACGAGGTCCGGCGCGTGGTAGGTCTCCTTCGGGTCGATGTTGTAGCCCCGCGCCGGCTGGATGCCGACGACCGTCTCGCCGAAACGGACGAGCGGCAGGCAGAAGCGCCCGTCGCGAAAGAAGGGGTCCGCCTCCGGCCCGCCCCAGCGCGTCGTCACCTCATCCTGAATCTGAAGCGGAAGCCCGGCGAAGAAAGCCTTGTACCGACTCAGAGAAAGCGTCTCGCGGATTTCCCGCGCGTCGATCGCCGCATTGGTCGGCCCCTCCATCAAGTGGTTGATAAGCGCATCGCCGTCGGCGGGCAGGCCGGCGATGGGATAGCCCTCCGCCGCCATCGCCCTGAGCACCTCGATCGTCCCGGCCGGCGTGTCGAGGCCAACGCCGTTGCCGAGCCGCCCGTCGCGGTTCGGATAGTTGGCAAGCACGATCGCCACCCGCCGTTCGTCCGGTGCGGCGCGGCGCAGCCGCACCCAGTTCGCGGCGAGCTTCGCCACGAAGGCGCAGCGATCGGCGACCGGCTCGTGGGTGACGATATTGGCCTCGACCGCATCGTCGAAACGCGCCGCCGCCTTGAACGAGACGGCCCGCGCCAGCACGCGCCCGTCCACCTCCGGTAGCGCCACGTTCATCGCGAGGTCGCGCGCCGAGAGCCCTTGCGTGGAGCCGGTCCAGGTTTCCGCCGAAGAGCCGGAGAAGACCACCTGCAGCACCGGCGCACCGGTCTCGTCGAGCACCGTCGGTCGCCGCTCCGCCCCCGGCGCCGAGACGGCAAAGCCAGTGGCGTTCAGCACGACGTCCGGCGGCGACTTCGCGAAGACCGCCCGAAGCGTATCGACCGAGACCGGGTCCTTGAGGCTCGACACGAAGACCGGCAGCGCCCTCAGCCCCTCGGCCTCCAGCGCCGTGCAGAGGGCCTCGACAGGCTGCGTCTGCCCGGACTGCACAAGCGCGCGGTAGAAACAGATCGCGACCGTGCCGCGCTCCAATCTCCCCCCTTGCGGGGGGTGAGGAACGGTCGACCGAAGGTCGGGAAAGAGCCAACGATTTGGCTTTTTCAGTGATGAACGCCCGGAGCCATGGCGGAGGGCAGAAGGCGAAGCCGACAGAGGGGGGTAAGGAGCCTCACCGCTGGCGCCCGCGCTTGCCGCACCGTCGTGCCCCCCTCTGCCCTGCCGGGCATCTCCCCCCTTGCGGGGGAGATCAGGCTGGGGCCGGCTCCTCGGCCCACTCCCTCCCCCGACGTGGGGAGGGTCGGACCGAAGGTCCGGGGTGGGGGGAGCCACTTCCTCGGAGTTTGCCGCCCCACCCCCGCCCGCCCCGTCGCCGCGCCCTCCCCCCGCGAGATCGAGGGGGAGGTGAAGGGCAGCGGCGGCGCGCCGCTCCCAAACCCCTGCCTTGAGCAGCGGCACGGCCCCGCCGGGCTTCTCTCCCTTGCCGATCAGCGCGGCGCAATAGTCGAGGAAGGCCGCCGCATTCGCCGCGCCGCCTTCCATCAGGTAGCGCCAGAGCGCCTCCCGGTCCTCATGCGAGACGGTCGAGAAGGGGTCGAGGCCCGGATCCGGCTTGTCGTCGCCGGGCAATACGGCGATCGCTCCGCCGTGGTTCACCGCCGCCGCATGCAGCGCCTCCAGCGCATAGGCGAAATAGCTCGCGCCGCCGAGCGCCCTGACGACGATCAGCCGCGCGTGCCGCGCCGTGCGCTCGACATAGGTGTCGACCGACATCGGATGGGTGAGCTGCATCAGGCTGGCAAGCCGCAGCGCCGGCCGGTCCGGCCGATGCGCCGCAGCGATCGCCGCAAGCTCGGTATCGGCCGCCGAGAAAAAGACGATCTCACCCGGCGACTGGCCAAGATCGATCGCCTCGCCACCCTCTGAAATCGTGCCCTTCTGCGCGAGGAGGAGGTGCATGGGTCAGCGCTCTCCCGCAGGCCTTGATCTCCCCCCTTGCGGGGGAGATGTCGGCAAAGCAGTTAAAGGCAAACGGCCCTTTCCGTAGGCGCGCCGCGCGCCCCTTCCACCATGCTGCGCATGGTCCCCCTTCCCCGTAGACGGGGAAGGATCGACCTTGCCCGGTCCTCCCCCGCGAAGCGGGGGCGGGGGACCGCCGAAGGCGGTGGAGGGACCGTCAAATTCGGGCGTCACAACCGCGATCACGCCGCCTGCGCGCCCGACAGCGCGGCCTCGATGGCCGCGCGCACGGCCGCTTGATCCATCTCGGCGAGCCCGATCACGACGAGCCGCGTCGCGCGCTTCTCCGCCGCGCTCCAGGGTCGATCGAAATA
>JBQCEN010000320.1:0-9743 GCA_051960215.1 Pararhizobium sp.
CTTTGTTCTTGCCTGATCGTCAGTCGTTGCGTCGTCGGGACCGCCACCGGCCGCCCCGTTTCGAATGTGCCGCCCGTCAGCCGCCGAGTGCGTCTTCGAGGAAGGCGGAAAGCTGGGCGAGATGCTTCGACATCAGCCCCGGCGCCGGCGAGGCGGCGGCCGGCCGGCCGGTGTAGCGCACGCGCTGGTGCGGTGCGGCGATATGGGCGAGCACCCATTCGAGGTAAGGGTCGATGAAGGACCAGGCGCCCATGTTCTTGGGCTCCTCCTGGCACCAGACCATCTCCGCATTGCGGAAGCGCGACAGCTCGTTGATCAGCGCCTTGGCCGGGAACGGGTAGAGCTGTTCCAGGCGCAGCAGGTAGATGTCGTCGATGCCGCGCTTCTCGCGCTCCTCGTAGAGGTCGTAATAGACCTTGCCGGAGCACATGACGACACGGCGGATCTTCGCGTCCTTCTGGAGCTTGATCGCCTCGCCCTTCAGAACCTCCGCATCGTCCCACAGAAGCCGGTGGAAGGAGGTGTCTCCCGACATCTCCGACAGCGTCGAGACGGCCCGCTTGTGTCTGAGCAGCGACTTCGGAGTCATCAGGATCAAGGGCTTGCGGAAGTCACGCTTCATCTGCCGGCGCAGGATGTGGAAGTAGTTTGCCGGCGTCGTGCAGTAGGCGACCTGCATGTTGTCCTCGGCGCAAAGCTGGAGGAAGCGCTCCAGCCGGGCCGAGGAATGCTCCGGCCCCTGGCCCTCGTAGCCATGCGGCAGCAGGCAGACGAGGCCGGACATGCGAAGCCATTTACGCTCGCCGGCGGCGATGAACTGGTCGAAGACCACCTGCGCGCCGTTGGCGAAATCGCCGAACTGGGCCTCCCAGAGCGTCAGCGCGTTCGGCTCGGAGAGCGAATAGCCGTATTCGAAGCCGAGCACGGCCTCTTCCGACAGCATCGAGTTGACGACCTCATAGAGCTGCTGGCCCTTGCCGAGGTTGTTGAGCGGAATGTAGCGCTCCTCGTTCTCCTGGTCGTAGAGGACGGAGTGGCGCTGCGAGAAGGTGCCGCGCTCGACATCCTGGCCGGAGAGGCGGACGGGATGGCCGTCGAGGAGCAGCGAGCCGAAGGCGAGCGCTTCGCCCGTCGCCCAGTCGATGCCCTCGCCGGTATCGATCATCTTTGCGCGGTTCTCGAGGAAGCGCTGGATCGTGCGGTGGGCGTGGAAGCCGGAGGGCACCTCGACGAGCTTGCGGCCGATCTCCTTCAGCGCCTTCGCCGGGACGGCGGTCTTGCCGCGGCGCTGTTCGTCCTGGTTGTCGGCGACGCGCATGCCCGACCAGACGCCATCCAGCCAGTCGGCCTTGTTCGGCTTGTAGCTCTGGCCGAGGTCGAACTCCTCCTCGAGCCTGGCGCGCCAGTCGGCCCGCATCTTCTCGACGTCGCCGGCCGCAAGCAGGCCCTCGGAGATGAGCTTCTCCGAATAAACCTGCACCGTCGTCTTGTGGGCGCGGATCTGCGTATACATGATCGGCTGCGTGAACGCCGGCTCGTCGCCCTCGTTGTGGCCGAAGCGGCGGTAGCAGAACATGTCGATGACCGCCGGCTTGTGGAACTTCATCCGGAATTCGGTCGCGATCTTCGCCACGTAGACGACGGCCTCGGGGTCGTCGCCGTTGACGTGGAAGATCGGCGCCTCGATCATCTTGGCGACGTCCGACGGATAGGGCGAGGAGCGCGAATAGCGCGGATTTGTTGTAAAGCCGATCTGGTTGTTGATGATGAAGTGCAGCGTGCCGGCGACGCGGTGGCCGCGCAGGCCGGAGAGGCCGAGGCACTCGGCGACGACGCCCTGGCCGGCGAAGGCCGCATCGCCGTGGATCAGCAGCGGCAGGACGCGGGCCCGTTCCTCGAGCGGCACGATCTCCTCGCGCGGCTTGCCGGCGAGCAGGTCCTGTTTGGCGCGAGCCTTGCCCATGACGACCGGGTTGACGATCTCCAGGTGAGACGGGTTCGCCGTCAGCGACAGGTGTACCCTGTTGCCGTCGAATTCGCGGTCGGAGGAGGCGCCGAGGTGGTACTTGACGTCGCCCGACCCCTCGACGTCGTCAGGGGTGAAGGAGCCGCCCTTGAACTCGTGGAAGATCGCCCGGTGCGGCTTGTGCATGACCTGCGAGAGCACGTTCAGGCGGCCGCGATGGGCCATGCCGAGGACGATCTCCTTGAGCCCGATCGAGCCGCCGCGCTTGATGATCTGCTCCAGTGCCGGGATCAGCGATTCGGCGCCGTCGAGGCCGAAGCGCTTGGTGCCCTTGTACTTGACGTCGATGAACTGCTCGAAGCCCTCCGCCTCGATCAGCTTCTGGAGGATCGCGACCTTGCCGCGCTCGGTGAAGTCGACGCCCTTGTCCGGCCCCTCGATGCGCTGCTGGATCCAGGACTTCTCTTCCGGATTCGAGATGTGCATGAACTCGACGCCGATCGTCGAGCAGTAGGTCCGCTCGAGGATCTCCAGCATCTCGGGGATCGTCGCCCATTCGAGGCCAAGCACGTTGTCGAGGAAGATCTTGCGGTCGTAGTCCGCCTTGGTGAAGCCGTAGGTCTCCGGATCGAGCTCGTTATAGTCCTCCTTGGCCTCGGCGATGCCGAGCGGATCGAGCTTGGCGTGCAGGTGGCCGCGCATCCGGTAGGCGCGGATCATCATGATGGCGCGCACGGAATCGCGCGTCTGCTGCATCACGTCGGTGCCGGCTTCGGCGGGCACAGCATGGCCGTTGGCCGCCTTCTCCTTGAGCTTCTTCTCGACGTGCTTCTCGACCGTGCCCCAGTTGCCATCGAGCGCCGAGATCAGCTCGCCGTTCGCCGGGATCGGCCAGTTCGGCTTCTTCCATGAGGCGCCGCGAGCAGCCTTGCGGACGCTTTCGGCGTCGTCCTTGAGCGAGGAGAAGAAGGATTGCCACTCCGCCGGCACGCTTCCCGGGTCGTCCTCGAAGCGGGCATAGAGCTCCTCGATGTAGCCGGCATTGCTGCCGTAGAGGAACGAGGTCTGCTGGAAGATTTCGTTGGCGTCCTGTCGTGCCATGGTCTTCAACCTGCGGAGCGTTCGGCCCCGCCTCCTGGTCCGCCGGATGTTGCCGGTCCGGATCGTGTTTGCCTGTCGTGGCCGCCGCTGCGGCCCTTTGGTGATGCGGCGGACGCCACATCACAATCGCAAAATGCAAACGGGCGTCGCCGCCCGTTTCTCTCGCGTCAGCCCTTGAGCACCTCGGACAAGGTGCGGCCGAGCTGGGCCGGGGAGGGCGAGACGCGAATTCCCGCCGCCTCCATTGCCGCGATCTTGTCTTCCGCGCCGCCCTTGCCGCCGGAGATGACGGCGCCGGCATGGCCCATCGTGCGCCCGGGGGGGGCGGTGCGGCCGGCGATGAAGCCGACCATCGGCTTGCGCCGCCCGCGCTTCGCCTCGTCCTTGAGGAACTGCGCCGCGTCCTCCTCCGCCGAGCCGCCGATCTCGCCGATCATGATGATCGACTTCGTCGCCTCGTCGGCGAGGAACATCTCCAGGACGTCGATGAACTCCGTGCCCTTGACCGGATCGCCGCCGATGCCGACCGCCGTCGTCTGGCCGAGGCCCTCGTTCGTCGTCTGGAAGACAGCCTCGTATGTAAGGGTTCCGGAGCGCGAGAGAATGCCGACGGAACCCTTTTTGAAGATGTTTCCGGGCATGATGCCGATCTTGCATTCCTCCGGCGTCAGCACGCCGGGGCAGTTCGGGCCGATCAACCGCGACTTCGACGTCTGGAGCCGGGCCTTGACCTTGACCATGTCGGCGACCGGGATGCCCTCGGTGATGCAGATGATCAGCGGGATCTCCGCGTCGATCGCCTCGATGATCGCCGCGCCCGCGCCCGCCGGCGGTACGTAGATCACCGATGCGTCGGCGCCGGTCTTCTCCTTGCCTTCGGCGACGGAAGCAAAGATCGGCAGCTCGACCGTCTTGCCGTCCACGGTGCCCTGCCAGTTCTGGCCACCCTTCTTGGGGTGCGTGCCGCCGACCATCTTCGTGCCGTAATAGGCAAGCGCCTGCTCGGTGTGGAAAGTGCCGGTCTTGCCGGTCAGACCCTGGACGAGGACCCTGGTGTTTTTGTCGACGAGAATGGACATGTGCGCGGATGCTCCCGGCAATTACATTTCGAGGAATGGATTGACGACACGCACGGTGCCGTAGTTCTGGTCGTGGTTGAGGTCTTCAGTGTATAGAATCGATGCTCCGAGGCGTTCAGCGGCCGCAATGATGGCGCCATCCCAGTACGAAATCTCGTATCGCGATGCGTGCGCGATCCCTTCGGCGACGAGACGCGCATCCACCGGCTGACAAGGCTTCTTGGCGATGATGCGGACCCACTCGAACGCCTTCGCTCGATCGAGCGGACGCCGGGCGCCTTTGCTTTTCTGCGCGTTGACAAAGAATTCGGCCAGCACTTGCGCGGACGTGCAGTAATCTTCTTCGAGAACGATGCGCCGGGCAGCCGCGAAGCGGCTCTGCGCATGCTCCCTGCCGAGCGCGGCGTAGAGAAGGATGTTGGTATCGAGGAAAACATCAGCGCCCACGGTCAAAGCGGAGTTCCCCGGAATAGGTCTCTTCGCGTGATGGGCGCCAGTCGCCCATGTCGCCTTCGGACTCATCCATCAGGCGCAAGAGTTCTTCCCGTGCCTCGTCCCGCTGCTTCGAATCATCGACGACCTGACGAAGGTAGTCCCGCACCATCTCGTTGACGCTTGTCCGTCGCATCGCCGCGAGCACGCGCACTCTATTGAGAAGGTCTTCTTCAATCGCCAACGTGATGTTCTTGGTCATGGTCGCCATCCACACACGGATTATGTGCTACACATAATCCGTGTATGTGATTTCCGCAAGACACATTTGACGCAACTTACGCCCCCTTCACCGCCTTGACGATCTTCTGCGCGGCATCGTCGAGGTCGTCGGCGGAGATGACGTTGAGGCCGCTTTCGTTGATGATCTTCTTGCCGAGCGCGACATTCGTGCCTTCGAGGCGGACGACGAGCGGCACCTTGAGGCCGACTTCCTTTACCGCGGCGATCACGCCTTCGGCGATGACGTCGCAGCGCATGATGCCGCCGAAGATGTTGACGAGGATACCCTTCACGTTCGGGTCTGCAGTGATGATCTTGAAGGCGGCCGTCACCTTCTCCTTGGAGGCGCCGCCGCCGACGTCGAGGAAGTTCGCGGGCTCGGCGCCGTAGAGCTTGATGATGTCCATCGTCGCCATGGCGAGCCCGGCGCCGTTCACCATGCAGCCGATATTGCCATCGAGGGCGACGTAGGCGAGGTCGTATTTCGACGCCTCGATCTCCTTCTCGTCCTCCTCGGTCGTATCGCGCAATTCGACGATCTCGGGATGGCGGAAGAGGGCATTGCCGTCGAAGGAGACCTTGGCGTCGAGGACGCGCAGCCGGCCGTTCGTCATGACGATCAGCGGGTTCACCTCGAGCAGGCTCATGTCCTTCTCGACGAAGGCCTTGTAGAGCACCGGGAAGAGTGTCGCCGCGTCGGTGCGCGCCGCGCCTTCGAGCTTCAGCGCGTCGGCGAGCTTCGCGACGTCGGCATCGCTGACGCCCGCCGTCGGATCGATCGCGACGGTGACGATCTTCTCCGGCGTGTCATGCGCCACGGTCTCGATGTCCATGCCGCCTTCCGTCGAGACGACGAAGGCCGGCCGGCCGACCGAGCGGTCGACGAGGAGCGAGAGATAGAGCTCGCGGTCGATGTCGGCGCCGTCCTCGATATAGAGACGGTTCACCTGCTTGCCGGCCGGTCCCGTCTGCTTGGTGACGAGCGTATGGCCGAGCATCTCCCTGGCGTTGGAGACGACCTCGTCCGGCGACTTCGCGAGGCGCACGCCGCCCTTGGCGTCGGGCCCGAGCTCCTTGAACTTGCCCTTGCCGCGGCCGCCGGCGTGGATCTGGCTCTTCACGACATAGAGCGGGCCGGGCAGCCTTTTCGCCGCCGCTTCGGCCTCGTCGGCAGAGAAGATCGGAACGCCGTCGGCGACGGGGGCGCCATAGCCCTTGAGCAGCGCCTTGGCCTGGTATTCGTGGATGTTCATCGATGATTGTCCTGTCTTGACGCGCTAGACGCTGAGGCGGCGCGCTTACTTCAGGGAGGGCGCGATGTCCTTGCAGGCATCGCAAAGGCCGACGACCGACTGGACCGAACCGTCGAACGCCTTCTGCTCGGCATTGTTCAATTCGATCTCGATGACGCGCTCGACGCCGCCGGCGCCGATGACGACCGGCACGCCGACATAGAGGTCTTTGACGCCATACTGGCCCGCGAGATGCGCCGCGCAAGGGACGACGCGCTTCTTGTCCTTGAGATAGGCCTCTGCCATCATGATCGCGGAGGCGGCGGGCGCGTAGTAGGCCGAGCCGGTCTTCAGCAGGCCGACGATCTCGGCGCCGCCGCTGCGGGTGCGATCGATGATCTTCTCGAGCTTCTCCTTCGTCGTCCAGCCCATCTTGACGAGGTCGGGCAGCGGAATGCCGGCAACGGTCGAGTAGCGGGCGAGCGGCACCATGGAATCGCCGTGGCCGCCGAGCACGAAGGCGGTCACGTCCTCGACGGAGACGACGAACTCTTCGGCAAGGAAATAGCGGATGCGGGCCGAATCGAGGACGCAGGACATGCCGACGACCTTGTTCTTCGGCAGGCCGGAGAACTTCTGCAGCGCCCAGACCATCGCGTCGAGCGGGTTGGTGATGCAGATGACGAAGGCGTTCGGCGCATATTTCTTGATGCCGGCGCCGACCTGCTCCATCACCTTGAGGTTGACGCCGAGGAGGTCGTCGCGGCTCATGCCGGGCTTGCGCGGCACACCGGCCGTCACGATGCAGACGTCGGCGCCCTCGATCGCGGAATAATCGTTGGCGCCGGCAAGATGCGCGTCGAAGCCTTCGACCGGCGAGGACTGTGCGAGATCGAGCGCCTTGCCCTGCGGCGTGCCCTCGGCGATGTCGAACATGACGATGTCGCCGAGCTCCTTCAGGCCTGCGAGGTGAGCGAGCGTTCCCCCGATCAAGCCGGACCCGATGAGTGCGATCTTGCTGCGCGCCATGAAGAAAATCCTTCCGATGAAGTTTCGACCGGCGTCGCCCTCAGGCGGCACCCCAGAACGGGCCACGGGATAGACCCCTGGGGCCTCGTTGGCAACCAAAACTTTGCCTGAACGAATTCAAACGGTTAAACACATCACCATTTACGTAAACGTAAGAAGTTGCGGCGACAGGCCGCAGCCTAGTCTCGCCGCGCCGCCTTGCTTTCGGCGAGATAGTCGCGGCTCTGCATCTCGAAGAGGCGCGAGGAAGTCCTATCGAACTCGAAGGCTTCCGTACCCTTCCGGGTCGTCATCAGGGCATCCGGCGTGGCGGCGGCCGAGGCGAAGAGGCGCACGTGGTGGTCGTAGAGCACGTCGACCAGCGTGATGAAGCGCTTCGCCTCGTTGCGCGTCTTCTCCGAAAGCGTCGGGATGCCGTCGACGAAGATCGTGTGGAAGCGTTCGGCGAGCGCGATATAGTCCGAGGCGCCGAGGGGGCGGGCGCAGAGATCGGCGAAGGTGAAGCGTGCGGCGCCGTCGACGGCCTGCGGGATGTCGACGTCGTGGCCCTTGATCCTGATCGCGTCCGATATCGCCGGCCGGCCATGCGTCACCTGCCGCCAGGCGGCGTCCATGCGGCCTGCACTCGCGGCGTCGAGGGGCGCGTTGTAGACGGGAAGCTGCTCCGTCTTCTCCAGGCGATAATCTGTCCGCGCGTCGAGCGCGCAGATGCGGGTGTGGGTCTTCAAGAGATCGATGAAGGGGAGGAAGAGGCCGCGGTTCAGACCGTCGCGGTAGAGATCGTCCGGCGCGACGTTCGACGTCGCGACGAGGACGCAGCCCTTGGCGAAGAGTTCGGCGAAAAGCCGCGACAGGATCATCGCATCGGTGATGTCGGTGACTGAGAATTCGTCGAAGCAGAGCACCCAGGCGTCCGCGAGGAGGTCGCTGGCGACCGGCGGGATCGGGTCCGCCTCCTTCACCTCGCCGGCCTTGAGTTTCTGGCGATAGGCGTGGATGCGCTCGTGGACGTCGGCCATGAAATCGTTGAAAGGGGCGCGGCGCTGGCGGCGCGCCGGCACCGCCTCGAAGAAGAGGTCCATCAGCATCGTCTTGCCGCGACCGACGGCGCCATGGATATAGAGGCCCCGGATGCCGGCCGGCTTCTCGGCACGCTTCTTCGCGAACAGCCAGCCGAGCGAGCTCGACTTGCGCGAGACACGCTTGGAGCCGATCTCCTCGAGCAGGCCGTCCAGCGCTTTCGCCACGCGCCGCTGCGCCGGGTCGGCTTCGATCTTGCCGGCCTCGACCAGCGCCTCATAGCGCATCGAGACGTTGATGCTGTCGTGGAGCGTCATCGCTGAAACCGCGGGGAGTGGGGAGCGCGGGCGCATGGAGCGCCCGCCTCGAAGAGGTCAGCGGCTGAGGGTGATCGGCTGGCCGTCGGTCGTCGTGCCGGAATAGCCTTGCGCGCCCGTCTGCGACAGCGCCGCGAGCTGGTTGCCGGTCGAGTCCGACAGCACCACCTGGTTGCCCTTGACGTCCCAGGCGGACACGTTCGACGCGGAACCGCCGCAGTTGCGCGTCGCAGCGCGATAGCCGCCCGTCCACTTCGTCAGCGCCAGGAAGATGTCGCAGCTCGATCCGCCGGCCGTCACCGTCCAGCGGCCGATCAGCGATTCCTTCTTGATCGCCGGCGCGTTGTTCGGTCCGAGGCTTGCCATTTGCTGCGGCGCCCCGGCCGCCGCGGCGCCCGGCGCCGGCGGATACTGTCCGCCCGCCGTCGGCGGCGGCAGCTGCGAGCCCTGCACGCCGCCGACCGGAGCCGGCGTCAGCGGCGCAGGGGCCGCCTCCGCCGCCGGTCCGCCACCGCCATAGGTGGTCCGCTGGCAGCCCGTCAGGGCGAGCCCCACGGCGAGGATGGTGGTGGCATAAATCAAGCGCATCGCAGTCACTCCCTTGCGAGTTTCCGGCCAAGGTCACGTCGCATGGATAAAATTGCCTAAAATGTCAAAATGCAAGGTCGCCGCCGGCGCGCCGGCACACGCGCCGGCCGATTGGACGGGAACGTGGCGGTCCTGCACGGCGATCACCTGCATCGCCCGGACCAGCGCATCAGCGCACCGGCACGCCGGGCACCCAGACATATCCCTCCGGATCGATCAGATGGCATTCCCTCAGCCCGTGCGGCTTGTCGATGGCGCCGGAGAGCACGGTCCCGTCCCTTGCCCGGGCGCGTGCCTCGGCGCGGTCCGGGTCCAGGCCCATCACCCGGATCTCGATGCCGGCGCCCCGCGTCTCGCTGCCTGCGAGGATGCCGGAGACCGGATGGTCGGCATAGGCGTGGTCGGCGTGGATCATGAAGATCGAACCGCAGAGCTCGACCGCCGCGAAGTCCTCGTCCGCGTGCAGGATCATTGCTCCGAGCACCTCGCGGCAGAAGCCGACCTCGCGCGCGACGTCGCCCACGATCAGGTTCAGGCCGATGCCGCGCGGCAGCGTCCGCGCGAACTGCTCGGCCGACATCCAGGGTTCCTTCGTGCGCTTCGTGACCACGCCGCCTCCCGCCGCTCTTGCGATTTCATTCTTCTCAGAACCTTTGTCGCTGAAAGCGGCCCCGCTTGTCCAGCCGACAAGGGTGCA
>JBQCEN010000321.1:0-43258 GCA_051960215.1 Pararhizobium sp.
CGATGGACAAAGCCGAGCGTCCTTCCGGGTTTCGGACTGGCGCTCGGCTTCACCCTCGCTTACCTGATCCTCATCGTGCTCGTGCCGCTCTCCGGCCTCGCCTGGCGTTCCTCGGCGCTCGGCTGGACGCATTTCTGGTCGCTCGCCGGAGACCCGCGCACCGTCCATGCGCTTGCCGTCAGCTTCGGCACTGCCGTGCTCGCCGCGCTCGTCAACGTCGTCTTCGGCGTGCTCACGGCCTGGGTGCTCGTGCGCTACGATTTCCCCGGCCGACGGCTCGTCGATGCGATCATCGACCTGCCCTTCGCGCTGCCGACGGCGGTCGCCGGCATCGCGCTGACGACGATCTATGCGCCGAACGGCTGGATCGGCTCGCTGATCGCGCCTCTCGGCCTGAAGATTGCCTATACGCCGCTCGGCATCGTCGTCGCGCTCGTCTTCGTCGGCCTGCCCTTCATGGTCCGCACCGTCCAGCCGGTGCTGGCCGAGCAGGACCGGGAGGTCGAGGAGGCGGCAGCCCTCCTCGGCGCAAGCCGCCGCCAGACGATCACGCGCGTCATCCTGCCGGCGCTGACACCGGCCATCCTGACGGGCTTTGCCCTGGCGCTTGCCCGCGGCGTCGGCGAATACGGCTCGGTGATCTTCATCGCCGGCAACATCCCCTACGTCTCGGAGATCGCGCCACTGCTGATCGTCATCAGGCTGGAGGAATACAACTATCCGGCCGCGACCGCGATTGCCGCGATCATGCTGATGATCTCCTTTGCCATGCTGCTCGTCATCAACCTCATCCAGGCCTGGAGCCGGAGGAGATACGGCCATGACGCTTGACGTCTCGCTTCCCGCCTTTTCGGCGTTCTCCGCCGCACCCGATCGCGCCACCAGCGAGGCGCGCCTGCCGCGCCTGATCGCCATGGGCGTCACCTTCGTCTTCCTCGGCGTCTTCCACGTCCTGCCGCTCGCGGTCGTCTTCATCCAGGCATTCGCGAAGGGCGTCGAAGCATATTTCGCAGCGCTTGCCGAGCCGGACACGGCCGCGGCGATCCGCCTGACGCTGACGGTGGCGGCCATTGCCGTGCCGCTCAACGCGGTCTTCGGCATCGCCGCCTCCTGGGCGATCGCCAAGTTCGAGTTCAAGGGCAAGGCGGTGCTGACGACGCTGATCGACCTGCCCTTCTCGGTCTCGCCGGTCGTCTCCGGCCTGATCTACGTGCTGCTCTTCGGCGCCGGCAGCGCGCTCGGCCCCTGGCTCGAAAGCCACGGCGTCCAGGTGCTCTTCGCCGTGCCCGGCATCGTGCTCGCGACGATCTTCGTCACCTTCCCCTTCGTCGCGCGGGAACTCATCCCGCTGATGCAGGCGCAGGGGACGGGCGACGAGGAGGCGGCGCTGTCGCTCGGCGCAAACGGCTGGCAGACCTTCTGGCACGTCACCTTGCCGAACATCAAATGGGGCCTGCTCTACGGCGTGCTCCTCTGCAATGCCCGCGCCATGGGCGAGTTCGGCGCCGTCTCCGTCGTCTCCGGCCATATCCGCGGCCTCACCAACACGATGCCGCTACAGGTCGAGATCCTCTACAACCAGTACGATTTCGCCGCGGCCTTCGCCGTCGCCTCGCTTCTCGCCGCCCTCGCGCTCGTGACGCTCGTCCTGAAGACGCTGCTCGAACTGAAGGCCGGCAGCGCCGTCACCGGCCGCGGCCACTGAAAGGTTCTCCCGATGGAAGTCCGTATTGAAAACCTCCGCAAGGAGTTCGCCCGCTTCCCGGCGCTGCACGACATCTCGCTGACGATCGGCTCCGGCGAACTCGTCGCCCTGCTCGGCCCCTCCGGTTCCGGCAAGACGACGCTGCTCCGCCTGATCGCCGGCCTCGACATGCCGACGGAGGGACAGATCTTCTTCGACGGCGAGGACGCCTCGAAGAAGTCGGTCCAGGAGCGCCACATCGGTTTCGTCTTCCAGCACTACGCGCTCTTCCGGCACATGACGGTGTTGGAGAACATCGGCTTCGGGCTCAAGGTCCTGCCCCGCCGGAGCCGCCCGACGCGCCACGAGATCGACAAGCGCGCACGAGAGCTGCTCGACCTCGTCCAGCTTCCGGATATCGAGGAGCGCTACCCGCCGCAGCTTTCCGGCGGCCAGCGCCAGCGCGTTGCGCTCGCCCGCGCCATGGCGATCGAGCCGGCCGTCCTCCTCCTCGACGAGCCCTTCGGCGCGCTCGACGCGAAGGTGCGCAAGGACCTCCGCCGCTGGCTGCGCGAGATCCACGACCGGACCGGCCACACCACCGTCTTCGTCACCCACGACCAGGACGAGGCGATGGAGCTCGCCGACCGCGTCGTCGTCATGAGCCAGGGCCGCATCGCCCAGATCGGCACGCCAGACGAGGTCTACGACCGGCCGAACTCGCCGCAGGTCTTCGGCTTCGTCGGCCAGTCGAACGCCCTGCCCGTGCGCATCGAGAACGGCGAGATGTGGTTCGCCGACCGGACGATCGGCATCAACGCCGGCGGCGAGAAGGAAGGCGACGCCGTCCTCTACTTCCGCCCGCATGACGTCGAGCTGCGCGAAGGCTGCGGCGGCTGCGTCGCCGGCCCGGTCGTCGCAAGCCGCCGTGTCGCCGGCACGCGCCATGTCGAGCTGGAGCTCGGCGCCGAGCGCGTCCGCGTCGAGATCGAGGTGCCGGCCGGCCACCCGACAGCCGGCCTTTCGCGCCTCGCCTTCCGGCCGACGCGCTGGAAGCTCTTCCGCCCGGAGGCGCTCGCCAAGGCCTCCTGAGCCGCAATCGAATGCCTCTTGCCTCCCGGCAGCGAATGATGATGCTGCCGGGAAGCCTTGGACAACGGCGGCGGAGGCGGGGCTTGCCGACATCGACGACCTTCAGCCTCGACCAGGTCGCGCTTCTCGTGCTGCTCGCCGGCATGCTCGTCGTCTTCGCGCTCGACCGCTTCCGCATCGAGATCGTCGCGATGACCGGCCTCGCTCTCGGCTTTGCCCTCGGGCTGGTGCCGGGCGCCCGCGTCTTCGACGGTTTCTCCAATCCCGCTGTCGTCACGGTCGTCGAAATCCTCCTGATCGTGCAGGTCCTGGCGCGCGCCCGTCTCCTCGACACGATCGCCCGCCGGATCGCGGCGGCCGGCCTCGGGGAGACGCCGCTCATCCTCGGCCTCTGCGCCGCGTCGGCGGCGATCTCCGTCTTCATGAACAATATCGGCGCGCTGGCCCTGATGCTGCCGGTCATCGCGACGATCGCCGCGGTCGGCCGGCTCGACCCGCGCAAGATGCTGATCCCGGTCTCCTATTCGACGCTTCTCGGCGGCATGGGATCGCTGATCGGGACGCCCGCGAACCTGCTCGTCAGCCAGGCGCTCGTCGCCGCCGGTGGCCGGCCCTTCGGCTTTTTCGATTTCGCGACCGCCGGCATTCCCATCACGATGGCCGGCGTCCTCGTCATCGTCCTCTGGATTCCGCGCCGCTTCGACGGCGAGGCGGCGACCGCGATGGAGGCGTTCGCCGGAAGGGTCGTCGTGGCGGAAGTGACGGTGCCGAAGGGATCGCCGCTCATCGGCCTCGCGCTTCCGAAACTCGGCGGCTTCGGGCTCGCCTGCCACGGCACGGTGAGGTCCGGCAAGCGCGTCTTCGGCCGTCCCGGCGCCGTTGTTGTGGCGGACGGCGACCTCCTCATCGTCTCGGCCGATCTTGCCGCGCTCGATCGCCTGGCAGCCGCGGATATCGTTGCTCCGGCGGCGGGCAACCCGCCGGCGGCGTCGCGGGCCGAACTCGTCGTCATGCCGGAGAGCACGCTGGTCGGCTCCCGCATCGCCGCGATCGAGGCGTTCCCCTCGCGCGGCCTTCGCGTCGTCGCCCTCTCGACCCGTACGACGCGCGTCGAAGGCCGGCTTCACGACCTGCAGCTTTCGATCGGCGACATCCTCGTGATCGAAGGCGAGCCGGCGACGATCGCCGAGGCGGCGGAGGAGACGGAGACGCTTCAACTGACCCCGCGGGCGCGCCCGTCCGCGCCGCTGCTCCGGTCCTGGCTGCCGCCGGCGGCCTTCGCCGCGGGCGTCGTGCTTGCGGCCGCCGGCCTGCTGACCCCGGAGCTTGCCTTCGGCCTCGTGCTCCTCGTCCTCGCGCTGAGCGGGCATCTCAGGCTGCGCTCTGCGCTCGCCGACCTGAACTGGCCGATCATCCTGATGCTCGGCGCGATGATCCCGCTCGGCACGGCGGTGGAAACCACCGGCGCCGCCGCGGCGCTTGCCGCCAATCTCCTCGCCCTCCTGCCCGTCCACATGCCGTGGGTCCTGCTGACCGCCGCGGTGCTCCTCGGCGTCGTCGTCACGCCTTTCGTCAACAACGCCACGACCGCGATCGTGCTCGCTCCGATCGTCATCGCCGTCGCCCGCGCCGCGGGCCTGCCCGCCGAGCCGATGCTGATCGCCGTCGCGGTCGGCGCCTCGACCGACTTCCTGACGCCCTTCGGCCACCACAACAATACGCTGGTGATGACGATCGGCGGCTACCGCTTCTCCGATTTCATCCGCTGCGGCTGGCCGGTGACGCTCGCGAGCATTGTCGTCGGGAGCCTCGCCCTCTCGCTGATCTGGCTCGGCGGTTCACCTTCCTAGTTGGCGCTCGTCACGGCCTGCACCGCCTGACGCAGGTCGTGGACGTCGCCTTCCGAGACCGGCGCGGCGGAATTGCCCCAGGCGCTGCGGACATAGGTCGCGACCGCCGCGACCTCGGCGTCCGAGAGCTTCCAGCCGAAGGAGGGCATCGACACCGGGTTCGGGTCCTGCTTCGTCCAGGCCGCGTGCCCGCCGTTCAGGATCAGGCGAACGACCGTCAACGGGCTCTTCGACTGCGCGATCGCGCTGCCCTTGAGTGCCGGGAACATGCCCTTCACGCCCTCCCCGCCGACCTGGTGGCAGGCCGAGCACATGTCGGCATAGATCGCCTTTCCGGCATCCGCCACCTTCTGGTCCGGCTTGTCCGCCTTGTCGTCGCCGGAATGCGCCGGCAGCGCTTTCAGATAGGTCGCGATCGCCTTGAGGTCGCTGTCGTTGAGCTTCGAGGTCGAGTCCTCGATCACCTGGCCCATCGGTCCGTAGGCGACGGTGTGGGCGTTATGGCCGGTCTTCAGGAAGGCGACGATGTCGTCCTTGCTCCATGAGCCGAGGCCGTCGCGCTCGTCGCTTGAAAGGTCCGGCGCGAACCAGTGCTGCAGCTCGCCGCCCGTGAAGCCGCTCGACTTGTCGGTGGCGCCGAGGATGTTCTTCGGGTTGTGGCAGGCGCCGCAATGACCAAGGCCCTGGACGAGATAGGCGCCGCGGTTCCAGTCGGCCGATTTCTCCGCATCCGGCTTGAAGGTGCCCGCGTCGAAGAAGAGCGTGTTCCAGCCGATCATCGTGAAGGGATAGCTGAGCGGCCAGGGCAAGGTGTTGTCCGGCCGCCGGTACTTGACCGCGGGAACCGTCCGCAGATAGGCGCGGATCGCATCCACGTCCTCGCGCGTCACCTTCGTGAACCACGGATAGGGGAAGGCCGGGTAGAGATGCGTGCCGTCGGCGGCAATGCCCTGGTGCATGGCGCGGTAGAACTGGTCGCTGGTCCAGGCGCCGATGCCGGTCTCCGGGTCCGGCGTGATGTTCGGCGAGTAGATGGTCCCGAACGGCGTCTCGATCGGCCGCCCGCCCGCGAAGGGCTTGCCGTTCTCGGCCGTATGGCAGGCGAAGCAGTCGCCGGCGTTGACCAGATACCGCCCGCGCTGCTGCTGCGCGAACTCGCCGACCTGCGCCGGGGCCGCGACGCTGCCGCAGAGAAGGGCAAGGGCCGCGACGGCGGCGCCGATCGCGAGCGAACGAGGTGCGCGCGCCGTGCTCATGCCTGCACCAGCGGGCCGGGATGCTTCAGGTACTGGTTGCGGATGGCGTCCGCCGCCCGGAAGGCGAGAGCGCTCACCGTCCCCGTCGGATTGTAGCCGCTGTTGTGCGGGAAGGCGCTGGCGCCGACGACGAAGAGGTTCGGCACGTCCCAGTGCTGCAGATAGGGGTTGACGACGCTCTCCTGCGGGTTCGCGCCCATGATCGCGCCGCCGGTATTGTGCGTCGTCTGGTAGGGGTGGATGTCGTAATGCGGCCCGCGCGGCTTCTTGGCGATCTCGCGCGGCTTCATCGCTTTCGCGATCTCGGCCATCTTGCCCATCTGGAAGTCCTGCATCTTCAGCTCGTTCTGCTTGAAGTCGAAGGTCATCCGCATCAGCGGCTTGCCGTGGATGTCGCGATAGGTCGGATCGAGATCGAGATAGTTGGTCCGGTTCGGCATCACCGCGCCCATCAGCGAGATCGCCATCGAGGTCAGGTAGTTCTTGACGAAGGCCTGCTTCCACTTCGGCCCCCATTTCGGCGTGCCTTCCGGAACGAGCTCGGTCTCGATTGGCCGGCCCGTGGTGACGTAGCCCGCGATGTAGCCGCCATGGATGAAGCCGAGGCCGCCATGATCGAAGTTGTCGCCATTCCAGTCGTCGACGATCATGCCGAGCGCGCCGGCGCCGATGAACGGATTGAGGAGCTTGTCGTCGAAGAAGACGCTGACGGACGGATTGATCTGGTAGCAGTAGTTCTTGCCGAGCGTTCCCTTGCCGCTCGCGGGGTCGTACATGGTGCCGATGCCGGAGACCATCAGCAGCCGAACGTTGTGCGTGATATAGGCGGAGACGATGACGAGCTCCGCCGGCTGCTCGTATTCCTCGCCCTGCGCATCGACATAGGTGACGCCCGTCGCCCGCTTGCCGGAACGGTCGAGGTTGATCTGCGTCACCTCGCATTCGGTGCGCAGCGTGAAGTTCTCCTTGTGCATCAGCACCGGCAGGATCGTCGTCTGCGCGCTCGCCTTCGAATAGTTGCCGCAGCCGAACTTCTCGCAGAAGCCGCAATAGGTGCAGGGTGCGAGCTTCACGCCGAGCGGGTTCGTGTCGGCTTCCGACATGTTCGCCGAGGGGCACGGGAAGGGGTGCAGGCCGGCCGAGGCCGCCGCCTTGCCGAAGAGCGTCGGGCCGTAGGTCTGTTTCATCGGCGGTGTCGGATAGGGACGCGAACGTTCGCCTTCGAACGGGTTGCCGCCGGCGATCTTCTTGCCGCGCACGTTGCCCGCCTGGCCTGAGATGCCGCAGAGCTCGTCGAAGCGGGTGTAGTAGGGCTCGAGCTCCTCATAGGTGACGCCCCAGTCCTGAAGCGTCATGTCCTCGGGGATCATGCCGGCGCCGTAGCGCGCGGTCGTCTGGCTACGGATCTGGAAATCGTAGGGCAGGAAGCGGAAGGCCTGCCCATTCCAGTGGATGATGGAACCGCCGACGCCGGTGCCCGGCAGGAAGGAGCCGAGCTGGCGCATCGGCAGCGCCGTCTGGTCGATGGAATTGCGGAAGGTGACGGTCTCGCGCGCCGGCTGCTCGAAGAGATGCCAGTGGTAGCGGTAGCGAAGCTCGTCCTGGATGAAGGCCGGCGAGAAGTCGGTCGGCGTATCACGCCAGCTTCCCCGTTCGAGCGCCAGAACCTCGAGACCGGCATCGGTCAGCTCCTGGCCGAGGATCGCGCCCGTCCAGCCGAAGCCGACGAGCACGACGTCCACTGAGGGCAGTTTGCGCGCCATCGTCCCGTCCCTTTAGCTCTTTTGCACGGTCCAGGCCGGACGTCCGGAAAGTCCCACCGGCGGCTGGTCGTAGCGCTCGCCGTGCCGCTCGACCCAGTCGAGGTAGTTGTAGCGGGCGCCGGGAAAGCCGAGCATCTTCCAGCCCGCCATGTCCTTGTTGCCGCCGTAGATCGGATCGGAGAACATGCCCTCCTTCGTATTGAGCAGGAGCATTTCGAAGAAGGTCTTGGCGTCCGCGCCTTCGAGCTTCAGCTTGCCGCTCTCCATGTCGGAGAGGAGCGCGTCCTGGTCCGTCTCCGAAAGCGCGGCGAAGGTCTTGGCCTTGCCGCCCGAGGAGACGTGCGCGTCGATCGCCTTGATCGCCGCGCGGTAGAGGTCGGCCGGCCCCAGACGCGACTGGAAGCCTTGCGTCTTCTCGCCCTTCTTCCACGGTCCCTGCATGTACCATCTCTGGCCGCGGCCGTAGGCGCCGACGAGCTGGTGGTCGATGAACAGCGCGACGCGGCAGTCCTTCGCGCCCGGGCCGAGTTCGTCGTGCGGGATGATGCGCTCGGTCGCCGCCTCGACGAAGGCGACTTCGGCCGGCGACAGGAAGATATAGTCCGACGACTGCTCGGGATGGGGGGCATCGGCCTGATGCGGAAGCCAGGGCTCGCCTCCCTCGATCTCGCGGGCGGCGGCTCCGCCCGACCCCGTCAGGCCGGCGGCCGACACGCCGATGGCGGCGCCGGAGGTCAGGAAGCCGCGCCGTGTCAGATTGTTCTTGGTCATGGACGGGGCCCTCCCTGCGCCCGGCTGAGGGAGGAAGAACCTGATGATGCACGCTCAGGTTCCGCGGTTCAGGCCTTTGCGATGTTCGGTCGCAGCCACGGCGCGCGGCCGGCGGTCAACCGATGAAAAACCCACCCCAAAAAGCGCGTGTCCCGGCCTCACGAAAAATTCGCCACATTATCATCTGTTATATCTAGATCGCCGCTTATGCCGCATGGTCTCCAGCACAAGGAGGACATTCGATGATGCAGAGACACGAAGAACTCCCGAAGAAAATCGATCTTGCTCTTCTCGTTTGCCGCCATTTCGAAAAGCTGCGTCCGGCGACGGTGCCGGTTTCGATCCGCCGGCAGGTCGACGCCATCCATCGCCAGCCGGCCGCCGGCTCCTATACCCGCGAAGAGCTGATCCGGGAGGTGGAACGCTGCGCCGTTGAACGCGGCCTCCCCGTCTATTTCGACGCACGCATCCGCACGAAGACGCCTGTCTCGGCCTGAAGGCCGCCGCGTTCCAGATCTGAGGCAACAGAGGCCGTCGCTGCCGCGAAGCGACGGCCTCTTTCTTTGTGGCCGCTTGCGACGCCGCCGTGACGGAACACGGGACGCCGCTTCCCGGTTGGTGCCGGATCAACGGACGACAGCGACAGCGAGCGGCACGCGAAGACGCCATGGCCGATATCCCGCGCGACCACGCCCTCGACAGCTCCCTCGCCTTCCGTGCTGAGGGTTACGCCTTCATCGGCAACCGCTGCCGGCGTTACCAATCCGACATCTTCCGGGCGCGCCTGCTCGGTCGCATGCGCTTCTGCGTGATGGGCGAGGACGCCGCGCGCATGTTCTACGCGCCGGACCGCTTCACGCGGCGCGGCGCGCTGCCGAAGGCGACCTTGCACCTGCTTCAGGATGCGGGCAGCGTCGCCACGCTCGACGACGCCAGCCACGCCGCGCGCAAGGCGATGTTCATGGCGATGATGCAGCCGCAGCAGCTTGGCGCCGCGACGGCACTGGCACAGGCGGAGCTGATCGAGGCGTCCCGCCGCTGGCCGTCAGGCGGCGAAGTGCTGCTCCATCAGGCGTTCCGCCACATCCTGTGCCGCGGCGTCTGCCGTTGGGCCGGCCTCGACCTGGAAGACCCGACGCTCTCCGATCTCGCCGAGGCGCTGGGCGCGATGATCGACAACGCCGGCCGGATCGGGCCGCCGAACTGGCTCGCCCGCGCCCGCCGGCGTCGCGTCGAAGGCATGATGCGGCGGATCGTCCGCGATATCCGCCGCGGCCGGCTCAGCCCCGATCCGGAAAGTCCCGCCTTCGTCATCGCCCGGCACGAGGAAGCAGGCGGCGTGACGCTCGACGAGGCCGTCGCCGCGGTGGAGCTTCTGAATATCCTTCGCCCGACCGTCGCCGTCGCCCGCTTCCTGACCTTCGGCGCGCTGGCGCTCAACGACCACCCGGAGATGAGGGAGGCGATCGGGTCCGACGGGCGTTTCCTCGAGGCTTTCGTCCAGGAGATACGGCGCTGTTTCCCGTTCTTCCCCGTCGTCAGCGGGATCGCGCGGGAGGCGTTCCGGTGGCGGGATCACACGTTCCGCCGCGGCGACAGGTTCATCCTCGACCTCTACGGCACGAACCACGACCCGCGCATCTGGGGCGACCCGGAGACGTTCCGGCCGCAGCGCTTCCTCGGCCGAGAGATCGGCGCCTTCGGCTTCATCCCTCAGGGCGGCGGCAGTCACGATCACGGACACCGCTGCGCCGGCGAATGGCTGACGATCGCACTCATGAAGACGCTGCTTCGCACGCTGGTGCTGCGGATCGACTACGACGTGCCGCCGCAGGACCTGACCGTCGACCTGAGGCGGATTCCGGCACTGCCGAGGAGCCGCTTCCGCATCTCAAATCCGCGCCTGTGGCCTGCAAGCCGGCCGGTCTGAAGTGGAACCGCGGTCACCCGGATATTGGCAGCGTGAACTTTCTTCCCGCCCGGAGGTTCTTCTGTCGATGTCTTCCGGAACGAGCGAACGTGGCGGATCCGACGCATGACCGATGACGAGACTTCGTGCTCACCGGCCGATGAGACCTCCCCCATGGTCGCCGCCAAGGCGACGCCGAAGCTGGACAATGCCGATGCGGAGGCCTTCTACGCCGACGCCATCGATCGGCTGACGGAAGCCGACATCCCCTTCCTGATCGGCGGCACCTTCGCCGTCAGCGTCTATACCGGCATCTCGCGGCTGACGAAGGACCTCGACATCTTCTGCCTGCCGGGCGACTGGCAGCGGGTCCTCGCCTACTTCCAGGACGCCGGCCATCCGGTCGAGATCACCGACGAGCGCTGGCTCGGGAAGGTCTTCGATGGCGAGGCCTTCTTCGACGTCATCCACGCCTCCTCGCGCGGCGGCAGCCAGGTCTCGCAAAGCTGGTTCGAGCACGCGCGGCGGAGCGAGATCCTGGGCCGCCCGGCCGCCGTCGTGGCGCCGACGGAGCTCCTCTGGTCGAAGACGTTCATCCAGTTCCGCGAGCGCTATGACGGCTCCGACGTCGCGCACATCATCCTGCGGGCAAGCGACCAGATCAACTGGGAGCGCCTGCTCGGCTACATGGACGCGAAATGGGAGGTGCTCTTCATGCACCTCCTGAATTTCCGCTGGATCTATCCGGCGCGACGCGCCCTCGTCCCCGACTGGCTGTTCGACGAACTGCTCGGCCGCCTGGAACGCCAGCGCGCCCTGCCGGCGCCGATCGCCGACATCTGCCGCGGGCGGATGTTCTCGGCCGCCGATTACGAGATCGACGTCCACGAATGGGGCCTCATCGACATCGGCGAGGCATGAGCGGCACAAGCCCGACAGGAAGAAGAGGACCAGACCCTTGAAGATCGCTGCCGTTGCCGACCTGCATGTCAAGGAGGCCGAGGAGCCGACGCATCAGGCGCTTCTCAAGGAGATGGCGAAGGAGGGCGACGTCGTGGTCATCGCCGGCGATCTGACGGATCTCGGAAAGCCGAAGGAAGCCGAGATCCTCGCCGCCGACCTTGCGATGATCGACAAGCCGGTGGTCGCCGTCCTCGGCAATCACGACTTCGAATGCGGCTCCGTCGACGAGATCAGCGCGATCTTCCGCAAGGCCGGCGTCCACCTGCTCGACGGCGAGATGATCGAGATCGGCGGCGTCGCCTTCGTCGGCGTCAAGGGCTTCGTCGGCGGCTTCGGCACGCGCATGCTCGGCTCCTTCGGCGAGCCGTCGATCAAGGCCATCGTCGCGGAAAGCCTGGGCGAAACCCTGAAGCTCGAGAACGCGATGCATCAGGTCCAGTCGGACAGATGCGTCATCATCCTGCATTATGCGCCGGTGCCGGAGACGATCGCCGGCGAGCCGCCGGAAATCTTTCCCTTCCTCGGCTCCTCCCGCCTCGCCGAGACGATCGACCGGTTCCATGCCGATGCGGTGTTCCACGGGCACGCCCACCACGGGACATACGAGGCGCGCACGCCCGCCGGCATTCCCGTCTACAACGTGGCGATGCACATCGAAAAGCCCGATGGTCGAGCCTTCGCCCTTCTCGATGTCTAGGGCATGTCAGGGAAAAGCCGAAGCCGGCTTTCCGCCCGGAAACGCGAGAAAACAAGCGCATAGATCGTTTTCGCGTTTCAACGAAACGCGGACGCGATCCAGATCGTCGTTCGGAATGACGCCGCTACTCGCGGGACGTGACCGAGCCGGCACCGACCAGCGAAAGCAATGCCGCGGCGAGCGCTTCGGAATCGAACGGCTTCTGCCATCTCGGGACGCCGAGGTGGCGCTGGGGGATGATCGACCGGTCATAGCCCGTCGCGAAAAGAAACGGCACGGCGCGCTGCGCCAGCGCATCGGCGACCTCGAATGCCTGCTGTCCCGCAAGGTTTATGTCGAGCACGGCGACGTCGATCGGTCCGTGCTCGATATGCTTCAAGGCTTTCTTGCAGTCGGAGAATGGCCCGACGACGTCGGCGCCGGAGCGGGTCACGGCGCGGTCGAGATCGTCGGCGATAAAAAATTCGTCCTCCAGGATGAGAACATGAAGTCCGTGGAGGCGTCCTTTGGTGGCTGCCGCTGTCATCGAAGGTCCCTTCCTCACGAAAGCGAGTCATGAGCTCATTGCAGGTCCCCGTAAGCCATGAAACAACATAGGTGAAACTCTTGGGGTCGTCACTTGGTTAGTGTGCAGGAAGAGAAAGTGGCGATGGAGAATCCGCTGATCCGAAAGCTCGAGAACTTCACGAAGCTTTCGCAGTCGGACAAGGATGCCATTGCCGAGATGGCGACGGTGCGTGTCCGCCACGCAGTCGCCCGCGAAGACCTCGTCCGTGAGGGAGACCGGCCCGAAGCCCTCTTCCTCATCCTGGACGGTTGGGCCTACCGCTATAAATACCTGGAGAACGGCCAGCGGCAGATCATGAGCTTCTTCATCGCGGGCGACCTCTGCGACCTCAACATCTTCGTGCTCCGCGAGATGGATCATTCCATCGCGACCGTGACGGATGTCGACGTGGCCGTCATCAGCCGGGATGCCTTCAACGAGCTCTCCCTCGAATGCCCGCGCGTCATCCAGGCGCTCCTGTGGGAGTCGCTGGTCAACAGCGCAATCCAGCGAGAGTGGACCGTCAACCTCGGCCAGCGCGACGCGATGGAGCGGGTGTCCCACCTGCTGTGCGAGCTGTTCGTCCGGCTGCAGGCCGTCGGCCTGACGAGCGGCGACAGTTGCGCCTTTCCGATCACCCAGGCGGAGCTGGCCGATGCCACCGGCCTCTCCACCGTCCACATGAACCGAACCATCCAGGAACTTCGGAGTGACGGCCTGATCGGCCTGAAGGGCAGGACGCTGATCATTCCCGATCTGGAAGCATTGCAGCGGCGCGGCATGTTTTCGCCGAACTATCTGCACCTCGGGCGCGAAGGATCGCACCTTGACGCCAACGAATGAACGCTTCGGTGCCTCCGGCGATTCCGACGTCTCAAGCCTGCGCCGGACCGCCGCCATCTACCGTGTCCTGCGGGACACGCTGGATCAGGGCTTTGGCATCATCGACGTCATCGTCGGGCGCGATGGCCGCGCCGACCACCGCTTCGTCGAGGTCAACGCGGCTTTCGAGCGCCAGACGGGCCTCTCGAACGTCGTCGGGCGAGCCATCCGCGAGCTGGTGCCCGATCTCGAGGAGCGCTGGCTGCAGACACTCGAGGAGGTCGCGCGCACCGGAGCGGCCGCGCGCATCGACAACGTGGCGCGCACCGGCGGCCGCCACTATTCCGTCAACGTCTTCAAGATCGGCCCGGTCGGTGACGGCAAGATCGGCGTCCTTTTCACCGACATCAGCGACGGCACCCGCACGAAGACGGCCCTGAGGGACAGCGAACGGCGGCTGAGGACCCTCATCGAGGGGATTCCCCAGCTTCTCTGGCGTTCGGAACGCGCCGGCCGCTGGACCTGGGCGAGCCGCCAGTGGTGCGACTACACCGGGCTTTCGAACGAGCAAAGCGTCGGCCAAGGATGGCTGGAGGCCGTCCACCCCGAGGATCGGCGGAAGGCGATGGAGGCCTGGCGGCGGACGACGAGCGAACAGCGCTTCGAAGCGGGCTACCGGATCCGCCGCGCGAGCGACGGCGCCTATCGCTGGTTCGAGACCCGCGCAATGCCCTCCCACGACGACGACGCCGGCGTCGTCGAATGGCTCGGGACATCGACCGACGTCCACGACCTGCACCAGCTTCGCGAGCATGAAAAGGCACTCGCCCTCGAACTGCAGCATCGGGTGCGCAATGCCCTTGCCGTCGTCCGCTCGATCGTCCGGCGCACGGCGGAGACGAGCGTCACCGTGGAAGACTACGCCGCTCATCTCGAAGGCCGGATCGACGCCTTCTCCCGCATCCAGACGAGCCTGGCGCGCCATCCCGACACCGGCATCGAACTCGGCATGATGGTCGCCGACGAGCTCGCCGCCTGCGCCGTGCGCGAAAACGGCCAGCTCCGGATCGACGGGCCGCCGGTCCGGCTGGCCTCGAAAGGGGCGGCCAGCATCGGGCTCGCGATCCACGAACTGACGACGAACGCGATCAAGCACGGCGCGCTCGCCGGCAGCAAGGGCCATGTGACCGTCCGCTGGCGGGTCGAAGCGGAGGGTGCCGTGCTTCGGCTGGAATGGAAGGAGACGGGCGTCGAGGCGCCTCCGGTGCTGCGCCGCCGCGGCTTCGGCATGACGCTCCTCGAGAAGAGCCTGGTCTACGAGTTGAAGGCCGCCGTCCAGGTCAAGCTGGAGCCGGACGGCCTCCGCTGCGTGATGATCCTGCCGAAGGACGGCTGGATCCTGCTCCCGCAGACGCCGGAATAGCTTTCCCCGCCATCGCCGTCGAACTTTCTCCCGTTCAGGTAGTTCGTGCAGGAGGCGTCTGCCTCCCTGCCCCCGACGGAGAAGACCGATGGACATCACGCTGAAGATCAACGGCCGCAGGCATCGCCTGAGCGTCGACCCGCGCATGGTGCTGCTCGACGTGCTCAGGGAGAAGCTTGGCTTGACCGGCACGAAGAAAGGCTGCGACCAAGGGCAATGCGGCGCCTGCACCGTCCTTGTCGACGGGCGGCGCGTCTTGTCCTGCTTCGTGCTCGCCGGCACGGTCAGCGGCGAGGTCACAACGATCGAGGGTCTCTCCGCGGAAGGTGAGCCGCTTCACCCGATGCAGCAGGCGTTCCTCGACTGCGACGCGTTCCAGTGCGGCTACTGCACGCCCGGCCAGATCATGAGCGCGATCGCCTGCGTCGAGGAGGGCCATGCGGAGACCGAATCGGATATCCGCGAATATATGAGCGGCAACCTCTGCCGCTGCGCCGCCTATCCGAAGATCGTCGAGGCGATCGCCCGGGCGCGCGAGCGCGTGAAGGCATTGCCCGCGCGCCGGATGGAGATGGCCTGATGCGGCCGCTCACGCTGGAGCGCGCGGACGACACGCGCGCCGCACTCGCCTTCGGGCAGGAGAACGTTTCGGACGGCGGCCGCCCCGTCGCGTACCTGGCGGGAGGAACGGTCCTCCTCGACCTCATGAAGCTCGACGTCATGCGGCCGCGCCTCCTCGTCGACATCAACGCGCTTTCGAGCGAGCACGGCGATATCGCCGCCGACGACGCGGGGCTGTCGCTCGGTGCGCTGGTGCGGATGGCGGATGCGGCGGACCATCCGCTGATCCGCCGCGACTATCCTGTCATCGCCGACGCGCTCTGGCAGGCGGCAAGCCCGCAGTTGCGCAACATGGCGAGCCTCGCCGGCAACGTCCTTCAGCGCACGCGCTGCCCCTATTTCCGCGACACGAGCTGGCACGCCTGCAACAAGCGCAATCCCGGCGCTGGCTGTGCGGCGATCGACGGCATGAACCGCCGCCATGCCGTGCTCGGCGTCAGCGACGAGTGCATCGCGCAATATCCGGGCGATTTCGCCAACGCCTTGGTCGCGCTCGGCGCAGAGGTGGACCTGATGGCGCCCGGCGGCGGCACGCGGACCATCGCCTTCGAGGACCTCCACCGGATGCCGGGCGACACGCCGCATCTGGAGACGAACCTCGAGCCAGGAGAGCTCATCACCCGCTTCCGCGTGCCGGGTGGCCCATGGACGCGGCGCTCGCTTTACGTGAAGGTGCGCGACCGCGCCTCCTACGATTTCGCGCTCGCCTCGGCTGCCGTGGCGCTCGACCTCGGTGCCGACGGCACCGTCCGCGAGGCACGCATCGGCCTCGGCGGTGTCGCGGCGAAGCCCTGGCGCGCCCACGAGGCCGAAGCGGCACTGGCGGCCCGACGGCTCGACCGCGGGACGGCTGAGGCAGCCGCCGAGGCCGCCTTCTCCGCCGCCGTCACCCATCGCCACAACGCCTTCAAGCCGGAGCTCGGCCGGCGCACGCTGGTGCGCGCCCTGCTCAAGGCAGCCCGACTGGAGATCTGACATGTCCGACAAGGCCTTCAGCGTGATGGGCAAGCCCGCCCTGCGCATCGACGGCGCGGCGAAGGTGACGGGCCGCGCCCTCTATCCCTCGGACGAAGCCGTTCATAACCCCGCCTATGCCTTCCTGCTCACGAGCTTCATCGCCCGCGGCAGGATCCGGCGCTTCGACCTCAACGAAGCGAAGGCGGTCGCCGGCGTTCTCGATATCCTGACCCACGAGAATGTCGGCGACGAGGCCGAGCCGCCCGAGCCGCCGGGCGGGATCACGACGCTCGAGAGCGACCGGGTGTGGCACGATGGCCAGATCATCGGCGTCGTCCTCGCCGACACCTACGAGGCCGCCCGCGAGGCAGCTTTCAAGGTCCACGTCCACTACGAGAAAGAGACGCCGTCCGCGACCTTCGACAGCTCCGGCACGGAGACCGAAAAGCGCGACGACGGGGAGCACGAGGATTACGCGGTCGGCGAGGCGGAGGCCGCCTTCGCATCGGCCGAGGTCAGGATCGACGCCGAATACGGCACGCCGACGCAGCATCACAACCCGATCGAGCTCTTCACGACGACCTGCGCCTGGCAGAACGGCGAACTGACGATCTGGGAGCCGAGCCAGTTCGTCTACGGCCTGCGCAACAGCGTCGCAAAGCAGCTCGGCCTCGAGCCGGGGAAGGTCCGCGTCGTCTCGAAATTCGTCGGCGGGGCCTTCGGCTCCAAGGGCGGAGTGACGGCGCGCACCGCCTGGATCGCGATCGCCGCGCGCCGGCTGGGGCGGCCGGTCAAGCTCGTCGCCACCCGCGACCAGGGCTTCACCATCGCCACCTACCGCGCCGAGACGCGCCACCACGTCCAGCTCGGGGCGCGCCGCGACGGCCGTCTCGTCGCCTACCGGCACGAAAGCTGGGAGGTGACCTCAAGGCCGAGCGACTACAACGTCTCCGGTACGGAATCGACGGCGCGGATGTATGCCTGCCCGAACATCCGCACGCTCGTGAACCTCGTCCATGCCGATCGCAACACACCGGGTTTCATGCGCGCACCGCCCGACATGCCCTACATGTTTCCTCTGGAATCGGCGATGGACGAGCTGGCCCTTGCGCTCGAAATGGACCCGATCGAGCTCCGCCGGAAGAACGAGCCGGACCGCGACCCGATCACCGGCCTGCCCTTCTCGAGCCGTCACCTGATGACCTGCCTCGATGAAGGCGCCGAAGCCTTCGGCTGGTCGAAGCGCGACCATCGCGCAAACGCGATGCACGACGGCGAGTGGCACATCGGCTACGGCTGCGCCGCCGCCTGCTATCCGAGCAACATCGCGGCGACCGCGGCGCGTGTGCGCCTGCGCCCGGAGGGCAATGCCCGCGTCGAGATCGCCGGCCACGACATCGGCACCGGCGCCTATACGGTCGTGGCGATCGTCGCGGCGGAGCGCCTCGGCCTCGCGGTCGATCGGATATCGGTAGCAATGGGCGATACCGTGCTGCCGCCTGCCTCGCTCGCCGCGGGATCGAGCCATACGGCGACGGTGGCGCACGCCGTCGCCAAGGCCTGCGACGAACTCCGTGAACGGATGGCGCACGCCGCCACCACAACCAACGACGGCCCGCTCGCAGGGCGCAATCCGTCGGCGCTCCGCCTGAGCGACGGTCGCCTGACGGCGCCCGACGGCGCCTCCGAGCCTCTCACCGCCGCCGTCAAGCGGGTGACCCAGGGCGCGCTCGAAGCCTATGCGGAGAACATCCCGGACGGACTGCCCGGCAAGGCGATCGGCGCGCTCTACCAGGGCCAGCCGCCGACCCTGCGGGGCCAGAAGCGCGAGGACGTCACAGCCTTCGCCTACGGTGCGCAGTTCGCCGAGGTGCGCGTCCACGCGCTGACGCGCGAAATCCGTGTGCCGCGCCTCCTCGGCGCCTTCGCGTCGGGCACGATCGTCAACCCGCTCACGGCCCATAGCCAATATATGGGCGGCATGATCTGGGGCCTATCGAGCGCGCTGCTCGAGGAGACGGAGATCGACGAGAACGCAGCCCGATACGTCAACGACAATCTGTCGGAATACCACGTCGCGGTGAATGCCGACGTCTGCCGTGTCGAGGTGCTGCACGTCCCGGAAGACGACGATGCGGTCAATCCCTTCGGCATCAAGGGGATCGGCGAGATCGGCATCGTCGGCGTGAATGCGGCGATCGCCAACGCCGTCCCCCACGCCCCCGGCCGCCGTATCCGAGAGCTTCCGATCCGGATCGAGGACCTGCTGTGACGTTTGATCCCGATGGCCGCGGCAATGGGAACACGTCTCCTCTCGACCGGGTTCCTCTCATGGAACCGCGGCGGCTCGCCGCCTGAGGAACAGAGGAAACGGCAAATGCAAGTCCCTCTTCACATCGCCTTTCACAAGGCCGCCAAGCCCGACTGGGCCGAGGACGAAATCCGCGCGCGCGTCGACCACCTGAACGACATGGAAGCGGCGATCATCGCCTGCCGCGTGACGGTCGACAGCCGCGCCACGAGCTCGGAGGAGTCCGTGCCGCCGGTCGTCCGCCTCGAGCTGGACATGCCGGGGACGGCACCGCTCGTCGTGGCCTACGAGCCCGACCGACTGCAGCGAAAATACCAGCGGCCTGACCTGCGCACCGCGATCCACGACGCCTTCAATACGGCCGAGCGCCAGCTCCACGACTGGAAGGAGCAGCGCCAGAAGCGGACGAAGGATGCCCATCACGACGGACAGAACCAGTATCTGGGCCAGGTCGCCGACCTGGACCCCGCGGCCGACCACGGCTTCCTGATGACCAAGGAGGGAAGCCTCCTCTACTTCCACCGCAACGCCTTGCTCAACGGCGACTTCGAGGAGTTGCGCCGCGGCGACGAGGTTCACTACGTCGAGACCGTCGGCGATACCGGCCCGCTCGCAACCAAGGTCCGGCGGGTCTGAAGGCTTGTCCGCAAGCGTGAAATCTTTCGCCGCGCCGGCCGCGGCCGCTGGTCTTGGGTGAGCGCCCGCAGGGGTCGCCGTCACCAACGGCAGCCGGCCATTGTTCCGCCGCCGGCCCGGGCGGCAAGGCCTGCTCCGTCGCAGGCATGTCGGCTCAGTCCCGACGCTCGATGAAGGCGTTGGCGAGATCGAGAAGGCTTGAGGCGGAAACGTCGGGCGGGTCCATGACGTCGGGAAATGGCGGGGCGGAGCGACCGACATAGCCGGTCATCAGTCCGGCGCGCGCGGCGCCGTGGATGTCCCAGCCGTGCGCCGCGACGAGGGCCACGCGCGGCGGCGGCGTCTCCATCGCTTTCGCGCAATGGAGATAGACCTCGCGAGCCGGCTTCCAGCGCCCGACATCATCGATCGAGACCGTCCGCTCGACGAAGTCGGTGAGACCGCCGCGCTCCAGAAGCCTCCGGGTGACGCTGGCGCTGCCGTTGGTGAGCGCCACGATCCGGATGCCGCCCTCGCGGAGCGCCCGCATGGCGGGTGCCGCATCGGGATGCGGATCGAGAGCGCCGAAGCCTTCGATGATGCGGTCGGCCGCCGCGCTCTCCCTGCCGGCCGCGGCAAGGAGTCCGGTGAGGCCGGCACGCGCCACCGCCTTGAACGGCTTGAAGACCCCCGTGACGTCGAGCGCGAAGGCGTCGCGGAGCGTTCCGGCGAACCAGCTCTCGAGGCTGTCAGCCGGAAGCCCGGCGGCCGTCAGCCGGGGACGCAGGGCTTCGAGCGAAAAGGTGGTCTGGATGATGTCGAAGGCGACGACGGCGGGACGCGGCATCGGAGGGTCCTCCCTGCACGGCGCCGTGGATCGGCCTCCGGTCATCCGGCCGCGCTTCCCGCGAACAGGGCTGAGCCGTCGATGTTCCGTCAGTCGCGATCGCCCGAAGAGACCTGCGTGACGCGGTAGGCGAGGAAGACCGGGATCACGGTCACGGCCATGACGACGAGCACGATGACGTTGACCTCCGGCAGCTTCTGTCCGAGGCGGATCGCCCCGAAGATCCAGAGCGGCAGGGTGTTCTGCGCGCCGGCCGTGAAGGTCGTGACGATCACCTCGTCGAAGGACAGCGCGAAGGCGAGCAGCGCGCCGGCGATCAGCGCCGTCGAGATCGATGGCAGCGTCACGCGGCGGAACGTCATGGCGTGGTCCGCGCCGAGGTCCATCGAGGCTTCCGAGAGCGAGCCCGGCACCCGCCGCAGCCGCGCGATGACGTTGTTGTAGACGATGACGATGCAGAAGGTCGCGTGGCCGATGACGATCGTCCAGTAGCTGAGCGAGATGTGCCAGAAGACGAAGAAGGAGTTGAGCGCCATGCCGGTGATGATGCCCGGCAGCGCGATCGGCAGGACCACGATGAAGGAGAGCGCCTCGCGCCCGTAAAAGCGGAATCGGTGCACGGCGAAGGCGGCGGCCGTGCCGAGAAGCACGGCGATCAGCGTCGCGAGCAGCCCCGCCCGGACCGAAAGCCAGAGCGCCGTCCGCACCTCGCGGTTCGCGAAGGTCGAGGGGAACCACTTGAGGCTGAAGCCGGAGATCGGCCAGCTCTGCACGTTCGATGCGTTGAAGGCGTAGATGACGATGATCGCGATCGGCACGAACAGGAAGAGAAGGACGAGCACCGTCCAGGCGCCAAGCAGGATGCGGGTCAGCCGGCCGGTCATCGTCACATCACCTCGAAGGCGCCGAGGCGCCGCGCGAGCCAGAGATAGAGCGCCATCAGGACCAGCGGGACTGCCGCATAGGCGGCGGCGACGGGAATGTTGTTGGCGACGCCGACGTTCGAATAGACGACGTTGCCGATGAAGTCGGAGCCGGGGCCGCCGACGAGCACCGGCGTGATGTAGTCGCCGAGCGTCAGCGAGAAGGTGAAGATCGAGCCGGCTATGAGCCCGGGCATGGCGAGCGGCAGGATGACCTTCGTCAGCGTTCGCAGGCCGCGTCCGCCGAGATCCTGCGACGCCTCGAGGTAGGAGGACGGGATGCGCTCGACCGCCGCATAGATCGGCATGATCATGAAGGGCAGCCAGACATAGGAGAAGACGATCCACATCGCCCAGTTCGAATAGCCGATCGACAGCGACGGCAGGCCGATGGCCTTGAGCGCCCAGTTGAGCGCGCCGTCATGGGCGAAGATCAGCCGCCAGGCATAGATGCGGGCGAGGTAGCTCGACCAGAGCGGCAGGACGACGAGCGTCACCAGCACGAGCTTCAGCCGCGGACCGGCGACGCGCGCCATGAAATAGGCCATCGGGAAGGCGAGGATCGCATCCGTCGCGGTGACCGCCGCGGCGATCAGGATCGTGCGCGCGGCGATGGTGCGATAGGTGCCGACGGTGACGACCGTTCGGAAATTGTCGAGCGTCCAGGTGTGCGCGATCTCGCCGGTGAACGGATCGACGGACCAGAAGGCGGCGACGAAGAGCACAGCGAGCGCCGCGATAGAGATCAGCAGGAACCAGGCGAGCGGCGGCAGGACGAGCGAACCCAGCGCCAGCGACGGCCGCCGCCAGAAAAGCGCGGAGAGACGATGCCCGGCTCCGCCGTCTCTCGACGGGGCGAGGTCCATGTCCGCCACCGTCATCCGAGTGTTCCTTTTGAGAGCATCCTGTGCGCGTTGCGAACCTTCCCGGTCAGGCTGAGTTCCATCGGACGACCCCTTCCTCCGTCACCCCTGTGTTTGTCACAGGGGTCCATTCCCATCTGTTCGCCTCTTGGGATGCCATCGAGAACGACCCGCGCGGACGGCGGAACGGTATGGATTCCGGTGACAAGCACCGGAATGACGGAGCGAGAGGTTCGCGCTCGGTTCTGGTCGCAACTTGCTTTTGTACTGCGCCGGTCGGTGCCGGGCGCTGTTCTGCAAGGCGCAGGCCACCATCATCCTCAGCCCTTCACCTGCTGCCAGGCGCTCTGCCACTGCGAATAGCTGGCGCAGGCCTTGCTGCCGTCGGCGCATGTCGGCAGCGGCGTCTTCCAGAAGCGGATCTTCTTGAAATACGAGGCCGGGGCGTTGAGGTGATACTTCTCGCAGGAACCCGCCTCGATCTCGTTCATCGGGTCGCAGGCCTTGGTGTTCGCCGGCGTCTCGCCGAAATAGATCGCCTGCTCGGCCTGCACCTTGGGCGTCGAGACGTAGTTCATGAACTGGTAGGCGCAGTTGACGTGCTTCGACTTCGCCGAGAGCATCCAGCTGTCCGCCCAGCCCGTCGCCCCCTCCTCGGGGATCGTGTCCATGACGTTGACCTTCGCCGCCTTCAGCGCGTTCGTCTGGTAGGGCCAGGCCGCGCCGATGACCGCGTCGCCGTTCTTGAAGAGCTCGATCTCGTCGGAGGCGAGCGCCCAGTATTTCTTGATCAGCGGACGCTGCTTCTTGAGAAGGTCGGTCGCCGCCGCAAGCTGGTCGGTCGTCAGTTCGTAGGGGTCCTTGATGCCGAGGTCGGGCTTGGCGCTCATCAGGTAGAGCGCGGCGTCGGCGATCTGGATCGGATTGTCCGGGACCGTGATCTGGCCCTTGTAGGTCTCGTCGTAGATCGCCGCCCAGCTCGTCGGCGCGGTCTTCACCTTGTCGGCGTTCCAGAGCAGCACGTTCGGCCCCCATTCATAGGAGAGGCCGTAGTGCACCCCGTCGACGGTGTTGTGCGGCGGTGATTTCAAGTCGTCGAGGAAGTCGTTCCATGCCGGAATCAGCTTGACGTCGATCGGCTGCACGTCGCCGCCGTAGATCAGCCGGAGCGACGCGTCGCCGGAGGCCGAGACGAGGTCGTACTCGCCGCCGCCGCCCGAGCGCATCAGCGCCACCATCTCGTCCGAGGAACCGGCATACTTGCGGTGCACCTGGCAGCCGGTCTGCTTCTCGAAGGGCTTGATCCAGTCGTCCTGCGCATAGCCCTCCCAGGCGACGATGTTAAGGTCGCCCTCGCCCTTGCCGATCTTGTCGGGATAGTTGGCGGGAGCCGGCGCGGCGAGCGCGTTGAGCGGCAGCGCCATCGCCGCCACCATGCCCATCGCCCGCGTTGCCCATTTGAAGCGCGTCGTCATGTCGGGTCCTCCTCCCTTCAGGTCTTCCCGGGCAGCGAGAAGACGTTCTCAGATTTCCATGCAACCGTGACCGGCTGGCCCCTGGCGGCGTCGAGGCCGCCTGTCGGGCCCTCGGCGTTCTGCTCGACGGCAACGACCGTTTCACCGCCGGCGAGCCGAACGATGTGGCGCGTGAAGAGCCCGACATAGACGGAATCTTCGAGATGCCCCTCCTCGACATGCCAGCCGGCGCCTGCGAACGCGCCGCGCGACAGGCCGACGCGCACCTTTTCCGGCCTCAGGATGAGCCGCCGGCCGCCGCGTTCGAGGATCGACGACGTGCCGACGAAGCGGGCGACGAATTCGCTGTTCGGGCGCTCGTAGACCTCGCTCGGGGAGCCGACCTGCTCGATCCGCCCGTCGTTGAAGACCGCGATGCGGTCGGACATCGACAGCGCCTCCTCCTGGTCGTGCGTGACGTAGAGGAAGGTGATGCCGACGGTCTCCTGGATGTGCTTCAGTTCGAGCTGCATGTCCTGGCGCAGCTTGAGGTCGAGCGCCCCGAGCGGCTCGTCGAGGAGCAGCAGGCCCGGCCGGTTGACGATTGCCCGCGCAAGCCCGACCCGCTGGCGCTGGCCGCCCGAAAGCTGCCCCGGCATCCGCGCGCCGAAGCCGGAAAGCTGCACCATGCGCAGCGCGTCCTCCACCCGCTCGCGACACTCGCCCCTGGCGATGCGCTTGGCGCGCAGGCCATAGGCGATGTTATCGGCGACGGTCATGTGCGGGAAGAGCGCGTAGTCCTGGAAGACCGTGTTGACGTTGCGCTCGAACGGCGCGAGCGCCGCGACGTTACGCCCCTCGAGCTCGATCGTGCCGGAATCCGGCCGCTCGAAGCCGGCGATCAGCCTCAGCGTCGTCGTCTTGCCGGAGCCGGACGGCCCGAGCAGCGTGAAGAACTCGCCGCGGCGGATGTCGAGGTCGACATGCTCGACGGCGGCCGCGCCCTTGAACGTCTTGCGCAGGCCGCTGATGCGGAGGATCACGTCGCCCGCCGCCGTCCGCTCCCCGCTTGGGTTTTCCGGTTCGACCGCCTTCAGCACCCTCGTCCCCGTTAGTGTTTGACCATGACGTGCCGGGCGACGGTATAGTCTTCCAGCGAATAGACGGACATGTCCTTGCCGTAGCCGGACATCTTCATGCCGCCGTGCGGCATCTCGTTCACCAGCGCGAAATGGGTGTTGATCCAGGTGCAGCCGTACTGGAGGCGGGCGGCCGTGCGCATCGCCGTGCCGATGTCGCGGCTCCAGACCGAGGAGGCGAGGCCGTATTCGGAATCGTTCGCCCAGGCGACGGCCTCGTCGACGTCGGAGAAGCGGGTGACGGAGACGACCGGGCCGAAGACCTCGCGCTGGACGATCTCGTCCTCCTGGCGCGCGCCGGCGACGACCGTCGGCTCGTAGAAGAAGCCTGAGCCCTCCGCCTGCCGTCCGCCGGCGACGATCTCGATATGCTCCTGCGCCCGCGCGCGTTCGACGAAGCTCGCGACGCGGCCGCGTTGGCGCTCGCTGATCAGCGGGCCGATCTCGACGTCCTTGTCCGGCGTGCCGTAGCGGATGTCGGAGACGGCCGAGGCGAGGTCGGCGACCACCTTCTCGTAGATCTTCGGTCCGGCATAGATGCGGCAAGCGGCCGTGCAGTCCTGGCCGGCATTGTAGTAGCCGAAGGCGCGCACGCCCTCGACGACCTCATTGAGGTCGGCGTCGTCGAAGACGATCACCGGCGCCTTGCCGCCGAGCTCCAGATGCGTGCGCTTGATCGACCGCGACGCCATTTCCAGCACCTTGCGACCGGTTGCGATGTCCCCGGTCAAGGATATCATCCTGACACGCGGATCGGAAACGAGCGCCGCGCCGACGGTGTCGCCGCGCCCGAGCACGAGGTTGAAGACGCCGTCCGGCAGGATTCCCGCGGCGATCTCGGCGAATTTCAGCGCCGTCAGCGGCGTCTGCTCGGAGGGCTTGAGGACGACGGTGTTGCCGGCGGCGAGTGCCGGGCAGACTTTCCAGGCAAGCATCAGCAGCGGATAGTTCCACGGCGCGATCGAGCCGACGACGCCGATCGGATCGCGCCGCACCATGCTCGTGTGCCCGGCCATGAACTCGCCGGCCGCGCTCGCATTCATGGTCCGCGCCGCGCCGGCGAAGAAGCGGAAACAGTCGACGATGGCCGGAACCTCGTCCGCCTTCGCACGAGCCAGCGGCTTGCCGCAGTTGAGGCTTTCGAGCCGGGCGAATGCGTCGCCTTCGGCCTCGATCCGGTCGGCGAGCCTGAGCATCATGCCGGCGCGCTCGCCGGGCGTCAGCCGCGACCAGGCGGGAAAGGCGCGTGCCGCGGCGGCGATCGCCGCGTCGACCTGCGCCTCGCTGGCGCCGGCGATGGTCTTGATCGTCTCGCCGGTCGCCGGGTTGACGATCGTCTCCTCGTCGCCCTCGCCGCATACCACCTTGTTCGCGATCAGCATGACGGCCGCTCCTCCTCGAACCCGGGCATCATGCTAGGCTCGATTTTCGCCAATAGAAAATCAGAAAATCAGTCTGCCGCATTCTGAAAAAGAGATATCATCGCCGCGGCCGTCCCTGCCCGTAGTCGCGGCAGAGATCAATGAAATGCAGGACCGCCGGCCTCAGCGTCATGCCGCGCCGCCAGGCGAGCCCGATATCGACGGTGTGGACCGAGCCGGTGAGGTGGCGCGCCTCGATCCGGTCGCCTTCGAGCGACCAGGGCCGATAGGCCATGTCGGGAAGCATGGCGATACCGATCCCGGTGCCGACGAGGCTGCGGACGGCCTCGACCGAATCCGTCTTCATCGCGACGTTCGGGCGGAAGCCGCCGTCGCGCCAGAGCCGCGCCGTCGTGTCGGCCAGCTCGTCCATCGTCAGCATGATGAAGGGCTCCGTCGAGATGTCGGCGACGGCAAGCGTCGAGGCGCTGGTGAGCGCATGGTCCGCCGGCAGCCAGACGCGGAAGGGCGAACGGAGCAGGATCTCCCCCTGCAGCCCCTGATGGTCAACGAGGTTCGAGACGATCATCAGCCCGACGTCGAGCTCGCCGCCGACGAGCAGGTGCTCGAGATAGCTGCGGTCGTCCTCGACGACGCGGACCCTGATGCGGTCGAAGACCTGGCGGAAGCGCGACAGGAGGTCGGCGAGATAGTAGCCGGAGACCATCCGCGTCACGCCGATGTTGAGCTCTCCCGCCACGCTCTCCGGCGGCACGCGCACGGCGTTGCGCGCATCGGCGACGGCCGTCAGGATGAAGCGCGCATGGCGCAGCAGCCGGTGGCCTTCGTGCGTCAGCCGCATCCCCTTCTGGTGGCGCACGAAGAGGTTCGAGCCGATCTCCTGCTCGAGCGTCTGGATCGCCGCTGTGATCGCCGATTGCGAGATGCCGACCTCGATCGCCGCGCGCGAGATCGAGCCGGTCTCCGCCACGGTGATGAAATAGCGGAACTGCCGGAGCGTCAGCGCGTCCGCGCCGCCTGTCCCCGGCCGGAAATCGGTGTCCAAGGTCTCCTCCCGCTGATCTTTCGCGAGATTACCGGCGCCGGCAGGCGACGCAAGCGCCGTCAGCCGCGTTCGGCAAGCGCCCGGCGAAGAGCTTCTGTCTCGGTGAAACGGGTCCCGGAGAAGAGCTGGAAGGCATCGACCCCCTGATGGAAGAACAGCTCGTAGCCGCTGAGGAAGGCGACGCCCGCCGCCTCGCAGTCACGCTTGAAGGTCGTCTCGACGGGCGTGTAGACCGCGTCGAAGGCCCAGCGGCAGCCGGCCAAGCGGTCTGCCGGCAGGGCCGATCCCGGATAGCCGGACATGCCGATCGGCGTGCAGTTGACGGCGCCCGTCGCCCCGTCGAGAGCCGAAGCGGCATCATCCGCCACAACGACCGCAGCGCGCCCCGGAAAGGCGGAGCGCACGGCATCGGCGACGCCCGCCGCCTTTGCGCCATCATGGTCGGCGATGCGGATTTCCGTCGCGCCCTGGATGGCGAGCCCGAAGGCGATCGCCCGGCCGACGCCGCCCGCCCCCACCAGCGCGACCGCGCCGGGTCCGGCGTCTGCGAAACGGGCGCGGTAGGCGGCGATGAAGCCGCTGTGGTCGGTGTTGTAGCCGACCGGCCCGTCGGCCTCGAAGAGGACGGTGTTGATGGAGCCGAGCGCCTTCAGGAACGGATCGGCGGGGCGGACGAGCGACAGCACCCGTTCCTTGTAGGGATAGGTGATGTTGAGCCCGCGCATGCCGGCCTTGCGGCAGTCGTCGAAGAGGGTGGCAAAATCCTTCCCGAGGCGCGCCGGCACGAGAAGCTCGTAGCTCGTATCGATGCCGGAGAGGCGGCCGGCGATCCGGTGCAGTGCCGGCGAGCGCGACTGCAGGATGTTGTCGCCGCTGAGGCCGAGGGCGAGCCGCGCACGGGGGAGTTCGGAGGGCATGTCCGACATGGGAAGAATTCTATCCTAGCCGGTGTAGCCGGAGACCTGCGGCAGCCACAGGATGACCTCCGGCACGAAGATCATCACGAGGAGCGCCACGACGAGCACGGCGATGAACATCCAGATCTCGCCGATGATCTCCCTGAGCGGAATGCCCGTCACCGCATTGATGACGAAGAGCACGATGCCGTAGGGCGGCGTGATCAGGCCGATCATGCAGTTGACGACGGTGACGACGCCGAAGTGGATCAGGTCGATGCCGAGGTGGCGGCAGGCCGGGATGAAGAGCGGCACGATGACGAGGATGATGGTCGAGGCGTCGAGCAGGCAGCCTAGCACGAGGAAGAGCTCGTTGACCACCAGCATGAAGGCCATCGGCGACAACTGCCAGGCGTCCACCGCCGCCTGCACCTTGGCGGGAATGTTCTCGCTCGCGACGATATAGTTGAAGATCAGCGCGCCGCCGATGACCATGCCGACGGCAGCCGACGAATGGGCGCTCTGCGCCATGACCCGGTAGAGCGTGCGCAGGCTGAGCGCGCGATAGAAGACGGCGGCGAGCACCAGCGCATAGGCCGCGGCGACGGCCGCTGCCTCGGTCGGCGTCGTGACGCCGCCATAGATGCCGTAGAGCAGGATCACCGGCATCAGGAGCGCCGGAAAGGCATTGAAGGTCAGGCGCGGCAGTTCGCGCGCCGGGATCCCCTCCTCCAGCTTGAAGCCGCGGCGCGTCGCCATCCAGGTGTTCAGCGCCATCAGGACGAGGCCCATCAGCAGCCCCGGCAGGATGCCGCCGAGGAAGAGGTAGCCGATCGAGGTGTCGGAGACGAGCGCATAGAGCACCATCGGGATCGACGGCGGGATGATCGGCCCGATCGTCGAGGCGGCCGACGTGATCGCCGCCGCGTAGCCGCGCGGGTAGCGCCCGTCCTTCGTCATCATGTCGATGATGATCTTGCCGAGCCCGGCCGCATCGGCGACGGCGGAGCCCGACATGCCGGCGAAGATGATGTTCGCGACGATGTTGACGTGGCCGAGCCCGCCGCGGAACCGGCCGACGAGCGCCAGGCAGAACTTGAGCAGCCGCTCGCTGATCGTTCCGGCATTCATGATGTTCGCCGCGACGATGAAGAGCGGCACGGCCAGGAGCACGAAGCTACCGTAGAGCCCCTCGATCATCTGCTCGGCCGGCAGCGACAGGTCCTGCCCCTTCACCGCGACATAGACGATCGCCGAGACCAGCATCGACAGCGCGATCGGCGCGCCGATGCCGGCAAGCACGAGCAGCGCGATCAGGCAGAGCGAGAAGGCAAGCGTCATGGGCGATGGATCTCCTCGCCCTCGACCAGCGTGTCATGCCCCGGCGCGACGGCGTCCGGCGAACGGCCGCGGATGATCGCGACGATGCGCCAGAGGTATCGCAGGATGATCGCGACGGCGAAGATGCCGTAGACGCTGAAGATATAGTCGAGACGGACGTTCAGCGTCGCGCTGTGCTTGATCTTGTAGAAGGTGATGAAGCCGTAGGTCGCCGGCCACGAGGCGATCAGCGCCACGGCGATCGCCAGCGCCGAGAGGATCGCCAGCGCCCGGCGGATGCGCGCCCCGCCGGCGAGATAGAGGATGTCGAACTTCACGTGGTCGCGGTCGGCGAGGCAGAAGGCGGCGTCCCAGAAGACGACCCAGAGCCAGGTCGTCAGGCACAGCTCGACCGACCAGCCGACCGGCGCGTTGAGCACGTAGCGCGAGGCGACCTGGACGAGGAACGTCGCGAACATGACGCTGAGCAGCGCCACCGAGACGTTCTCCGCCCGGTTCCTCAGCCACGCGGCAATGCGGGGCAGTCCCGGCACGGCTCAGAGCGCGTTGATCTTGTCGACGAGGCCCGCCGGCCAGTCCTTCGCGTATTTTGAGTCGAGATAGGCCGCCTGCACGTGCTTGCGGAAAGCCTCCACGTCGGGCTTGTAGACGTCGAGCCCCTTCTCCTTGAAGAAGGAGACGAGGTCCTCCTCCAGCGCGAGCTGCTTCTTCCGCCCGCTCGCCGCCGCGTCGTCAGCGGCCTTCTGCATCGCCTTCTGCTGATCGGGCGTGAGCCCGTCCCAGACCTTCTTCGAAAGCGCCAGGTAGTTGAGGTCGACGAGGTGGCTCGTCAGGCAGATCTGCTTGGTGACCTCGTAGAACTTCGAGTCCTTGTCGGAGGGCAGCGGGTTCTCCTGCCCGTCGATCGCACCCGTCTGCAGCGCCGTATAGATTTCGGTGAAATCCACCGGCACCGGATTGGCGCCGAGCGCCTTGCCGAGGAACTGCCACGCGTCGGTCCCGGGCATCCGGAGCTTGACGCCCGAGAGGTCCTTCGGCGTCTGGACATTGAGCTGCTTCTGGCTCTGGCGCAGGTTGAGCTGACGCCGTCCGAGATACATCACCGTCAGGAGCTTCACCTGAAGCGTGTCCTCGACCTTCTTCTTGAAAGGATCCATCAGTGCGGCGTTGAAGACCTTCACCTGGTGCTCGGCGTCGCGGTGCAGGTAGCCGGCGGAGAAGATCGAGAATTCCGGGATGAAGACGGCGAGTTCCTGCGCCGAGGTGATCGACATGTCGAGGTTGCCGCGGGCGATCGCCTCGAGCTCCGTGCCCTGCTTGAAGAGCGTGCCGTTCCAGTGCGGCTCGAAGACGGCGAAATCCTTGATCTCCGGCGCGAACACCTCCGTCAGCGACACGGCCCGCTGGTCCGTCGGCGTGCAGGGCGCCGAGAGGCGCAGCGTCACCTTGTCGTCAGCGCGCGCAGAAGTCGCGAACCCCGCAAGCGAGGCTGTCAGTGCGGTGGCCGTCGTGCCGAGAAAGGCACGGCGGGTCAGATTGAGCGGCATGTGCGGTTCCTCCCCGAGTCTCCCCGTCCGGACACCATCGCTGGGCGAACGGTGCCTGACGGCGACATATGCATAAAATTCCGCTGCCGCACAACGTGTTGAAATGGATTGTCCGGGGAAACCGATTTTGTATGGTGCGGCTCCGAGTCCGCCTCGCGCCACCGGCTCCGGCTGGGTTCCGGCCGGCCGTTCCATCACAGGGAATCTTGATGACCAAGACCGTTTTCGTCCTCAACGGACCGAACCTGAACCTGCTCGGCAAGCGCCAGCCGCACATCTACGGCCACGAAACCCTTGCCGACGTGGAAGCGGACTGCCGGCGCGCCGGCGCGGAACTCGGCCTCTCGGTCCGCTTCCACCAGAGCAATGCCGAGCACGCGATCATCGACTGGATCCACGAGGCGCGCGAGGCGGCATCCGGCCTCGTCATCAATCCCGCCGCCTTCACCCACACCTCCGTCGCGATTCTCGACGCCCTCAACGCCTGCGAGTTCCCCGTTTTCGAGGTGCACATCTCGAACGTCCACAAGCGCGAAAGCTTCCGCCACCACTCCTACGTCTCGCTGCGCGCCGACGGCGTGATCGCCGGTTTCGGCACCGAGGGGTACACATTTGCGCTCCGGCGCCTCGCGACGGTTCTCGACGAAGCCAAGGCCTGAGGATGACCACGATGGACATGCCCCGCAACGCCTTCAAGCACGCCATCCGTGAAGGCCGCCAGCAGATCGGCCTCTGGTGCACGCTCCCCGGCAGCTTCACGATCGAGGCGCTCGCGACCTGCGGCTACGACTGGCTTCTGATCGACACGGAGCATTCGCCGGGCGACCCGCTGACGGTGCTGCCGCAGCTTCAGGCGGCCGCACCCTACCCGGTTTCGACGATCGTCCGACCGGCGAGCAACGACGTCGTGCTGATCAAGCGCATCCTCGACTTCGGCGCCCAGACGCTCCTCATCCCCTATGTCCAGAACGCGGAGGAGGCCCGCGCCGCCGTCAACGCGCTGCGCTATCCGCCGGCGGGCATCCGGGGCGTGGCGGGCATCACCCGTGCGACGCGCTACGGCCGGATCCCGAACTACGCGGTACGCGCCGAGGAGGAGCTTTGCCTGCTCGTGCAGGTGGAGACGAAGGCCGCTCTTGCCGAGATCGAGGCGATCGCCGCCGTCGAGGGCATCGACGGGATATTCATCGGCCCGGCCGACCTTTCGGCGAGCATGGGGCTCGCTGGACAGACCGGGCATCCCGAAGTCGTCGCCGCCATCGAGGATGCGATCCTGCGCATCCGCAAGGCCGGCAAGCCCGCCGGCATCCTGACGCCCGACAAGGCCTTCGCCCGGCGCTGCATCGAGCTCGGCACGCTGTTCACGGCCGTCGACGTCGATGCGAACATCCTGATCCGCAACGCCGAGGGGATCGCGCGGGACTTCAAGGCCTGCTGACGGCCGCCGGGCGCGTCAATCTTCGAGGAGATAACCGGTGCGATGCGGCAGCGGCGTCTGCCCGGCCACCTTGGCGATCACCTGGTTCGCGGCGACCAGCTTCTTCAGCCGGCGCGTGACTATGACGCCGTCGGTCCGGGCGCAGATGGTCGTTCGGGCCGCGCCCGGCTCGGCGGACGGCGTGACGATGTCGGCGATCGGCTGGCCGGAGGTCACCGTCTCCCCCAGCTCGGCGCGATAGACTATGACGCCGAAGACCGGTGTGCGCACGACGTCGCACGCCTCGAACGGCGTCGCCTCGCAAAGCGCCTGCGGCCCCGGCGTCGCCGCGCCCTGGAGATAGCCGCGCCGCCGGAGAGCGTTGACGATCGCCGCTGCGTCGGCGGCGGCGATCTCGTCGCCGATGTCGACGAAGCCGCGAAGCTCGATGGTGGCCGCAACGCAACCGTGCGAGAGCGGCGCGTCCGGATGCGCCGCCGCGAGCTTCAGCCAATGGTCCGCGCAGGCTTCGGCGAAGGTGCCGCCGCCCGAAGGCTTCTGCGCGAAGACCGCCCGGCAGCCGAGTTCGCTTGCGATGTCCTCGAGCGCGCACCATTGCTCGGGCGGTACGAACATGTGCATCAGCCCCTCGTCGTCGCAGTGGAGGTCGAGCACGAGATCGGCGTCGTAGGCTTCGCGGGCAAGCGTGCCATAGAGGGAATCGACCTCGAGGCTCGCCGTCCGCTCGTCGAGGATCGCCCGGATCGTCTGCCGGACGAGCTCGGCGCTCGCGGCCTCGTCATTGCCCAAGCGATCACCGACCCGTGCCGTCAGCGCATCCGATATGTTCGGCCAGCCGCGATTGAAGTTGCGGCCGCTCGCCAGGTCGAACCGGCCGAGATGGTCGCCATTGACGAACTGGCCGAGGCCAAGCGGATTGGCGAAGGGCACGACGACGATCTGCCCACGGATCTCCCCGCGTGCGTCGGCGGCGTCGAGAGCGCCAAGAAGGTGATGCGCGACGAGGAGGCCCGGCGCCTCGTCGGCATGGAGCGCGGCGTGGATGTAGGCTTTCGGCCGCGCCTCCGCGCTGCCATAGCGGACGATCGAGACCGCATGCTGGGTTCCGGGCGCGCCCTTGCACAAGGGAACGGCGATCACGTCGCGTGTCATCATGGGCTCCGGTAAAGGATCGTGGTCGGAATTGCGGCGGCGTTGGCCGCTAGAGCGGATAGTGGCACCGGAAGATGTGCTGGCCTGCGGAATCGGCCGGCGCCGGGGCGGGAAAGACCCTGCCGCACGTCTCGCGCGCATAGCCGCAGCGCGTATGGAACTCGCATCCGGCCGGCCGCATCATCAGGCTCGGCACCTCGCCGCTGATCTCGATCCGGTCGAGCGCCGCGTCGGGGTCGGGCTGCGGGTTCGCCGAGAGCAGCGCCTCCGTGTAGGGATGCCGCGGCCGCGCGAAGATCGCGTCCGTGGGGCCGATCTCGAGCAGCCGCCCGAGATACATGATCGCCATCCGGTCGGTGATGTGGCGCACGACGTTGAGGTTGTGGGTGATGATGAGGATGGCGATTCCGAGCTCGTCCTGCAGGCGGGCGAGCAGGTTCAGGACCTCGCCCTGCACCGAGACGTCGAGGCCCGCCGTCGGCTCGTCGGCGATCACCAGATCCGGGCTCAGCGCCAGCGCCCGCGCCACGCCGACGCGGCGCGCCTGGCCGCCGGAGAGCTGGTGCGGGTAGCGCCGTGCGAAATCCGGCGAAAGCCCGACCATCCTCAGGAGCCGGTCGACCTCCCTCGTCAGGTCCCGATCGGTGACGCCGTGGATGCGGAAAGGCTCCGTCAGCAGCGAGCGAACCGTCAGGCGCGGCGAGAGCGAGCCGACGGGGTCCTGGAACATCATCGCGACGCGGCGGCGGTAGAGCTTGCGCTCGGCCCCGCCAAGGTCGCCGATCCGCTCGCCGGCGAACTCGATCGTGCCGGCCGCCGGCTTCAGAAGCCCCATGACGGCGCGCGCCACCGTCGACTTGCCCGAGCCGCTCTCGCCGACGAGACCGAGGGTTTCGCCGCGAGCGACGTCGAAGGAGACGCCGCAGACGGCGTCGATGAACGGATCGCCCCGGCCCGTCAGCAGCGACTGGAGCGGGCCCATCGCGCGAAACCGGACGCTGAGGTTCGCGACCGAGAGAAGCGGGCTCATGCGGGACGCCCCTTGTCGTCGGAAAGGAGATGGCAAGCCGCCGCCTGCGTCGCGCTCACGCGCCGGGCTGCCGGCCGCTCCGCCACGCACCGGTCGAAGGCGTGGGCGCAGCGACCGCGGAAGATGCAGCCCTGCGGACGGACGAGGAGGTTCGGCACCTCGCCCGGAATGGTCGGCAGCGTTCGCGTCTTACCCGGTATGCGCCCGGGGTCGCATGCGAGCAGAGCCTGCGTGTAGGGATGCGCCGGCGCGCGGAAGATTTCCCGGACCAAGCCGTATTCGACGACCTCCCCGGCATACATGACCGCGACGTAGTCGCAGATTTCGGCGACTGCGCCGAGATGGTGCGAGACGAACAGGATCGAGCAGCCGATCTCCCTCTGCAGGTCCTTCAGCAGATGGATGATCTGCACCTCCAGCGTCGCATCAAGCGCCGTCGTCGGCTCGTCGGCGATCAGGAGCGCCGGCTTGATGAGCAGCGCCATGGCGATGCAGATGCGCTGGCGCATGCCGCCGGAGAACTCATGCGCATAGCCGCCGATTCGCGCCGTGGGATCGGGAATACCGACCTTCGCCAGCATGTCGATCGCCCGTTCGCGCTTCTGCCGCTTCGAACCCGGCTCGCGATGCTGGATGTCGATCATCTGGCTCTCGATCGTGCGCACCGGGTTGAGCGCGGTCATCGGGTCCTGGAAGATCATCGACATGCGATGGCCCCGAAGCGCCTGCCGTGCCTTCGCCGGCAGGGTGAGCAGGTCCTGCCCCTCGAAGGCGATCGCGCCCTTCGTCACCGCCGCGTTCTCCGGCAGGAGGCCCATGACGGTATAGGCGAGCGTCGACTTGCCCGAGCCGCTCTCGCCGACGAGGCCGACGACGGCGCCCGCCGGCACCGCGACGCCGACGTTTCGCAGCGCGTGGACGCGGCCTTTCGCCGTTCCGAAGGCGAGATCGAGGCCGCTGACGGTCAGAAGCGCCTCGCCCTGCCGGAAGGCCTCGCGCGATTCGGCTCTCATAGGTCCAACCTGAGCTTCGGGTCGAAGATGTCGCGCAGCGCCTCGCCGAGGAACGTGAAGCCGATGGTCGTGAGCACGATCGGGATGCCGCCGGCGACGACGAGCCAGACGGACTGGTGGATGTGGTCGTAGCCGTCGCTGAGGATCGTGCCCCAGGAGGGCGTCGGCGGGCGCACGCCCATGCCGAGGAAGCACAAGCCGGCCTCGAGCGTGATCACCAGCGGGACGTCCATGCTGACGAGGATGAGGAGCGGCCCGACGACGTTCGGCAGCACGTGGACGAGGAGGATGCGCGCGGTCCCGGCGCCCATCGCGCGCTCCGCGGTGATGAACTCGCTGCTGCGCAGCGAATGGGCCTGCGTGCGCACGACGCGGGCATAGATCGGGATCGAGGTGACGGCGACGACCAAGATGACGCTCGAAAGGCTCGGCCCGATCAGCGTGACAATCGCGAGCGCGAAGATGATCACCGGGAATGAGCGCACCGTGTCGAAGACGAGGAGCATCAGATTGTCGAGCCAGCGCGGCCCGAAGGCGGCGATGAGCCCGAGCAGGAGACCGGCCGTCAGCGCGGCGCCGAGCGAGGCGAAAGCGACGACGAGGGCCACGCGCCCGCCCATGACGACGCGCGAGAAGACATCGCGGCCGAGCTGGTCCGTGCCCATCGGGAAAGCGAGCGACGGCCCGGCGAGCCGCGGTCCGACCATGATGCGCGCCGGGTCGTGCAGGATGATGAGATCGGCGAAGACGGCGCTCGCGACCATCAGCACGACGAGCACGAGCCCGACGACGCCGAGCGGGTTCTTGCCGAGCCGCCTGAGGAAGACCGTGGCGCGGCCCGGTTCGCGCGCCAGTTCGGGCTCGGCCGGCCGGTCCATTGTGGAAGCCTCGCTCATCTAGAGGTTTTCCCGGATGCGCGGATCGAGCGCCGCATTGACAAGGTCGGCGATCGTCGTGGAGACGACGAAGAGCACCGTGGTGACGAGCACCGTTCCCATGACGATCGGATAGTTGCGCGAGTTGACGGCGTTGACGATCAGCGCGCCGATTCCGGGTCGCGCGAAGACGACCTCGACGAAGACGGCCGCCGAGAGCAGGTGCGCCATGCCGACGCCGACGATGGTCACCGTCGGCAGGATCGCGAGGGGCAGCGCGTAGCGGGCGACGATGCGGCTTTCGGAGAGGCCGAAGGATCGCGCCATGCGGATGTGGTTCTCGCCGAGGATCTCGAGCATCGAGGCGCGGACGATGCGTGAGATGTAGCCGACCCAGCCGATGCCGACGACAAAGGCGGGCAGGATGAGATGATAGACCTCACCCCAGAAGCCGGAGCCGGCGCCGATCGCCGGCAGCCATTTCAGGCCGACGGAGAAGATCAGCAGCGCATAGATCGCCATGACGAAGGACGGGATGGCGATCGTGCCGACCGAGGCGACGCCGATGATCTTGTCGATCAGCGAGTTGCGCCTGACCGCCGAGTAGCAGCCGAGCGGCACCGCGACGATCACCGCCCAGGCGATCGCCGCGACGATCAGCTCGATCGTGTAGGGCAGTTGCGCGAAGACGATGCTGCTGACCGTCCGCTGTGAGAAGACGTCGAAGCCGAGATTGCCGTGCAGCAGCCCGGCGAAGAAGGTGAGGATCTGCACCGGCAGCGGCTTGTCGAGGCCCATCTGGGCATGCAGCTCGGCCTTCAGCTCCGGCGTCGCCCGAGGCCCGAGCAGCACCGCCGCCGGGTCACCGGGAACCGCATGGATCATCAGGAAGAGCAGCGTCACCGCGATCACGACGATCGCGACCGCAAGCAGGACGCGCCTGACCAGATACAACCACATCGTCTAGCGTCCGCTCCTCCGTCCGACGCGCCGCCGCTTCCCTTCCGTCAGGCCGAGGCGGTCTTGAACTGCCGGTAGAGCGGCCGCCCGTCCGGCCGGGTGCCGGCGGTCATCACATTCGTGCGGTACATGATCGGCGTCGCCTCGTTGGTGAGGAAGCGATAGGCGCCGGACTCCTCCATCAGGTCCTGCATCTCGTAATAGAGCTTGGCGCGCTCGTCCTTGTCCTCGATCGTCACCGCCTTGGCGTTGAGCTCGTCGAAGCGCTCGCTACGGAAGCGCTCCCAGTTCCAGACGCCGACCTGGTCGCGCGTGAAGAACGTCGTCGCATAATAGGGATCGGGCACCATCGAGAAACGCTGGACGATCAGCTGCATCTTCTTCCAGCGATCGCCCTCCGACTCCATGCCGATCGTCCAGAACGAGCCCTCGTCCTGCACATTGACCTGCAGGTCGATGCCGATCTGCGCAAGCTGCGCCTGGACGACCTCGGCGATCGTCGAGAAGGTGCTCTGGTTGAGGCAGTCGATCGTCAGGCTGAGTTTCGAGACCCCGGCCTTGGCGAGGAATTCGCGGGCCTTGTCGAGGTTTCCTTCCGGCGGCACCAGTGCCTTCGGCCGGTGGCCGACGAGACCCGGAGCGACGAGCCCGGTCGCGACCTTCGCCTGGCCGGAATAAGCCGCGTCCATGATCTGCGGAACGTTGATCGCCCACTGGACCGCCTTGCGGACGTTGATGTCCTTGAGCTTCGGATGATCCGTGTTCATGCCGACATAGACGTAGTAGAGCGAGGGCTTCTCCTCGATCTTCGTGTTGGCCGGCGGGCTGTCCTTGAGCGTGGCAAGCGAATCGAGGCTGAAGTCGGTGAAGTCGATATCGCCGGCCTGGTAGGCCCGCTCGGCGGTCTTCACGTCGGCGATCGGCAGGATGTGGATTTCGTCGAAGCCGGGCTTCGGCCCCTTCCACTGCGGATTGAGGGTTAGCACCACCATCTGGTTCGGCTTCCAGTCGGCGAGCACGTAGGGGCCGGAGAAGCAGGGCGGCTTCATGCCGAAGTCGCCGCCGTCCTTCGTCGCCTTCATCACCGCCTTCTTCGAGACGATGTGGCCGCAGCCATAGGGCAGCGTGATGTTCCAGAGCGGCACGAAGGGCGTCTTCAGGACGATGACACCGGTATAGTCGTCCTCGATCTCGACATGGTCGAGCGGGCCCCAGTCGCCCTTGACCGGCGAATTGTGCTTGATGATGCGCTCGAAGGAGAACTTGATGTCCTCCGCCGTCATCTCGCCGTAGCCGCCTGTGAATTCGATGCCCTTCTTCAGCCGGAAGCGGACGTGCGTCGGATCGATCTGCTCGACCTTCTCGGCCGCCTGCAGGTCCCAGCCCCAGTCGGAGCCGGTCTTGTAGTGCGTCAGCTTCGAGTAGATGCAGTTCATCACGTCGACGTTGTAGGCGTTCTGGTAGAAGCCGGGGTCGAGCTTGTTGATGTCGGCATACGAACGGGCCTTGAGGACCTTGCCCGTCGCCGCCCAGATCACGTCGCCGAGCGGCAGGCCGGAGGCGACGATCCCGGCGCCGGCCCCGGCACCGAGCTGGAGAAAGCGCCTGCGGTTCATGCGTCCGATGGATTCCATCACGTCTCATTCCCCCTTCGTGGTTGGCGACCTTGGCTGCGATCGCTTCGTTCTGCACGGGCATTTGGCGGCGCCAGGGCGCGGCCGCGGGTCGGCATTCTTGGAACACCGTTCTGACCGGTCAACTTCGCTCATGGCGCGACTATTCGTCCGCAAAGCGTCAGTTCGCGAAGTCAGACAAGCTGACGTGGGATGTCCTCCGTCCAGTCCTGCTCGTGGACGACGTGCTCTCCCTCCCAGGCCTCGAGCCGTGCCTCGACGTGGAAGTGCGTCGGCGTGGCCGTCATGGTCGTCAGGGTGACGCTGCGCATCCGCCAGTTCCCGCGCGCCATCTCGAACGTCCATTTCGCCTCGGCGGTGACGCCGGAAAGATCGTCGCCGCGGAACGAGTAGCGCTCGGTGCCGCACGCGGTGACGGTCAGGTCGTTCTCGACGATGCGATAGGTGCCGCCGCCGTCGCCGATCTCGACGGCGACGCTGCCGTCGCCGAGATCGTGCGTGACGGTCCATTGCTTCGGCGCCGGCACGATTGGCTCGACCGCGAGGGCCGTCGCGCCCTCGGCCGGCGGAAAGGCGCGAGGCTCCGGCTCGGGCGAGGCCGGCTGGCGTACCGGCAGGTTCAGCCGGCAGTCCGCCGGATGGATCGTCAGCGTCGCCGGCTCGGGCACCGGCCATGCGACCGGGAAATAGCTCGTGGAGATCGACAGGCGGATACGGTGGCCGGCGGCGAAGCGCTGCGCCACATGTTTCAGCGGCACCGAGACGCTATAACGCTTCCCCACTTCCAGCGGCGTCGGCCGTTCGTGGCTGTCGCGATGCGTCAGGTTGAGGAGCCCGTAGCTGACGCGCGTGACGCTCCCCTCTGGACTGACGTCGGAGAGGCGCACGGCGACCATCGCGACCGGCCTGTCGCTCTCGAAGGCGAGATCGAGCGTCGTGTCGCCGGCGATCTCCAGGGCGGCGCTGAGCGGCGCCGTCTCGTAGACGAGGCTGCCCGCATCGTCGCCGCGCTGGTCGACCGGCTGGTCGCCAGGCTGCGCGTAGGAGCACCATTTGCCGCCGCTGAGTCCGACGAAGAGTGGCGAGCAGAGCTTTTCGGGCGCCGCCGGCGCGGCGCGCTCTGCCGTCAGGCGGCCGCCCTCGCCGAGGAAGAAGGCCTGCCGCACGACGTTCGGCGACGGCCACGACGGCTCCGTCACCCAGCGGCCGCCGCGGCTCGCATAGCTGCCCTTCGGTTCGGCCGGATCCTGCATGAAGAGCCGCAGCATCGGCTCGTCCATGACGCCGGTATCGCGGCCCTTCAGCCAATGATCCCACCAGCGGACGCACTCCTGCAGGAAGCCGATCGCCGGCCCCGGCCTGCCGATATGCGGATAGGTATGCGCCCACGGCCCGACGAGGCCCTTGCGCGGCACGTCGAGCTTCTCCATGAGCCGGAAGACGGAGCGGCAATAGCCGTCGGCCCAGCCGCTGACGGCGAAGACGGGGCAGCGGATCGCCCGATAGTCCTCGCAGACCGAGCCGTGCTTCCAGAATTCGTCGCGATGCGGGTGCTCCAGCCAGGTCTTGAGCCAGAGCCCGCTCTCCTTGAGCCGCCGCATCCAGAGGGCGCGCCAGGTGTCGGGCTTGTTCCGCGGATCGGGCGGCAGCGTATTGCGGCCGAACATGATCGACGCCCAGGAAAAATTGTCGATGAGCAGCGTGCCGCCCATGTAGTGCACGTCGTCGGCATAGCGGTCGTCGGTCGAGCAGCAGGTGATGATGCCTTTAAGCGCCGGCGGACGCATGGCGGCGATCTGCAGGCCGTTGAAGCCGCCCCAGGAGATGCCGATCATCCCGACATTGCCGTCGCACCACGATTGCCGCGACAGCCAGTCGATCACCTGGAAGCCGTCGTCCAACTCCTGCTGGAGATACTCGTCGAGCATCAGCCCTTCCGAATCGCCGGTGCCGCGCAGGTCGACGCGGACGACCGCATAGCCGTGGCCGGCGACGTAAGGGTGCATGACGACGTCGCGCGCCGCCGTCAGGTCGTTCTTGCGGTAGGGGATGTATTCGAGGACGGCCGGCACCGGCTTGTCTTCCGCGTCCACCGGCAGCCACATGCGCGCCGCAAGCCGGCAGCCGTCCGGCATCGGGATTTCGAAGTGCCGGACCTCGCGGACGGGATGCGGAAACTCGGAAACCACCTGCATCGGACGCCAATCCCCCTCTTCGGACCGCGGTACGTTGGCGCCTCCCCGGCGGCGGCACAATTTCGCAGCCCTTCGCGACTTGACACTCGCGGTGCTTCGATGTGCATTGGATCATGCCTTCCGACGAGCCGCTTTCGCAGAACCTCGCCTTCCTCTGCAGCTATTCCCCGTCCATTGCCGATGTCTGCCGCCGGCTGCAGATCAACCGCCAGCAGTTCAACAAGTATCTGAGCGGCCAGACCTGGCCGTCGCGCCGCAACATGCGCCGCATCTGCGACTTCTTCGGCGTGACCGAGGGCGAGCTCCTGATGGAGCACGCGCGCTTCACGGAGATCGTCGGCCTGCGCCGGCGGCCGATCGACGCGCCGCCGCCGTCCGACGCGATGATCCATATCGAACGCCTCTACCAGCGCTCCGGCGATCTCGGCCGCTACGTCGGGTGCTATTTCCGCTACCACTATTCGTTCGGCTATGCCGGCAAGATCATCAAGTGCCTGACAGTCATCTACGAGAAGGACGGCCGCTATTACTGGAAGACCGTCGAGCGCCTTGCCCCGCCGGTCAGCCGGCACAGGCCGAGCGTCTCGAAATATCTGGCCGCGCTGCTGCTCCTCGGCGATCGCATCTTCGCGCTGGAATACGAGACGAAGCTGCGGGCAAGCGTCACGCAGGCGATCCTCTATCCGAGCTACCACGCGAGCGTCACCCATCTGATCGGCGTCCAGACCGGCATGCCGCTCCTGCGCGGCCGGCGGCCGGCGGCTTCCGTCGTGCTCCTCGAATATCTCGGCCGGAACGTCGACCTCAGGAAGGCGCTCGGGGCCTGCGGCCTCTTCGACGAGAGCGATCCGGCGGTCGATCCCGGCATCCGGTCGCTGATCGCGAACCACATCCACGAAGGCAGCTACGTACTCGAGACGGAAGAGATCTGAAGCGCGCCTCGGGCTGCCGTGCCGCCGCAATGTAACATATTTTTATCCCAACATAACATTCATAATGTTGATAAGCGAGGAACACATGTTACATTAGCCGGGAAAGGCGGCGCGAAGCCGTCGATCAGGTTCGATCCACCCCCAGGCGGGCAAGCAACATGAAGGCGGAGACGCGCCGGCAGGAAATCATGGACGTGCTGATGGAAGCCGGCAATGCGAGCGTCGACGACCTCGCCGTCCGCTTCGGCGTCAGCCGGATGACGGTCCACCGCGATCTCGACGATCTGGAGCAGTCGGGGCTGTTGCGCAAGGTGCGCGGCGGCGCCTCGATCCAGTCGAATTCGAAATTCGAGAGCGACTTCCGCTATCGCGAGCGGCTTGCCGCGGAAGAAAAGCGGGCGATCGCCGCCGCCGCTGCGGAACGCATCGAGCCCGGCCAGACGGTGATGATCGACGACGGCTCGACGGCGGGATGGGTCGCAGACAACCTCGGCGACCGGCGCCCGCTGACGGTGATCACCAACAACCTCGCCGCAATCAGCCGGCTTGCCGGCCAGCAGGGCATCGACCTGATCGCCCTCGGCGGCCAGTACCACAAGAAGTTCCACGGCTTCTTCGGCATCGTCGCGGAGGAGGCGCTGCGCTCGCTGCGCGCCGACGTCGCCTTCCTCTCGACCTCGGCCGTCCACGGCGCCGCCGCCTATCATCAGGACCAGGAGGTCGTGCACACGAAGCGGCTGATGATCCGTTCGGCCGAACGCAGCTTCCTGCTGGTCGATCACGGCAAGTTCGGCCGCTCCGCCCTGCATTTCCTCTCCGACCTGACCGCCTTCGACGCGGTGCTGACGGGCGCGCCGCTCACTGCCGCGGCCGCGGCACCGCTGAAGGAGGCGGGCATCCGCCTCGACATCGTCAAACCATCAAGCAAAGGGAATGAGCGTGGCTGAAAAGCGCATATGGATCGGCACGAGCTGGAAGATGAACAAGACGCTCGCCGAGGCGCTCGACTTCGCCGCCGGGCTCGCCGGGGGCGTGGCGGGCGTGCCGGACCGGATCCAGCCCTTCGTCATCCCGCCGTTCACGGCGGTGCGCGAGGTGAAGAAGACGCTTGCCGCGAGCCGCGTCAAGGTCGGCGCGCAGAACATGCACTGGGCGGAGGCAGGCGCCTGGACCGGCGAAATCTCACCCCCCATGCTGACCGATTGCGGCCTCGACCTCGTCGAACTCGGCCATAGCGAGCGGCGCGCCCATTTCGGCGAGACGGACGAGACCGTCGGCCGCAAGGTCGAGGCTGCCGTCCGCCACGGCCTC
>JBQCEN010000322.1:0-4165 GCA_051960215.1 Pararhizobium sp.
AGCCTCCCGTCACCCTAGATCATTTCCCTGTTTCGCTTAATCGCGAAAACGATCTATGTCCTTGTTCCGTCGCGTTTCCAGGCGGAAAGCCGGTTTCCGCTTTTCCCGTATCGCCGCGAGGCGCACCTGCCGGGAAGCCTCAGGCGGGAATGCGGATCGTAGCGCGGAGGCCGCCCATCGGGCTGTCGGAAAGGGAGATGTCGCCGCCGTGACTGCGGGCGATGTCGCGGGCGATGGAGAGGCCGAGGCCGGTGCCGCTTTCGTTGAGGTTGCGGGCCTGGTCGAGCCGGTAGAACGGTTTGAAGACCTCTTCGCGCGCATCGGCGGGGATGCCGGGTCCGTCGTCGTCCACCATCACCGTCAGCCAGGCGTCGTCATGCACGGCCTTGACGTGTACGGCGTCGGCATAGCGCATCCCGTTGGACGTAAGGTTGGTCAGGAGACGTGTGAAGGCCTTCGGCCGGACCTTGACGATCGGCTCGCCGAAGATTTCGGTGGTCAGCGGCTTGTCGCGCAGGCGCGCTTCCTCGTCGATCCTGGTGAACAACGCCTCGAGGTCGAGCGATCCCAAATCCTCCTCCGCTTCGCTGCGGGCGAAGGAGAGATAGCCTTCCAGCATCGACTGCATCTCTTCGACATCTTCGGTCAGCCCCTCGAATTCCGGTTCGTCACCGACGATGGCGAGTTGCAGCTTGAAACGCGTCAGCACCGTGCGCAGGTCGTGGCTGACGCCGGAAAGCATCGCCGTGCGCTGCTCGATTGACTTCTCGATGCGCTCGCGCATCTGGATGAAGGCGTAGCCGGCGCGGCGCACCTCGTCGGCTCCGCGGGGGCGGAAGTCCGGTGTGCGCTGGCCCTTGCCGAAGCTTTCGGCCGCCTCCGCCAGCACCAGGATCGGCCGGATCTGGCCGCGCAGGAAGAGGATCGCGATGCCGAGGAGGATCAGCGACGTGCCGATCATCCAGAGAAGGAAGATGTGCGTGTTCGACGCATAGGCGGAGCTCCGCTTGGCGAAGACGCGCAGCACCTTGTTGTCGAGCTGCACCCGGATTTCGACGAGATTGGAGTTGCCGACGGTGTCGATCCAGAACGGCCGGTTGATCTGCTTGCCGAGCTCCTCGCTCAGCGCCTCGTCGAGGATCGAGAAGAACGGCTTCGGCCGCGGCGGCGGCAGGGGCGCCGGCGGATCGATGGCGACGTTGAGGCCGAGCCGATCACGGGCGATGCGGGTGATCTTGTCGTAGTTCTTGTCCTGCGGGTAGCTCTCCATGACGTCGATGATGGCGGCGATATCGCGCACCACGGCGGTCGAGAGCCGCTCCGTCATCGTTTGCCAGTGCCGCTCCATGAACACGAATGCGACGACCGACTGCAGCACCACCATCGGGATGATGACGATCAGCAGCGAGCGGGCGTAGAGGCCGGTCGGGACGTGCTGGCCGAACCAGTGGGTGTATCGCCGCCAGCCGGTCGGTGCCTCGCGGTCTCGCTCCCGCCGGATCATGTCGAGGGATGCCATCGGGACCTGCCGACTCCTGGCGTTTGGCGCGGCCTCGGTGCGAAGCCGGCCGGACCTATTCGACGCTCAGCCGATAGCCGATCCCGCGCACGGTCTGCAGCCATACCGGATTGGCGGGGTCGACCTCGATCTTGCGGCGCAGCCGGTTGATCTGCACGTCGATCGTGCGCTCGCCGACCTCCGCCTCGCCGGCGACGAGTTCGTGGCGCGGGATCGTCTCGCCGGCGCGTTCGGCGAAGAGCACCATGATCTCGCGCTCGCGATCGGTGAGGCGCACGGCGTCGCCGCCCTTCTTCAGCTCGCGCCGGGAGATCGTGAAGGTATAGGGGCCGAAGACGACCTGCTCGATCTTCGGCGTCGGCGGCGGCCCGCCGCGGCGTAGGATGTTGTTGACCCTCAGCACCAGCTCGCGCGGGTTGAACGGCTTTGCGAGATAATCGTCGGCCCCCGCCTCGAGGCCGTCGACGCGGGCTTCCGCTTCGGCAAGCGCCGTCAGGATGAGGATCGGCACGTCCTTGATGTCGCGCAGGCTCTTCGTCAGCGACAGGCCGCTCTCGCCCGGCATCATCACGTCGATGATCAACAGGTCGAAGTCGAGGCCGGTCAGCTTGCGGCGCGCCTCGGCCGCGTCGGAGGCGGCCGTGACGCGGAAGCCCTGCTCGGTCAGGTAGCGGTGCAAAAGGTCGCGGATGCGGGTGTCGTCGTCGATGACGAGGAGATGAGCCGCGTCGTCCGACGGCCCGGGTTTGCTCGCTGGCGATGTCATTCTGCTCTCCTCGGGAAACGCAAAACCGATCGGTAGTTTATTGCGGATCGATCATTCCCCGCAAGAACGCTTCCACCGCCTTGCGGCCTTCCGGCCCGCTCCCCTCCAATGCACGCGCGATCCGGCGGGATTGCGGCCCGGCGAGCGCCAATGCGAGTTCGCGGCCGCGCCGCGTCGGGTAGAGACGGCGCTGGCGGCGGTCCTGCGGACCGGTGACTTGATGGATATAGCCGGTGTCGACTAACTGCTTGAGCACCCGCGCCAGGCTCTGCTTGGTGATCTTCAACGTGTCGAGGAGAGCGGCCACCGTCATGCCCGGCTGGCGGTTGACGAAGTGGACGACGCGGTGGTGCGCGCGGCCGAAATCGAGCTTCGCCAGCATCGCGTCGGGGTCCGACGTGAAGTCCCGATAGGCGAAGAAGATCAGCTCGATGATCTCGAAGTCGATCCCGGCCTCCACCGTCAGCGGGCCGGTGACGACCTCGGTCTCCTGTTCGATTGTTGCCTCAGAGCACATGCCTGGGTTCGTTCCTTTCGAATATGTCAGCCAAGTTGACATATTTTGTCTGAATTGCTAGCGTCTGTTTGCGTTCGGGACCGGAAGCCCGGCATCTGGCGGCATTGCCGTCCGTTGAAGCTCCATCCGGCATCCTCGACACTCCGACCGATTTCCGCGCCTCTCATCAAGACCGTCCGCGGCATCCGCCGGATATTCCAAAACGACCAAGCAGGCGCAAGAGCGCCGGAGGTAAACGCCATGGCATCCGTTCCTTTCGACCAACTCGATGGTGAAATCTGGTTCAACGGCGAGTTCGTCGCCTGGAAGGACGCCAAGATCCACGTACTGACCCATGGCCTCCACTATGCGAGCTCGGTGTTCGAGGGCGAGCGGGCCTATGGCGGCGAGATCTTCAAGCTCAACGAGCATACCGAGCGGCTGCATCGCTCGGCCGAGATCCTCGGCTTCAAGATCCCCTACAGCGTCTCCGAGATCAACGACGCCTGCAACGCGCTCCTCAAGCGGCAGGGCTTCACCGACGCCTATGTCCGGCCGATCGCCTGGCGCGGCAGCGAGATGATGGGCGTGTCGGCGCAGAAGAACCGGATCAACTGCGCCATCGCGATCTGGCAGTGGCCGAGCTACTTCAAGCCGGAAGAGCGGCTGAAGGGCATCCGCCTCGACCTCGCCGAATACCGTCGGCCCGATCCCCGCACGGCACCGTCGAAGTCGAAGGCCGCCGGCCTCTACATGATCTGCACGATCTCCAAGCACGCCGCCGAAGCGAAGGGCTATGCCGACGCGCTGATGCTCGACTGGCGCGGCCAGGTGGCCGAAGCGACCGGCGCCAACGTCTTCTTCGTCAAGGACGGCGCGCTCCACACGCCGACGCCGGACTGCTTCCTCGACGGCATCACGCGGCGCACGGTCATCGGCCTGGCCAAGCGGCGCGGCTACGAAGTCGTCGAGCGGGCGATCATGCCGGACGAGATGGAAGGCTTCGAACAGTGCTTCCTGTGCGGCACGGCGGCGGAGGTGACGCCGGTCTCCGAGGTCGGACCCTACCGCTTCCAGGTGGGCGAGATCACGAAGACGCTGATGAACGATTATTCGGCCGAAGTGCAGCCCAAGCACGCGGCGGCCGCCGAGTAGAGCTCGTCCGTTTCAAGGCCGTTTGGGCGGGCAGGAAGCTTCTGCCCGCCTTTCTATTTGCCGCTTCTTGTGCATCCGCACTATTTGACTTTCCCGATATTCGGCGTCTCATAGACGCGCCGACTCACTTCTGTCGGCTCTCACGAGGAGGGAACGTGCATGAACAGCAGCCTCATCATGCAACTTGTCGTCCAGATCATCACGGGCATCATCGGGGGCCAGGCGGTCG
>JBQCEN010000323.1:0-16297 GCA_051960215.1 Pararhizobium sp.
GCCTACGCCGAGGGGGTGAGGGCCGGGGTCCGGGAGCTCGGCCCGGCCCTCCTCGGCCTGGACCCCCGCGACCTCGCCGTCCTCAACGCGCACATGGACCGGGCGCTCAAGGGCCACCCCTACGTCAAGTCGGCGATCGACATGGCGTGCTGGGACATCCTCGGCCAGGCGGCGGGGCTGCCGGTCTGCACGCTGCTCGGCGGGCGGTTCGGCGACGACTTCGCCCTCTACCGCGCGATCTCGCAGGAGAGCCCGGCCGGCATGGCGGCCAAGGTCGCGGGCTATCGGGCCGAGGGCTACCGCAAGTTCCAGCTCAAGGTCGGCGGCGAGGTGGTGGACGACATCGCCCGCATCCGGGCCGTCGCGGCCGAGCTCGAGCCCGGCGACGTCCTGGTCGCCGACGCCAACACCGGCTGGACGATGCACGAGGCGGCCCGGGTCTGCGACGCGGTCCGCGACGTCGACGTCACCATCGAGCAGCCCTGCCCGACCTACGAGGAGTGCCTGTCGGTGCGCCGCCGCACCGCACGGCCCTTCGTGCTCGACGAGGTGATCACCGGCACCGACATGCTCGTCCGTGCGCTCGCCGACGACGCCATGGACGTCATCAACCTCAAGATCTCCAAGGTGGGCGGCCTCACAAAGGCGCGGCTGATGCGCGACCTCTGCGTGGCGAGCGGCACGCTGATGACGATCGAGGACACCTGGGGCGGCGACATCGTGACGGCGGCGATCGCCCATCTGGCGCTCTCGACGCCGGAGGAATTCTGCTTCTCCGCGACCGACTTCAACAGCTACGGCACGCGGTCGATCGCAAAGCATGCCCCGCAGCGCGTCGACGGTTTCATGAACGCGCCGGACAGGCCGGGCCTCGGCGTCGAGCCGATGCTCGAAAGCTTCGGCGATCCCGTCGTCGCCATCGCGTGAGGCCGCCATGCGCAGTACGAAAGCGATCCAGATCGTTGGGTGCCATGCCGAGGGCGAAGTCGGCGACGTGATCGTCGGCGGGGTCGCGCCGCCGCCGGGCGACACGGTCTGGGAGCAGTCGCGATTCATCGCGCGGGACGAGACGCTCCGGCGTTTCGTGCTCCACGAGCCGCGCGGCGGCGTCTTCCGCCACGTCAACCTGCTCGTGCCGCCGAAGGACCCGCGCGCCGACATGGGCTTCATCATCATGGAGCCGGAAGACACGCCGCCGATGTCCGGCTCGAACTCCATATGCGTGGCGACCGTGCTCCTTGACACGGGCATCCTCCCGATGAGCGAGCCGGAGACGAAGCTCGTTCTGGAAGCGCCGGGCGGCCTGGTGGAGGTCACGGCGCAGTGCCGCAACGGCAAGGCCAGGCGCATCACCGTGCGCAACGTCCCGAGCTTTGCCGAGCGGCTCGGCGCGGTCATCGAGGTCGAGGGGCTCGGCACGCTGACCATCGACACCGCCTTCGGCGGCGACAGCTTCGTCATCGCCGACGCCGCGGCGCTCGGATTCAACCTGACGCCCGATGAAGCGCGCGACATCGCCGCAGCCGGCGTGAAGATCACCCGCGCGACGAACGAGCAGCTCGGCTTCGCCCACGCGGCCGGCCTCGACTGGGACCATATCTCGTTCTGCCAGATCGCCGGGCCGCTGACGCGCGAGGACGGCGGCTGGACGGGCGCCAACGCCGTCGTCATCCAGCCCGGCAAGATCGACCGGTCGCCGACCGGCACCGGTTGCTCGGCGCGCATGGCGGTGCTCCATGCAAAGGGCGAGATGGCGGTCGGCGAGCGCTACCGCGCCCGTTCGATCATCGGCTCCGAGTTCCATTGCCGCATCGCCGAGACGACGACGCTGGGCGGCCGGCCGGCGATCATCCCGGAAATCTCCGGCCGGGCCTGGGTCACCGGCACGCGCATCGAGATGCTGGACCCGGACGATCCCTGGCCGCAAGGCTACCGCCTGACGGACACCTGGCCGAAGAAGCTCTGAGGAGCGCAATCCGTCCCCGGCCGTCATAACGACCGCATCTTTCGACGTCGCACCCGCCCGCTTCGGCCGCAAGGAACCCGCAGCCTCGGATCAACCTTAGGAAAGGGTGGCCGCGATGCGCGTCGGGCGCTACCTTCTCAACCGATTGAAGCCGGACAACTGGAGCACGCCATGAACACCCATGCCCCGATCAAGCCGCAGTCGGCGCTCGCCAACTGCATCCGGGCGCTGTCCTTCGACGCCGTCGAGAAGGCCAATTCGGGCCATCCCGGCGCGCCGATGGGCATGGCCGACGCTGCGACCGTGCTCTACGAGAAGCACCTGAAGTTCGACGCCTCGACGCCCGGCTGGTTCGATCGGGACCGCGTGGTGCTCTCGAACGGCCACGCCTCGATGATGCTCTACAGCCTGCTCTATCTCACCGGCTATCCGGAGATGACGATCGAAGAGATCGAGAACTTCCGCCAATACGGTTCGAAGACCGCCGGCCATCCGGAATATGGCGACGCGCCGGGGATCGAGACGACGACCGGGCCGCTCGGCCAGGGCATCGGCGCGGCCGTCGGCATGGCGATCGCCGAGCGGCTGCTCCGCGAGCAGTACGGCAAGGATATCGTCGACCACTACACCTTCGTCTTCTGCGGCGACGGCTGCCTGATGGAGGGCGTCGGCCAGGAGGCGACGTCGCTCGCCGGCCACCTCAAGCTCTCCAAGCTGATCCTGCTCTACGACGACAACTCGATCTCGATCGACGGCCCGACCTCCATCGCCTTCACCGACGACATCCCGAAGAAGTTCGAAGCGCTCGGCTGGCGGGTGATCAAGACCGACGGCAACGATGCGCAGGCCGTCGACAAGGCGCTGACGGAGGCGAAGAAGGACGTCGGCAAGCCGACGATGATCGACATGAAGACGATCATCGGCTACGGCGCGCCCGACAAGCAGGGGACGGAGGAGTCCCACGGCTCGCCGCTCGGCAAGGAAGAGATCGAGAAGACGCGCAAGGCGCTGCACTGGACGTCGCCGCCCTTCGTCATCCCCGACGAGCTGCTGAACCGCTGGCGCGACATCGGCCGCCGCGGCGTTGGCGAGCGCGAGAAGTGGCAGGAGCGCGTCGGGCGCCTCTCGGAGGACGTCCGCAAGGAATTCGAGCGGCGCACCCGCGGTGACCTGCCGGAGGGCTTCGACAGGATCGTCAACGAGGCGAAGGCGAAGATGATCGCCGAGCCGAAGGATGTCGCGACCCGCAAGGGCAGCCAGATGGCGCTTGAGACGCTCTGCAAGGCCCTTCCGGAGATGGTTGGCGGCTCGGCCGACCTGTCGGGCAGCACGAGCACGCAGCCGAAGGTGCTGAGCGAGTCCTACACGCCCGAGAAGCCCGCCCGCTACATCCACTACGGCGTGCGCGAGTTCGCGATGGCGGCTGCGATCAACGGCATGGCCTCGCATTCGGGCGTCATCCCGTATGGCGGCACCTACCTCACCTTCTCCGACTACTGCCGCAACGCGATCCGCCTCTCGGCGATCATGGGCCTGCGCTCGATCTTCGTCATGACCCACGATTCGATCGGCCTCGGCGAGGACGGTCCGACCCACCAGCCGATCGAACAGCTCGCCTCGCTGCGCGCCATGCCGGACATCAACGTCTTCCGCCCCTGCGATTCCGTCGAGACCCTCGAATGTTGGGCGCTGGCGCTGAAGTCGGCCAAGCGGCCCTCGCTCTTCGCGCTCTCCCGCCAGGACACGCCGCAGATCCGCAAGGAGCACACGGACGAGAACCTCTGCGCGCGCGGCGCCTATGTGATCCGCTCCTTCGGCGGCGAGCGCGACGTCACCTTCCTTTCGACCGGAACGGAGGTGGCGATCGCGATCGAGGCCGCCGAACGGCTCTCGCGGGAAGGCTTCGGCGTCGCCGTCGTGTCGATGCCGTCGTGGGACATCTTCGAATCGCAGACCCGGGCCTATCGCCAGGAGGTCCTCGGCTCTGCGCCGCGGCTTGCGATCGAGGCGGCCGGCAAGTTCGGCTGGACGCGCTACGTCGACAGCGAGGACGACGTCGTCGGCCTCGTCGGCTTCGGGAAGTCGGCGCCGGCGAAGGTGCTCTACCAGAAGTTCGGAATCACCGCCGACGCGCTTCTCGAAAAGGCGCGCGCAAAGCTGATGACGGGCTCGGCGGCCCGGGCGTAGGTCGCGTCCCGGGGCGCCGCGGGATCAGGCGGCGCCGCGCCGGATCTCGCCGTCGTCCGTCTCGATCAGCCGGACCTCCGACTGGGCCAGTATCTCCTGGACTTCCGGCAGCGGGCAGCGGTCGGTGATGAAGGTGTTGATCTGCGAGAGATGGCCGATCCTGACCGGTGCGGTGCGCTCGAACTTCGTGGAGTCGGAGACGAGGATGACGTGGCGGGCGTTGGCGATGATCGCCTGCGCCACCTTCACCTCGCGGAAGTCGAAGTCGAGCAGCGCGCCGTCACTGTCGATCGCGGAGACGCCGATCACGGCGTAGTCGACCTTGAACTGGCGGATGAAATCGACCGCGGCCTCGCCGACGATGCCGCCGTCCGAACCACGCACCACGCCGCCGGCGATCACCACCTCGATCATCGGGTGGATACGGAGCCGGTTCGCGACGTTGATGTTGTTGGTGATGACCATCAGGCCCTTGTGGTCGAGCAGCGCGTCGCCGACGGCCTCGGTCGTCGTGCCGATGTTGATGAAGAGCGAGGCGTTGTCGGGAATGAGGGCGGCGGCGGCGCGGCCGATCGCCTGCTTTTCGGCGGCGGCGATCTGCCGGCGCGCCTGGTATTCGACGTTCTCGTTGCCGCTCGGGAACAGCGCGCCGCCATGGATGCGGGTGAGCTGGCGCATGTCGCAGAGGTCGTTCAGGTCCTTGCGGATCGTCTGCGGCGTGACCCCGAAGCGGATCGCCAGGTCGTCCACGAGGACGCGCCCGTGCTCGCGCGCCAGGTCCACGATCTCCGACTGGCGGGTGGAGAGATACATCACCTTCGTCCCCTTTCGTTTCGCGCGATCTTATCGGATTCCGAACCGGAAACAACGAAGCCGCAGGGCGGAGGATGCGACGCTTTCGCCGCAGGGCGAGAGCCCCTCATATTCTTGACAAAGACAGTCCGGTTTGCATTTATCGGAGGAGCACGATGGTCCTCGGGCGCCGCCGCCGTTGGAACGATGAAGGATCGAGCGAAGCGAACGATGATCGTTTGTCACTGCAACCTGATTTCGCAGCAAGAGATCGAGGAGACGATCGTGCGCCTTCTCGACGAGGACCGCTGGCAGTTGATCGTGCCGGCGAAGGTCTATCATGCGATGGCCAAGCGCGGCCGCTGCTGCGGATGCTTCCCCGGCGTCGTCGACACGATCATCCGGGTGAGCGAGGAATACCACGCGCGCTCCGACTCCTCGCAAGCCGAGGTCGTTGACTTCATGGCCCGTCTCAGGGAGTTTCACGCAAAGCAAGGGAGACGCGTGCATGAAGGGCGAAGCAAAGATCATCGAGCGGCTTAACGAGGCGCTCTTCCTCGAACTCGGTGCCGTCAACCAGTACTGGCTGCATTACCGCCTGCTGGAGGACTGGGGCTATACGCGCCTCGCGAAGAAGGAGCGCGCCGAGTCGATCGAGGAGATGCATCACGCCGACAAGATCACCGCCCGCATCATCTTCCTCGAAGGCCATCCGAACCTGCAGACGGTCGCTCCGTTGCGAATCGGGCAGAACCTCCGCGAGGTGCTGCAGTCCGACCTCGCCGGCGAGTACGAGGCGGTGAAGTCCTATTCCGAATCCCGCAAGATCTGCAACGAGCTCGGCGACTACGTCACGCAGAAGCTCTTCGAGGAACTGCTTTCCGACGAGGAGGGCCACGTCGACTTCCTCGAGACGCAGATCGCCCTCCTCGATAAGATCGGCGAGGAGCGCTACGGCCAGCTCAACGCCGATCCGGCCAACGAGGCCGATTGAGCCGCGATACGGGCGACGCGGCCGCATCGGTCGTCGGGCTCTACAGGCGCCATGCGGCGGCCTGGGGCAAAGCCCGCGGAACCCGCCTGAGCGAGCGCGGCTGGCTTGACCGCTTCGCGGCGCTCCTGCCTGCCGGCGGCCGCATCCTGGACATCGGCTGCGGCACCGGCGAACCAATTGCCCGGCACCTCGCGAGCCGGGGTTTCCGGATCGTCGGCGTGGACAGCGCTCCCGAGATGGTGGCGCTGTTCCGGGCGCACCTTCCGGCGGCGACGGCCCATGTCGCCGACATGCGGCAACTCGATCTCGGCGACACCTTCGACGGCCTCATCGCCTGGGACAGCTTTTTCCATCTCGCGCCCGACGACCAGCGCGCGATGATCCCTACCTTCCGAAACCACGCCGCGCCCGGCGCCGCGCTGATGTTCACCAGCGGGCCGGCCCACGGCAAGGCGATCGGAACCCTGGAAGGCGAACCGCTCTATCATGCGAGCCTCGACCCGGAGGAATATCGCGCGCTTCTCGGCGGCTGCGGATTCGACGTCGTTCGGCATATCACGGAGGATCCGGACTGCGGCGGCCATACCGTCTGGCTGGCCCGGCGTCGCTGAGACCGTCAGCGCTCCGCCGCGATCAGCACGAACATCGGCCGGTGCCGCTCCTCGGCAAGTTCCGGCTGTGCTGCGACCTGCACCTCCGTCGGCCCCCATTCGTCGACATGGACAATCCTGAAGCCCGCTTCGATGAGCAGGTTGAGCGTCGTCGAGAGCTTCCGGTGGTACTTGACCACGCCCTCGGTGAACCAGTTCGTCTCCCGCCGGCCCTCCATCTGGTAGTGGTCGACCGGCCAGGTCCGGTTGCCTTCGGCATCGACGATCCAGCCGAGGCGCATCGACGCCATGTTGATCGGTTGCTCTATCGAGAAGACGAAGCGGCCGCCCGGGACAAGCGCCCGATGGACCGCCCCGGCGAGCGTACGGAAGTCCGCAACGTAGTGCAGCGCCAGCGAACTGTAAGCGAGGTCGAACGAAGCCTCCGCCAGTTCGAGCGCATCGAGATCGGCTCTGACATATTCGACGCCCGGATCGGCTGTCTCCGCCTTCGCACGCGCGAGCATCTTCTCGGAGACGTCGAGGCCGAGTACATGCGCTGCCCCCTGCTGCCGGGCGAAACGGCAGAACCAGCCGAAGCCGCAGCCGAGGTCGACGACGCGCAAGCCCCGCATCTCGGGGAGCAGCGCCCGTAATGACGGCCATTCCGGCGCGCCATCGAGGCCGTGCACGGAGCGGGCAAGCCCGCTATAGCCCTCGAAGAAGGCCGGATCGTCGTAGATGTTCTGCGCCATGATGCACTCCTGACAGAAAAGCCCGGCCGTCGCCGGCCGGGCTCGCATAGCACGGTTGGACCTGTTTCCCTCAGCCGAGCACTTCCTTGACCGATTCGGCCGTCGCCTCGGCAATGGTCTTCGCCTCCGCCTCACTCAGGCAGAGCGGCGGCGCGAAGCCGAGGATGTCGCCCTGCGGCATCGCGCGGCCGATGATGCCGCGCTTGAGCAGCGCCCCGGTGACAGCCGCTCCGACCTTCTTTGCCGGATCGAAGAAGCGCCGGCTGTCGCGGTCCTCCACGAACTCGATCGCGCAGAGCATGCCGTCGCCGCGTACCTCGCCGACATTTGGATGATCGCCGACGGCCTCTCGCATCAGGCGGTTGAAGGCCGCGCCGGTCTTGCCGGCGTTCTCGACGAGACCGAGCTTGTCGATAAGCGTGAGGTTCGCCACGCCGGCGGCAGCGCCGATCGGGTGGGCGGAATAGGTCCAGCCGTGACCGATCGGGCCGTTCTCGTCGGTGCCGCGCATCAGCACGTTCCAGACCTTTTCGCCGATGATCGAGCCGGAGAGCGGCGCATAGGCCGAGGTCAGGCCCTTGGCGATGGTGATGATGTCCGGCTTCATGCCGTAATGGTCGGAGCCGAACATCGTGCCGAGGCGGCCGAAGCCGGTGACGACCTCGTCGGCGATCAGCAGGATGTCGTACTTGGCGAGCACCTCCTGGATCGCCTTCCAGTAGCCGGCCGGCGGCGGCACGATGCCGCCGGTGCCGAGAGCCGGCTCGCCGATGAAGGCGGCGACCGTGTCCGGCCCTTCCGCCTGGATCAGCTCGTCGAGCTTCTTTGCGCACCAGGCGGAGAACTCTTCCTCGCTCATGCCCGCTTCGGGCCGGCGGAAGTAATACGGCGCCTCGGTATGCTTGACCTGCGGGAACGGCAGGTCGAACTTCTTGTGGTAGAGTTCGAGGCCGGTCAGCGAGCCGGTCATCAGGCCGGAGCCGTGAGAGCCGCGCCAGCGCGAGATGATCTTCTTCTTCTCCGGCCGGCCGAGGATGTTGTTGTAGTGCCAGACGAGCTTGACGTTCGTCTCGTTGGCATCCGAGCCGCCAAGGCCGAAATAGACCTTGCTCATGCCCTCCGGCGCCCGCTCCAGCACCATCTTCGAGAGGGTGATCGACGCTTCCGTGCCGTGGCCGACATAGGCGTGGTAGTAAGCAAGCTCCTTCGCTTGGCGCGCGATGGCCTCGGCGATTTCCTGGCGGCCGTAGCCGACATTGACGCAATAGAGACCCGCGAAGCCGTCGAGCAGGCGCTTGCCGTCGCGATCCTCGATATAGACCCCCTCGCCTCCGGTGACGATCCGGTTCGTCACCTCGCCGCGGGCGAACTGGGCGAGATGCGTCGAGGGATGGAAGAAGTTCTCCCGGTCCCATTCGGCGAGCTGGTCGTTCCTGAGCATCGTGTTTTCCTTTCTTCTTGCGTTCGGCCGGCCGCGTCAGCGGACGTCGCGGCAGACATATTTGAGTTCGGTATAGGCTTCCATGCCGTGGCGCGACCCTTCGCGCCCGAGGCCGGAGAGCTTGACGCCGCCGAAGGGGATCGGCGCGCCGGTGATCTTCGTGCGGTTGATGGCGATCATGCCATATTGCAGCGCCCGCGAGAGCCGCGAAATGCGCGCCGCGTCGCTCGTATGGACGTAGGCGACGAGGCCGTATTCCGTCGCGTTGGCGCGCGCGATCGCCTCCTCCTCCGTGGAAAAGGCGGCGAGGGCGGCCACGGGCCCGAAAGTCTCCTCGTGGAAGATCAGCGAGTCCGGATCGACGTCGGCAAGAACGGTCGGCTCGAAGAAAAGCGGCCCCGCTGCATGGCGCCTGCCGCCCGTCAACACGCGGGCGCCGCGCCGGACGGCATCCGCCACATGGCCCTCCTGCTTCTCGACGGCCCGCTCGTGCATCAGCGGGCCGATATCGGGATCGGAAAGGCCGGCGCCGACGGTGAGCTTTTTCGCGCGCTCGGAGAAGCGCGCGCAGAATTCGTCGTAGACCGGCTTCTCGATCAGCATCCGGTTGGCCGCCAGGCAATCCTGCCCCGACGTCGCGAACTTGGCACTGACCGCGGATTCGATGGCCCGGTCGAGATCGGCGTCGGCGAAGACGACGAAGGGTGCGTGGCCGCCAAGCTCGAGGATCAGCCGCTTCATCGTATCGGCGGAGTCGCGGTAAAGCTTTTGGCCGATGCCGGTCGAGCCGGTGAAAGAGAGTGCACGCGCGCGCACGTCTGCCGTCCATGCGCCGACGATCGGCTCCGGCGCGCCGGTGACGACGTTGAAGACGCCGGCGGGAACGCCGGCACGGTCGGCGAGCTCGGCGAGCGCCAGCGCGGAAAGCGGCGTCTCGCTCGCCGGGTGGCAGACGACGGTGCAGCCGGCAGCGAGAGCGGCAGCCGCCTTGCGCGTCAGCATCGCGGCGGGGAAGTTCCAGGGCGTGACGAGGGCCGCGACGCCGAGCGGCTCGCGACGGACCTCGAATTCGGCACCGGCAAGATGAGGCTGCACGCTCTCGACCGAGAGCCGCTTCGCCTCCTCCGCATAGAACGCGACGAAGGAAGCGGCATAGGCGATCTCGCCGCGGGCCTCGGAAAGCGGCTTGCCCTGCTCGAGCGTCATGATCAGGGCGAGGTCGTCGGCCGCCGCGACGATCAGCGCATGCCAGCGCTCGAGGATTTCGGCTCGCTCGGCAGCCAACCGGCCGGCCCAGGCGGGAAAGGCCGCTTCCGCCGCATCGACGGCGTGCCGCGCCTCCTCCGCACCGAGCGCCGGCACGGCGGCAAGCCAGGCATCGTTCGCCGGATCGGTCACCGCAAAGGTGCGCCCGCCCGCGCCGCCGCTCCACTCCCCGCCGATATAGGCGAACTCGCGCAGCAGCCGCGGATCGGCAAGCTTCGCGAGATCGGACGAGCGCACGGTCTTGAAGAGGTCTGCAGGTTGCATGCCCATGACGAGCCTCCGTGGAGATGGAATGCTCGGAATCTAGACGCGCGGCAGGAGAAAGAGACGCTGACGTTATCGCGAGGGAAGACGGCCCTTCTCTTCTGCCGCATCCGTTCGGAAGAATCTTCTGGTCGTCGCGCCCCGCCGCGAACCTGCAAGGTGATAGGCACATGAACCAGGCCGTTCATGATCCCGTGCCCGCGATTGCCCTCGCCATTGCGATTCGGTAGTAGCACCCTCGAGATAGCCGTTGCGCGCACGGCCGGTACACCGCCGCGTCCGCAACCGGTTGAACGACGAGGCCGCGCCGGCCGCGCCCGGCAATGGAATCGGGAAGGACACTGGATGGACAAGGAATTCGACGTCTATATCGGCTGGGACTCGCGGGAGCCGATTGCCTATGACGTGGCGGAAGCATCGCTTCTCGAGCACGCCAGCGCGCCCGTCGATGTTCATCCGATCAAGCTCGATGAACTCGTGGCGAGCGGCGTCTACACGCGCGAGGTCGACCCGCTGGCCTCGACCGAGTTCACCTATTCGCGGTTCTTCACGCCGTGGCTCGCGAAGTTCGAAGGCTGGGCCCTGTTCTGCGACTGCGACTTCCTTTTCTTCGCCGATATCCGCGCCCTGTCGTCCTACATCGACCCTTCCAAGGCGGTCCTTTGCGTGAAGCATGACTATCGCCCCAAGGAAGGGCTGAAGATGGATGGGAAGGTCCAGACGGCCTATCCGCGCAAGAACTGGTCGTCCTTCATGCTCTTCAATTGCGCGCATCCGTCGACCCGCCAACTGACCCCCGAGCGGATCAACCGGGAGAGCGGCGCCTACCTGCATCGCATGCAGTGGGCCCGTGACGAAGAGATCGGCGAGCTGCCGCTCGAATGGAACTGGCTTGAAGGCTGGAACGAGAAGCCCGCCGACGGCCATCCGAACGCGGTTCACTTCACGAACGGCGGCCCCTGGTTCAAGGACTGGCAGCAGGTCGACTATGCCGACGAGTGGCGCTCCGCCGCTCGGGCCATCGATCCGGCCTTCCAACCCATCTGAAGCGCTCCGGCAAAAAGGGACACCAATTCGTCCCGAAGCGAGACACCCGCAGTCAGCCTTGCGGATGGAGCTGTCGGCCGGACGCCGCCTTCACCGGCTTCGTCACGACATAGGTATAGTAGCGCTTGAGGCCAATCTCGGCGGTCAGCAGACGGTCGACGAGCCGCTGATAGGCGTCGACATCGCGGGCCGCGACCTTGATCAGGTAGTCGATGCCGCCGCCGACGGCCCAGCATTCGACGATCTCCGGCACCTCCTGGACAGCCGCTTCGAAACGGGCAAAGTCGGCCGTGCGATGGCTTTCGAGCTCGGCTTCCATGAAGACGACCGTGGACGCCCCGAAGACGCCCGCCGCGATCCGTGCGCCGTAACCCTCGATGATGCCGGCCTTTTCCAGCCGCTTCACCCGCTCCCAGGTCGGCGTCGGCGAGAGGTTCACCCGCTGTGCCAGCGCCGCACTGGTGATCCGCCCTTCCTTCTGCAGGATCGCGAGGATCTCCAGATCGCGCTCATCGAGCTTGATGCCGGTCTTCGTCATGTTGCGCCCCCCGATCTCCCCCCTTGCAGGCGAGATATCGGCGAAGTCGACAGAGCGGGGTGTGGGCGGCGCGGCATATTCCGGCGTTGGCGATCGAGGAGAGCCCGCTTGCCCCCCTCTGCCCTGCCGGTCATCTCCCCCGCAATGGGGGCAATCACGTGTACCGCGTGCGCGTCCATAGCCAAAATGCCTCAGCTAGCTCGCAATCATCTGGCCGGCACCCGCCGCGCGGGCGGCCTTCAGGGCGCGGGTGGCAATCGCGGTATCCTGGGCGCCGGTGCCGGTGAGGTCGCAGATGGTGACGGCGCCGGCCGACATACGTCCCGGCCGGGTGTCGTTGACGATCTCGCCGAGTTCCGGCGGCGTCTCGCCCATCAGCCCGGCCTCGCGCGCCGCCCGCAACTCGCCGAGCTTCTCGCATTGGCTGACGCGGTCCGAGACATAGAGGTCGGCCCGCGCCAGCGCCGCCGGCTCGATCTCGTTCTTGCCGGCCTGATCGGAGCCCATCGCCGTGATGTGGAGACCGGGATGCAGCCAGTCCGCCTTCAGGATCGGTTCGCGCGCCGGCGTCGTCGTCACGACGAGTTGGCTCTCGGCCACGAGGCACGCCGGATCGGCCTCGGCCCGCGCCTCGATGCCGAGCCGCGCGGCGATGTCGGCCGCGCAAGCCTCGGCCTTCGCATGGTCGCGCCCCCAGACGAGCACCTGGCCGAACGGCCGGACGAGATGCGCCGCCTCGATCTGCAAGCGCGCCTGTACGCCGGTGCCGAGGACGCCCGCCGTCTCCACCCGCTCCGGCGCCAGATGGTTCGCCGCCACGGCGCCGGCAGCGGCCGTGCGCACGTCCGTCAGGGAGCCGTTGTCGAGGAGCACCGCCTCGACGATGCCGGTCTTCGCGGAAAAGAGGATCATCAATCCGTTGAGGCTCGGCAGGCCGAGCTTCGGGTTGTCGAAGAAGCCGGGCGAGACCTTGATCGCGAAACCGTCGAAGCCGGGGATATAGGCCGTCTTCACGTCGACCTCGCCATGCGCCTCGGCGAGTTCCATCGACAGGATCGGCGGCATCACGACGTCGCCGCGCCCGAGCGCCGCAAAGGCCTGCTCGACGACCGCGACGCTGTCGCGATCGAGCGCCACCGCCGCGCGCAGTTCCTTCTCCGTCAGGATCGTGATGTCCGGCATGGATACCCCTCTTCTTCGCGCTTCTCGGCTCAAGCGACGTCGGCGGCCCCGGTCGGCGATCCGACTGTGAGATCGCCAAGCCGTACCGCTTCGCCATTCACGACGGAAGCGAACTGGCGCATGTCGACGTTGCGGCCGGTGACGATGAAGGCGGCCGGACCATCGGTCCGCAGCCGGCCCGCCAGCCAGGCCGCGTGGCCGACGCAGGAGGCGCCCTCCGCCACCAGCCTCTCGTCGTAGAACATCGCGCGCATGCCGCGATAGATCTCCTCTTCGCTCACCAGGATAACCTCGTCGAGCAGATCGCGGCAGACGGGGAAGGTGACGCGGTTCTGAAGGCCGATGCCGCCGCCGAGCGAATCGGCGAGCGAGGCGTATTCCGCGACGGCGACGGGCCGGCCGGCGGTGAGGCTCTCCGCCATCGCCGCACCGCGGTCCATGCTGATGCCGACGATGCGGATCGACGGCTTGGCGGCCTTGGCCGCGATGGCGATCCCGGCAACGAGCCCGCCGCCCGAGAGCGGCACGACGATCGTCTCGATCTCCGGGCAGCGTTCCATTATCTCAAGCGCGATCGTCCCCTGCCCGGCGACGACGTCGGGATGGTCGAAGGGCGGGATATCGGCCAGCCCCTCCTCGGCGACGAGTCGGTCGGCCTCCCGCTGCGCGTCATCCTGCGAGCGGCCGACGCGGCGGACCTCCGCCCCGATCTTCTCGATCGCCTTCACCTTCGTCTCCGGCACCAGCGCCGAGAGGCAGACGACGGCGCGCAGGCCAGCCTTCGCGGCGACCGTCGCCACGGCACGGCCGTGATTGCCGGTCGAGCAGCAGACGACGCCGCGACGGCGAGCCTCCTCAGGCAGCCGCTGAATGGCATTCGCCGCGCCGCGGATTTTGAAGGCGCCGATCGGCTGGAAGCATTCGAGCTTGAGGAAAATGTCGCTCGAAAGCCCCGAGGGCACCAACGGCGTCTCGACTGCGAAAGACGCAATGCGCTTGCGGGCAGCCTCGACATCGGCCGGCCCGGGAATAACCGATGCGGAATTATGGAGAGAATTCAAAGCGGTCTCCTTGCTCGCCCGACACTACCAAATCGGCGGCAGCGGTCAAAGGCGACTCCCGCCGCGGTGCCCACGGAATGCTGTTGACAGATAGATAACCAAAGAGCTATGGATAACCCATAACTGAAGGGTTATCGTTTTGGCCGACGCCTCTGCCGACGTTCTGTTCAGGACCCTCGCCGATCCGACGCGGCGGGCGCTCATCGAGCGCATCCCCCAGCACGGCGAGCACACCGTGCGGGCGTTAACGGAGCATGCGGGCGTGTCGCAGCCGGCAGTCTCGAAGCATCTCGCTGTCCTGAAGCAGGCCGGGCTCGTCCATGACCGGCACGAGGGCCGGCAAACGCATTACAGCGCTCGGCCTGAGGCGCTCGCCCCGCTCGCGGGCTGGATGGGCCGCTACGCCGCCTTCTGGACCGATCGGCTCGATCGCCTCGAAGACCTTTTGAAGCGCATGGACCAGTGAACAGGGGTCTGCGCCTGATCGAGACACGAAAAAAGGAGGAAGCATGATGACCGTCCAGGACACCCACACGCTCGTCGTCGAGCGCAGGATCGCGCAGCCGCGCGAGAAGGTCTGGCGCGCGCTGACAGAGAGCGCGCTGATCGAGGACTGGCTGATGAAGAACGACTTCGCGCCCGTCGTCGGCCGCAGGTTCCAGTTCCGCGCCGAGCCGGTCGCCCACTGGAACGGCGTGACCGACAGCGAGGTCCTGGTCGTCGAGCCGCCGGCGCGGCTTTCCTATCGGTGGGACGCCTCCGGCGCGGAGGCGGCCAACGGCCTGAAGACGATCGTGACGTGGACGCTCGAAGAGACGAACGGCGGCACGCGCCTGCGCATGGAGCAGTCCGGCTTCCGCGCCGAGGACACGCGCAACCGCGAGGGCGCGCGCTATGGGTGGCAGCGCTTCCTCGACGGGCTCGACCGCGTCGTCTCCAATCTCGATTGAGGGAGCCACGGAATGAGCGAGACGAAGGCCATCCTCGTCGAACGCCTGATGCAGCACCCGCCGGAGAGGATCTGGCGGGCGCTGACCGACCCTGCGCTCATCGCCGAATGGCTGATGCAGAACGACTTCGCCGCTGTCGAAGGCCACCGCTTTACGTTCCGCGCGCAGCCGGTCCCCGGCTGGTCCGGCGTGACCAACTGCCGTGTCCTCGCCGTCGAACCGCATCGGCTCATCAGCTACACATGGGGAGACGGCAGCGAGTCGGACAGCGGGCTGAAGACGATCGTCACCTGGACGCTGACGCCGGAAGGCGCCGCGACCCGTGTTCGGATGGAGCAGGCGGGCTTCCGGCCCGAGGACGAGCGCGGCTACAAGGGCATGGGCGGCGGCTGGCCGCGCATCCTTGAGCGCCTCGAGGCGGTCGCCGCGCGGCGCGGATAGGGCCGCAGGCGAGGCCCCCGATCAGGAGCCGGCCGGCGCCGGCTCCGGCGGCTTGCGGATCATCGCTCGCGCCTTCATCACGGCGGGGTCGAGCCCCGCGCCGCCCGCATCCATATGGGCGAAGAGCTGCCGGCGCATGCGCGGCTCCCAGAACTTGTTGATGTGATCGGCGGTCCTGGCGGCGGCGTCTTCATGCGGCAAGGTGTTGAAGAAGCTGGCGATCTGGTTGGCCGTATGGACGAGCTTGTCAGGCGACATCGGCCCTCTCCCCTCCGTAGATGCGGTGCGCATGGGTGTATATGTCGAAATCGTCGCCGCGCACGAGCGCGACGAGCGTCAGGCCGGCATGGTCGGCGGTGCTGACGGCAAGCGCTGTCGGCGCGGAAACGGCAACCAGCATCGGCGCGCCGGCAACCGCCGCCTTCTGCACCATCTCGACGGAGACGCGGCTGGTGATGACGATCGCACCCTTCGAGGCGTCGATCTTCCGCCGGCTGAGGACGCCCGCCAGCTTGTCGAGCGCATTGTGCCGGCCGACGTCCTCGCGCGCGGCGATGATGCCGCCGTCGCGCAGATAGAAGCCGGCGGCATGGACGGCGCCGGTCTCGCGATGCAGCGGCTGCGCCGCGGCGAGCAGCCGTACCGATTGCACGATGTCGACGTCGCTGAACCGGACGCCCGCCCCGCCCCGCTGCGGCACCGGGCGGACCGCCTCCGCGATGCTCTCGATGCCACAGAGCCCGCAGCCGACCGGCCCGGCGATGCGGCGCCGGCGCGTCTTCAGCCGTTCCGATGCATCGTCGGCAAGCTCCACCTGGCAGTC
>JBQCEN010000324.1:0-4331 GCA_051960215.1 Pararhizobium sp.
TGCGGGCAAAGAGGAGGGGCTCATGGGTCATCCTTCAGAAGCGCCTGGCGCGGCACGCCAGCGGAACAGCCTGACAAAAACGAGAGCGACGATGATGTCGAAGATGACGGCGGTGATGCCGAGCAGGAGCAGCGCGGCAAACAGCGTCTCGACGTCGGAGGCCGCCGTGATGCTTTCGATCAGCTTGCCGATGCCGCGTTGCGAGCCGAGCAGCTCCGCTATGGTCTCCAAACCCCAGGCGCCGGCAAGCGCGATCCGGATGCCGCCGAGGATTTCCGGCAGGGTGCCCGGGATCAGGACGTCCTTCAGGATCCGGCGGTCGGAGGCGCCATAGGTGCGCGCCGCCTGCTCGTAGACCGGATTGATGTTGATCGCCGCGCGCTGGGCGTAGGTGTAGAGGATCACCGCGACATAGAAGCCGACCATGGTGACCGCGCTGGCGCGGTCGGTTCCGAGCCACAGGAGCAGGAAGGGCGACACGATGATGATGGGCATGGTGCCGAGCGTCAGGACGATCGGATCGAGCACCGCCCGTACCAGCGACGACCGCGCCGTCACCAGGCCTGCGAGCGTGCCGAGGACGCCGCCCCCGACGACCGCCATGAGAACGTTCTCCACCGTGTAGATCAGGGCGGAACAGAAGCCGGTATCGGCCAGTCCATAGAAGGCGAAGGTCTTGTTGTACCAGAACTTCTGGACCAGCGCGGTAGCGACCCCCCACGGCGTCGGCAGCGCGAAGCGCGACACGAACGGGACGAGGGCGAACCAGATGCCGATCAAAAGCACGATGCCGACGAGGCCCAGCGGATCGAAGCTCCGGCGTCTTCCTCGGCTCACCATGTCTTTTCCCTTGCGGGTCGCAGGGGCGGCGGCTGCCAGCCCCTGCGACGCGATGCCTGCGATATCTGATGTCGGAACGGTCACGGCCGCGGCCTATTTCGAGGCAGCCGCGCGCGCGAAGCGGTAGGCGTCGAGATAGTCACGCCAGCCGTAGTATTTCTGCGCCTGCTCCACGAGCGCCTTCTTCTGGTCCGGCAGGCTGCCCTTGTCGAGCTTGCCGAGAAGGTCGTCCGTCTGCTTCCGGTAGTCCACGAGCTGCTGCCACATCTTCCCGCCCCAGATGAAGTCGTCCGGGGTCACGCCCGCCGGCAGCACGCCGCTGTCCTCGAAGGCCGCGATAATCTGACCATAGATCCGCTTGTAGTTCAGCACCGAATTGTCGTCGGTGTAGAACTTGGCGCTCTGTTCGAACGGAATGTAGGGCTGGAAGAGCTTCACCGTGTTGGCGATGTCCTCGCCGGTCAGCTTCGTGCCGGTGATGCTGTTGAGCACCGGCGCCTGGATGTCATAGAGCGACGGGTCGGCCGTGACGGCGTCGATCGTCCGCCACACCGCCGACATGTAGCGCAGCGCCGTGTTCGGGTTCTTGTTCACCCAGTCGCCATTGGCCTCGGCGCCGACGGCGGCGATCTGCCGGACGATGGGCGAGTCCTTGCCCTTGGGCCCGTGGTCGATCAGGTCGTCGAGACAGACCAGCCGCGTCCAGCCGGCCTTGATGAGCGAGTAGACCACCGGCGCGCCGGACGGATGGGCGAACTTGATCTGGTGCGCCTTCGAGGCGACCAGGATATTGGCGTCGTCGAGGATCTTGTGCTTCCAGGTGACGCCGGAAAGCTTTGCGACCGTGTCCTCGAAAAGGCGCTCGTTGGTCACGGGCGTGGAGGCGACGAACTGTCCCTTCACCGGGGCCATCGCGGCGGCCATGGCTTCGCCGAAGGACTTGCCTTCCTTGAAGTAGTCCTTGAAGCCCTTCAGCTTCAGGGCCGGGTCGGCGAGCACGCAGCCGGCGACGATCACGTCATGGAACATGATCTGCTTGACGACCTGCGAGTTCTGGTAGGTCGGCAGGAAATTCGGCGGATAGCCATGCGAGACGTCGATGTCTCCGCGCACCAGCAGCGAATGCGATTCATCTTCGGTGACCTTGACCGGAGTGACGGTCAGGCCGACGTCGGTGAAGAAGCCCTTCTTCACGCCGATGATGGGGAACGACCCGTCGGCATAGGGAAGCAGCCCCATCCGCACCTCGGCCTTCGGAATCTCCGTTCCCGCCTCGGCCGGCGCCGGCTTGTAGGCGACCTCGGCGTGCCCGGGAACGGTCGCCGCGCCGACGAACGTTGCCGAAAGCGCGAGCGCCGCGAGGTTCGCCGCTATGAAGGAAACCCGGAAGGAGCCGGACCGCGCCGGACTGCGGCGCGCGCTGAAACGGGTCAAATCCTGAAGAAGCACCATATTGCCAATTCCCCTGTTCTTCGCGTGGTGCGGTTGCTTGCACAAAGTTCCACCCGGCCCATGGGGTACTCCAGCACTGAACCCGTTTGGGCAGCATGTCGGGGTAGTTTGGGATTGGCCCATTTCCAAGACAAGCTGAATTCTTTTCACATAACATCGCAAGAATTTTGAAGATGCGACTGATCAAGACTTCTGCACGGAAAGGTCGCGAAATATGAACTGGTGAAAATGGAGGCTGCGTCCTATGCGGCTCCGTGTGGAAACGCGAACGGAGAACACAATGATCATTCGACGGAACTCCAGCCCCCGCATGAGCCAGATCGTGGAGTACCCGATGTCGGGCAGCATGGTCGTGCTCGCCGGCCAGGTCGCGGACGATCCCGCCGGTGACGTCGCCGCGCAGACGGCGAACGTGCTGGCCAAGATCGACCGCCTGCTGGCGCAAGCCGGCACCGACAAGTCGCGGATCACCCATGTCTATGTCTGGCTGCCGGATATCGGCGACTTCGACCGGATGAACGCCGTCTACGATCGATGGGTGCCGGAGGGCGAGGCGCCGGCGCGCGCCTGCGTCGAGGCAAAGCTCGCCGACCCGCGGCTCAAGGTCGAGATCCAGGCCTTCGCCTTGAAGAGCTGAGAGGCTCAGGCATCCGCAGCCGCCTTCAGCGCGGCTCGTTCGATGGCGCCATAGACAGGCGAGTCGACGCCTAACGGGCGGATCGCGAAAATTTCGAGGGGCGGAATCTCCGGTTCCGCCGGGATCATCCTGAGCCGCCCCTCTTCGACCTCCTTGCGGAACAGGGGGACCGGCAATTGCGCCAGGCCCAGGCTGTCGAGCGCCATGGACGCCGTCGTCCGGAAGGTGTTGCAGATCGTCACCTTGCGGTAGTGGACCCTGTTGTCCGTGAACCATTGCAGCAGCGAGCCGCGCGCCTGCCACTCCCGCGTGACCGACAGGATCGGCAGGTCCGCAAGGCCTTCCGGCGTCAGGAGATCGGGCACCCCCTCCAGGTCCGGCCCGCACATCCAGCGGAAGTCGACGGTCTGCAGGAGCGTCGAGCGGAACTTCGACGGAGGCAGCTCGCAGGCCGCCATGATCATGTCGAGGGCGTGCCCGTAGAGCTTCTCCTCGAGCACGTGCGAGACGCCGATCTCCAGCTCGATCTGGATTTGCGGGTGCTCGCTCCTCAGCGCCTTGATCATCGTGGCGAGCCAGGTCACAGCCACGTTCTCGGTGACGCCGAGCCGCACATAGCCCGCGATCTGCGGCCCGTTCGGCGAGGCCGCCTCGGTGAGGCGGTTCATGGCGAGCAGCACGTCTTCGGCATAAGGCAGGAGCATCGCCCCTTCCGGCGTCAGGCGCGCATTGCGCTGCGATCGATCGAAAAGCACGGTGTCGAGCCGGCTTTCGAGTTCCTGGATACGCATCGAGACGGCCGATTGCGTCGCATTGAGGTGTTGCGCGGCCTTGGCGAAGCTGCCGAGACGCGCCGCCCAGAAGAAGGTCTCCAACTGCCGGATGTTCATGTCTTTTCCCTCCCGAGGTCTGATCGGTAGTTCAACTTTCCTGATGTGCCAAGCCGGAATTAACTCGTTTTTTCTACGGATCGCGCCCCGGTAACGTGACGCCGTATCGACCGGGAAACGGTCGTGACAGCAACAAGCCCCACGAGTGCGACGGGCCGGGCAACCGCGCTCAGAGGCCGCCCTGGGGATCGGCGCGAGGATTTGGATTGTGAAGAAGCGGATTGAAATCGATGCCGAACTGGTTCGGCAGTGGGTGTTCGGGCTTGCCGAATTCGGCAAGGTGGGTGAGAGCGGCGTCACCCGGCTCGTCTATTCGCCGGAATGGGTTGCCGCCACCGACCAGTATGCCGCATGGTGCGAGGAATCCGGGCTGACGGTGCGTCGCGATGCGGTCGGCAACGTCTGGGGCGTGCTCGCCGGCAGCGAAGGCGGCAAGTCGATCGCGTCAGGCTCGCATATCGATTCCCAGGCCCCCGGCGGGCGCTATGACGGTGCGCTCGGTGCGCTCTCCG
>JBQCEN010000325.1:0-9474 GCA_051960215.1 Pararhizobium sp.
AGTCGATCGCCGCCGGCGTCGTGCCCCAGTCCTCGTGCAGCTTCATGGCGCAGGCGCCGCCGACCACCATCTCGACGAGCGGCCCGGGAAGCGAGGCATTGCCCTTGCCGGCAAGCCCGATGTTCATCGGGAAGGCGTCGAAGGACCGGATCATCCGGCCGAGATGCCAGGGGCCCGGCGTGCAGGTGGTGGCGAGCGTCCCGTGGGCCGGACCGGTGCCGCCGCCGAGCATCGTCGTGACGCCCGACACCAGCGCCTCCTCGATCTGCTGCGGGCAGATGAAATGGATGTGGCTGTCGAAGCCGCCGGCCGTCAGGATCCGGCCTTCGCCGGCGATCACCTCGGTGCCCGGCCCGACGACGATGTTGACGCCGTCCTGCACGTCCGGGTTGCCCGCCTTGCCGATCGCATGGATCAGCCCGTCCTTGAGGCCGATGTCGGCCTTGTAGATGCCGGTGACATCGACCACGAGCGCATTGGTGACGACGGTATCGACCGCCCCGTCCTCGCGGCCGACCTGACTCTGGCCCATGCCGTCGCGGATCACCTTGCCGCCGCCGAACTTCACCTCGTCTCCATAGACGGTGCAGTCGTGCTCGACCTCGATGAAGAGCTCCGTGTCGGCCAGCCGGACCCTGTCGCCGGTCGTCGGCCCGAACATGTCGGCATAGGCGGCACGGGAGATCCTGGCGGGCATGGATCAGCTCATAAGTTGTGAGAAATCGGGAGATCGGGTCGCAGCCTTGTCGAACGTCATCGTCGTCCGGCAACCCGCGTCGCGGTTGATCTTGCCGATAAGATGATCCGCGAAGCCACCGGGGTGCTGCAAGAAGGATTCAAGCGCCGCCTCCACCGTCGACGGCCGGTCGACTTCGACGTTGAAGCTGGTGAGGAGCCGGTTCATGACATCCCTCACCGTTTCCTTCGAATTCCCGACCTTGTTCTTCAGGAGCCAAACCGTCTCGGCAATGACGACGTGATTGATGAAGAAGCGTTCATCGGTCTCTGTGACCATACGGTCGATGAGCTCCCTCTGGCCGGGGGCATCATCTTCGACTATCGAATCATGAAGAAGCAACCGCAGAAGGATGTTCGTGTCGAGGCCGATCACCGGGAACCCGTTCCCTGACGCGCAGCGCGTGCCTCCTCGATCCACTGGTCGATCTGCTCACTCCTGATCGGTTCCTTCGCCTTCACGATTCCGCGCAAGTCCGCAAGCCCATGTGGTGCCGACGCCTTCACGTGAAAGTCGCCGTTTTCGTCTTCAATGAAGGTTATACGGTCCCCGGGATTGACGCCCAGCGCCTTTCGCATCCGACGGGGCAGTGTGATCTGTCCCTTTGCGGTAACCTTTGCCGTGTGGTTCATTGTCCTCAGCCCTCCGCCGCTGCGCAGAGACGATTCCTTACTTCTTGCGGCAAAGTGTAAGGCGCAGCGATGCGCGGCGCAATGCTGCTGCCCCTAAGAACCCCGTCCATCATATTTCATCGGGGTGAGCGCGTCCGGCTCGACGCCATCGAGGCAGCGGGCGTTGACGGCGACCATCTTCGTACCGTCCGGCTTCTGGCCGCGGGCGAAGGACTGGATGCCGCAGGTGGCGCAGAAAAGGTGGCTGATCGCGTTCGTGTTGAAGCGATATTCGGTCAATGCGTCCTCGCCCGACAGGAGTTCGAAGCGCTCCGGCGGCGTGAAGGCGAGGATGCTGCCGAGACGGCCGCAGCGCGAACAGTTGCAGGCGATCGTCTGATCGAGATCGACGCTCGCCTTGTAGCGCACCGCCCCGCACTGGCATCAGCCCTCGTAGGTCTGCTCCGCCATGTCCCGTCCTCCCTTATCCTGTTCGCCTAGTTGTTCTCGATCGAAGCCTTCAGCTCGGCGATCCGTGCCTTCGTCAGACGCGTCTTGCAGTCGCTGCCGAGCATCGGCGCCATCGTTCCGCCAAAGGCGGCGTAGCTCTCGTAGCTACATTCGGCGTCGCGGAAGGCGATCCACCTGCGCTGCGCATCCTTGAGCGCCTCGAGCGTCGTCGGCACGCCAAGCGAGCGCATCTCGTCGCCCTGATCCGCGTCGCGGGCCTTCGCCGCCGCGACGATCTTCGGCCAGAGCGCGTTCAGTGCCTCGTCGGCCTTCTCGAAGGCGAGGCCGGAGCAACTGGTCAGCTCCATCTGGCTCTCCGCCTTGGCGCAGTCGATCTTCGGCTGTTGCGCCCGTGCCGGGACGACACCAAGACCGACGCCCGCCACGACAAAGAAGACAATCGTTTTCAAAGCGTCCCCATCACCTTCTTCTGGAATCCGTACACGGTGCGGCCCCCGCCGAGCGGCACGAGCGTCACGTCGCGCGCCTGTCCCGGCTCGAAGCGGACGGCGGTGCCGGCGGGAATGTCGAGCCGCATGCCGCGCGCAGCCTTCCGGTCGAACGCGAGTCCCTCGTTCGCCTCGAAGAAATGGTAGTGGCTGCCGACCTGGATCGGCCGCTCGCCGGTGTTCTGGACCTTGAGCGTGACGGTATCGGCTCCCGCGTTGAGCTCGATGTCGCCGTCCGCCGGAATCACTTCGCCAGGGACCATCGGCTCATCCCTTCTTCTTTTTCTTCGCGCGCGCCGCAATCGCCGCCTCGAGCCGCTCGGCGGCGGTATCGAAGGCGGCTTCCATGGCATCGTCGACACCGCGGCAGGCCTCGAACACGGCGCGGGCCCAGTCGAGATATTTCTGCATCCCCTTGGCTGTCTCGTCCTTCGCCGGACGATCGACGAGCTCGGCGACGTTGCTCGTCTTGTCCGCGATCTTGATCAGCTTCGCCCGCTCCGACGAGGTCGCCGCGTGGTCGACCTGCCGCTGGCGCCGTTCCTTGCCCTTTAGCCCCGGCGGGTCCGTCACCTCCATGACGAGATCGGCGACCGCATCGCCGAAGCGCTCGCGGATGAGCTCCTCGCTGACGCCCGTATCCTCCACCGTATCGTGCAGATAGGCAGCCGCAACGAGCACGGGATCGAAGGGCTCGCGGCGGGCGCAGAATGCGGCGACCTCGGCCAGATGATTGAAGTAGGGTGTCTTGCCGTCGTCGCGCCGCTTGCTGGCGTGGGCTTCGGCGGCAAATTCGACCGCTTCGGCGATCATGCGCGCGTCGGCCTCCATGTCAGGCTCCCGAGCATCGTCGTCGAGATCGTAAGGCATTTCGTCCCTCGTCAGCGAATCGGTTCATGCACCGTCACGAGCTTCGTCCCGTCCGGGAACGTCGCCTCGACCTGAACGTCCCGGATCATCTCGGGCACGCCCTCCATCACCTCTGCCCGCGTCAGCACGTGCGCGCCCGCCTCCATGAGCTCGGCCACCGGGCGACCGTCGCGCGCCCCCTCCCCGACGAAGTCGCTGATCAGCGCGACCGCCTCCGGATGGTTGAGCTTGACGCCGCGCTCCAGCCGCCGACGCGCGACCATGGCCGCCATTGCGATCAGCAGCTTGTCCTTTTCCCGCGGCGTCAGATTCATATTCCGGAACGTCCTTCACAACGACCAGGCCCTCGGCAGCCCCGCCTGACCATTCAGCATCTTGATGACAGGCACAAGACGCTTGCGCAGCAGATAGCCGTCCTCGGCGACGAGCCGCACCAGAACCTTGCCCATCGGACTGCCCGAGACGCGCCAGCCGCTGACGCCGGCCACCGGCCCCGCCACAGCCCGGATTCGCTCGACATGCTCCTCGGCGTCCCGATGGAGCCAGAGCAGCGTCGCCATGGCCGACGCGCCGCCGAGGACGGCGGTCCGTTCGATCTCCGCGCCGATCCACGGACCGAAGCGCTGGTGCTCGGCGTGAACCAGCCGGCTGTCGCACCACACGCGCCAGCGGTCGACGAAGGAGGCGCGGCGAAGGCGCTCCCCCATGGCGAGCCGCCCGAAGAGGGTCGGCTCGACGATCAGGGCCGAGGCGTCCGGAGCGAGCGCGACGTCGAGGGAGCGCGACAAGGCCGCGCCCTCGAACAGGATCGTCTCCTGCGGCAGCCAGGCCAGCCGTGCGCCGACCCCGACGACAAGCTTCACGGAGACGTCGGCCGCTCCGCCCGCCGAACGGTAGATCTTCTCGGAGGCCTGCGTCGTGACGACGGTCGACGTCCCCGTCCCCGCCGTCACCGTCCACGCCAGGCGATCGCCGCCCGTCAGGCCGCCGGAGGAATTGATCAGCACCGCCTCGAGCGCGTCGCCGGTAAGGACGCGCGGCATTCGTATCTTGGCGCAGCCCTCCTGGTAGAGCCGGTCGAGCCGTGTCCGCCCGCCCTCCCGCTTGCTCGAAACCCGCCCCTCCCCGCGCGCCCGCTGCATCCGCGGAGCGGCATGATCGACGACGGGATCGGGGGCAGTCGCTGCGGTCATGCGGCCCATGTTTCGGGAACGGCGAGGCTTTAGGCGGCGCGGCGAATCCTGTCCGCCAGATGGACCATGTAGTCGGCCTTGCCGATCGTGACGCCCATGCTGCGGAGGATGTCGTAGGCGGTGACGAGGTGGAAATAGAAGTTCGGCATCAGCCAGTCGTCGATATAGTCGCGGCCCGTGAGGTGCACGCTCATGCCGTGCATCAGGTCGATGTGCTTTTCGCGGTCGAGCAGCCCGACGTCGGCCTTGCTCACGATCTCCGTCTGCCGCGCGATTGCCGCTTCGACATGCGTGCGCAATTCAGCAAGGCTCATCTCCTCCGCCTTCACCCTGATATTGGGGCTGCCTTGGAGCCAGGATGCGAGATCGTTCGGCTGGTTGCAGGCGAAGACGATCTGGTAGGGCAGCGGCAGCATGTCCTCGGCGAGCCGGCCGCCGAGCAGCGCCTCCGGCTGCCTGCCCTTTTCCCGCCATTGCGCCTCGGCGAGGTCCAGGAGCCGCAGCAGCGTCCTCAGCCGGGTGATGAAGATTCCGGCGGTCCGCGTCAGGATTTGGTCCGACATGTCTCAAGCCTCCGATGTCACGCACGCACGAATCGCGCGCCGGCGGCATCGTTACATGCGCAACGGGACGGCCGCCACCGAGGCCCTGCCAGATGCAGACCGCGCCGCTGCTCGTTGCGGAATCGTTCAACTTCGAGGCATTCTCTTCACGGACCGTAGCGACTTCTCCGGTAGGAACTCTCCGCTGGTTCACCGGGGCAATCATGATGATCGCACTCTCCGTGGCGGCGGCTTCGGCGGGATGGCTCATCCAGACCGGTCGCCGCCTTGCCGTCGCGCGGCAGGGCAATTTCGCCATCCTGACGGCGCTCGCCAGCGTCGCCATCTTCGGCGCCGCCGGCTTCGCCTATGACTACGACAACATGCTGACGATCCGCAGCCGCATGTCGGACAGCCTCGACGCGGCTGCGTTCGAGGCGGCCGAGCTCTATGCCGAGAAGGCCTCCGACGCGACGATCGAGGAGCGCGCCGGCAAGCTCTTTGCGGCAGACCTGCAGCAGTTCGTCGGCCAGGGCCTCTACACCTTCTCCTATGACGGCGTCGGCGAGGACGCCGATGCCGCCTACATCAAGGTCTCCGCCAGCGCGACCTATGAGCCGACCTTCATGCCGGTCGTCTGGAAGCTCCTCGGCCAGCCGGAACAGACGCTGACGGTGGCGCGGCAAAGCAAGGTGGCGCTCGCCACCTCGACCGTCGAGCTGGCTCTCGTCCTCGACAATTCCGGCTCCATGGCCGACAGCCAGAAGATCTCGACCCTGAAGACGGCGGCGACGAACCTCGTCGAGCAGCTGTTCGCCTCGGCGATGCCCGGAGATACCGACGATCCGGTGAAGATGTCGATCGTCCCCTTCGCCGGCTCGGTGAACGTCGGACCCGGGAACCGCAGCGCGGCCTGGATGGACACGAAGGGCATCTCGCCCGTCCATCACGAGAACTTCGACTGGACGACGATCTCCGGCGCGCGGAAGGCCGCCGACGGCTCCTGGTCGCTGAACGGCACGCCGCTGACACGCTTCTGGCTGTTCGACCAGATGAATTCGTCCTGGGCGGGCTGCGTCGAGGCGCGGCCAGCGCCCTACGACACGAACAACGCGCCGGCCGATCCGGCCAATCCGCAAACGCTCTACGTGCCGATGTTCGCACCGGACGAGCCAGACTCCAGCTACTGGTACGACAACAGCTATTTCGGCGACAACGTCTCCACCCGGTACGGCAGCGTGCCCGATGCGACGCGGCAGCGGAACATGACGAAGTACCGGACCCGCTACAACAGCGCCGGCACGTCGACCCGCGGCCCGAACTATGCGTGCTCGACCATCCCGCTGCTGCCGCTTTCGACGAGCAAGACGACGATCGAGAGCAGGTTGAAGGACATGCAGCCCGTCGGCAGCACGAACATCCCGCAGGGCATCGCCTGGGGCCTTGCGACGCTGACGCCCAACGGCCCCTTCCCCGGCGCCCGGGCCTTCGACGCCACCCGCAACATCAAGGCGATGGTCGTGATGACGGACGGCGAGAATACCTATTATTCGGAGAACAATCCCAACAAGTCGACCTACGGGGCCTACGGCTATGCCGTCAACGGCCGCATCAGCGCCGGCACGTCGAACGCCGGCCGCTATTACGACAGCGCCTTCACCGATTCGATGAACAAGCACCTCCTCGATGCCTGCCAGACGGCAAAGGACGACGGCGTCACGGTTTTCACCATCGCGCTCGACGTCGCCGACGGCTCCAGCGTCAAGACGATGCTCAACAACTGCGCCTCCAGCGACTGCGACAGGAAGCTTTACTTCGACGCCAAGAGCAACGCCGACCTGACGGCCGCCTTCGGCGTCATCGGATCGAAGATCTCCGGCCTGCGCCTCTACCGCTGAGACACCGCGTCGCCGGCGGAGCGCCGAGGGAGATCGGCGGCTATTCGCAGTAGCTCTTGCCGCTCCTGCGCTGGCGCAGGTCGAAGTGGAAGTGGTTCCAGTGATATTTGTTCGTGCCCGGCCCGAGCACGGTGGTGAAGTGGTCGCAGCTTTCGGCCCGCACGGTGTTCAGGAAGCCGCGCTGGCGGAAGGCGAACCAGCCGGGCTTGCGCACGTCGATCCGCCGTCCGGAGTTCAGCGTGATCGCACCGACGTCGATGGCATTGCCGTGGGCGTGCTCCGACATCGGCGCGCCGCGCTGCGAGTTCATCGTCCGGCACGAGTACGAGGAAAGCTGCGTGATCGAGCTGATGCCCGAGAAATAGCGCGTGCGCGCGGCGGGCGCGAGGTCGGACTTCACCCATTTCGCGAATTCCGCCGTCACCTTGCAGTCGAGCGTCGCGGCCGGCTTGATGCGGATGCCGCCGGAGAGCGCGATCAGCTTGATCGGGTGATCGATGCCGCAGGCCCGGCCCTGGTGGATCGGCGGCAGTTCAGCATAGGTGACGCCGAGGCGCTTCAGTTCCTGCCGGCAGGCGACCTGGTCGGCGGGCATTCCGCCACCGGCGTCGCCTTGCTCCCAGCTCGATTGCGGCGCTTGGCGTTCCGGCTCGGGCGCGCGCGGCGCGGGCGCGACCTCAGGCTCCGGCTCCGGCGCCACCGGCCGCGGCATCGCCGCCACCTCGACGGGCTTGTCCAGAGCCGGCGCCGCGCGGCCGGCGTCGGCGCCCGGCGGCAGGCTGAGCGGCCCGGGCGGCGCGCCGAGTTGGCGCGGCCCCTCGTACATCTCCGTCGCCGCCTCCGGCTGCGGCAGGGCGCCATCGTCCGCCGCGAGCGGCACGGGATCCTGCCCCGGCGTCAGCGCCACCGGATGGTCCGTGCCGATGCCGCCGACGACCGGCTGATCGACCACACCCTCGGCCAGACGCCGCGTGTCCGCCACGGCCGGCGCCGCCGGAGCGGCATCGGCCGCCGACGCCGGATCGTCGGTCGCCGGCGCAAGGCCCGCAGACCGGACGGCGGCCACCGCCGATCGGGTGACAGGCGCCGGGCGATAGACGGGCGCAGCCTCGAGCGGCCCGGCCCGAGAGGCGCCAGAAAAGGATTCGGAGCCTCCGGCGATGGCCGCTGGCGGCGTGATCGAGCCGACGGAGGAGACGTCGGCCATCGGCCCGAACGCATTGTCGACCGAGCAGGCCGCCAGAGCGAGGCCGGCCAGGGCGGCGGAGGCGAGGAGAGCGGCCCGGCCGGGCCTCCGTTTTCTGGTAAAGCCCGCTCGCGGGGATGCCGGACGCTGGTCCATGACGCGACACTCGATTGGAACCGCAACGCAAACAAATTTAGTCAATCGGGGTTAACCAACCCTGACCACGCGCGCGCCGCGTGTTAAGAATCGCAAGGGGCAGAGAGGGTGGAGGATGTACGGCTTCATCGCGAAGATCAGGACGATGCGCGACCAGCGCGACGCGGCGATCGCGATCCTGACGAACGGGTCGACGGCGCTTCCCGGCTGCCTTGCCTATATCGTCGCCAAGGACCGGGCCGACCCCGACGTCATCTGGATCACCGAGGCCTGGGACAGCGAGGCGAGCCATCGGGCGGCGCTGTCGCTGCCGGTGGTCAAGCAGGCGATCGCCGATGCCAGACCCTTCATCGCCGGCTTCGAGACGCAGATCCCGATCGAACCCGTGGGCGGCCTCGGGCTCGACCTCACCGGCTGAACCGTGCGCCGGCACCCTCCGCGTGCAATCCCTCTTGACCGAATGCCGTCGCCTCCGCGCAAATGGCGCCGACCAGACGACTGCGCCATGCGAGGAAATTCAGCACATGCATGATGTCACCCGACCAACCGGCGAACTGACGCTCAGGACGCTTGCCATGCCGAGCGACCTCAACGCGGCGGGCGACATCTTCGGCGGCTGGGTGATGTCGCAGATGGACCTCGCCTGCGGCATCCGCGCGGCCGAGCGCGCCCGCGGCCGCGTCGTCACCGCGGCCGTCAACGAGATGGCCGTCGCCATGCCGGTCAAGGTCGGTGACACGCTCTGCATCTATACCGAGGTCGTGCGCGTCGGCCGCACGTCGATGACCCTGAAGGTCGAGGCATGGGCGCAGCGCTACCTCTCCGAGAAGATGGACCGCGTCACCGAGGCCCTGTTCGTCATGGTCGCGCTCGACGAGCAGGGCCGCCCGACTCCCGTCCCGCCGGACCGGTAGCGGCTCTTTGGGCCTATAGGCATCCAGCCGGGGCTCCGCTACGATCCGCAGGCCGCGGGCTCAAGCGTCCGCGCGCTGCCGCGGAAGGAGGACCGCTGGATGCCCGTGCCGCGCATGCTCGTCGTTGCCTTCCTCGCCTGCGCCCTCGCCTGGCCGGGGGGCGCCCGCGCGGCGGAAACGGTGCGGGTCGGCATCCTCCAATACGGCACGGTCAACTGGGTGCTGGACGTCATCAAGCGCCACGGATTCGACCGGCAGGAGAACGTCGCCATCGCGCCGCTGGCGCTGGCCAACAACCAGGCGACGACGGTGGCGCTGCAGGCCGGCCGCGTCGACGTCATCGTCACCGACTGGCTCTGGGTCTCCCGCCAGCGCGCAGCCGGACGCCGCTACACCTTCGTGCCCTTCT
>JBQCEN010000326.1:0-4167 GCA_051960215.1 Pararhizobium sp.
ACGTCACAGGAATCCACACCGTTCCGTCATCCGCACGGGGACGCCATCGACGGGCTCTTCCGAGATCATGCGCTCTCAGCGCTTCTTCCCGGTCTTGCCCTCGTTCTCGATGCTCTTGCGGAGCGCGTCCATGATGTTGACGACGTTGTCGCCGCGCGGCGGCTCTTCGGGTGCCTTGGGCTTGGCGGGCTTGCGGCCCTTCTTCTTCGCCGCGATGATGTCCTTGAGCTTCGCCTGCACCGGGTCGGAGACGAGCTTCGGATCCCACGGCCGCGTGCGCTTCTCGATCAGCGTCTTCGTCAGCTTCATGAGATCGGCATCGGGCTTGGCGTCGTCGATGTGGCCGAAATAGGCTTCGGGGTCGCGCACCTCGTCGCCGTAGCGCAGCGTCCAGACGACGATCCCCTTGTCGCGCGGCTGCAGCATGACCGCCCGCTCGCGCCGGTAGAGGACCAGGCGGGCGATGCCGACCATGCCGGTCGCCGCCATCGCGTCGCGGATGACCGAGAAGGCCTCCTCGCCGACCTTGTCGTCCGGCTTCAGGTAGTGCGGACGATCGTACCAGACCCAGGAGATGGAATCGGCGGGCACGAACATGTCGATGTCGATCGTGCGCGTGCTTTCGAGGGCGACGGATTCAAGCTCATCGTCCTCCAGAAGGACATACTCGTCCTCGCCGCGCTCGTAGCCCTTGACCTCCTCGTCCTCGTCGACCGGCGTTCCGGTGACGGCGTCGACGTAGCGGCTGACCAAGCGGTTGCCGGTCTTGCGGTTGAGGTTGTGGAAGCGGACCTTTTCGCTCTCCGTCGTCGCCGGCGTCATCGAGACGGGGCAGTTGACGAGCGAGAGCTTCAGATAGCCCTTCCAGAACGGGCGGGGAGCCATCGGCGCAGCCTCACATGGAAATCCTCCACCAATAAACGGCCTGCTCCTCCGCGAAGTTCCGGGGAACAACGGACCGTCCGCACGGGTTCGGTCGCGGAGCATCCGGTTCAGCCGAGGACGAGATCATGGCGGACAAGGCGAAAGTCATAAGCGGAACGAACGACCGCCCGAAGAACGACACGATCGCCCAGACAGGCCACGGCCTTCCCGACGACAGCTCCCGACCGGTCGAGGTCGACGAGGCTGCCGTCCGCCGGGCGCGGGAAAGCCTGAAAGGGACCGCCGGCGGAAAGGCCGGGGAGAGCCCCCAGGAGAAGCTCGAACGCGAGGTCGATGCGGAAATCCGGTCATCCGAAAAAGGCGCCGAATGACGGCCTTCCGGAAGCGGGCCTCAGGCAGCTGCCTCGCGTTCCCGACACGACCACGGCCGCGGCGTCCCCGTCCAGGGGTGGCGCCGCGGCCGTTCCATGACGCGAGCGGAAGACGCCCGAGATGCCGCTGAAGCCGCTTGCGGGGCGATACACGCCGACGCTGTTCACGGCGCTCGGCTCGCTCGTTCCCTATATCCTCGTCGCCAGTGCCGCCGCCCTCTACCGGACTGAGGTCGCAAAGGACATCTCCGCTTCCGAGCAGGCGCTCGCCGTCATCGAGGGCATCTCGACGGCCGGCTATGCCTTCGGCGCGCTCCTTGCCGGCGACCTCATCAACCGGATCGCCCAGCGGCACCTCTTCCTCGCCTGCCAGGCGCTCTTCATCGGCGGCTGGCTGGTCGTCGCGGCCGGCGGGACTCCGACGACCTACGGCATCGGCCGCTCCTTCGCGGGATTTGCAACCGGCATGCTCCTCGTCACGGCGCTGCCGCCCGTCGTCCGGCGCTTTCCCGCCGGGCGGCTGCCGCTGACGGCCGCCTTCATCAATATCGGCCTCTTCGGCGCCGTCGCCGCCGGTCCGGTCCTCGGCGGCCTCGTCGCGGGCTGGCACGCGTGGCGGCTGCTTTACGCCGGCTTCGCGGTGCTCGGCCTGCTCATCGTCGTCATCGCCTGGTTCGCGCTGCCGCACGAGGAGCCGAGCAACCCGGACCTGCCCGTCGACGCGCCGGCGCTCATCCTCGGCTTCGCCGGCACGTTCCTGCCGTTCTTCGCCAGCGGCGAACTGCGCGCCCATGGCTTCGGCGATCTGGTCGTCGCCATCCCGCTCGTCGTCGGCCTTGCCTGCTTCGTCGCGCTGCTCCTCGTGGAGTATCACAAGCGGCAGGCGCTGGCGCCCGTCGAGAAGATGTGGACGACGCTGCCGGTCATCGGCACCCTCGTCGCGATGATCGCCGGCGGCGCCTTCGTCACGCTCGTCCTCCTCGCCGTGCAGGATCTCATTGAGGTCAAGCATGTGGCGGCGCTCCCGGCGGGGCTCGCCTTCTGGCCGCAGATCGCGGGCGTGGCGGTCGCGGCTCTCCTCCTCGGCCTGCTCTTCGCGTCCCGCTTCCTGCCCATCCTCGTCCTCGCGGGTATGGTCCTGCTGATTGTCGGCGGCCTGATGCTTACGGGCTTTACGGGCGACCATGCGGATGCCCGCTTCCTCGCTGCCGTCGGCCTCCTCGGCTTCGGGGCCGGCGCAACCGTCAGCCCCGGGCTCTTCCTCGCCGGCATGTCGCTGCCGTCGAAGATCCTCGGCCGCATCTTCGCGCTGATCGAGCTGGTGCGGTCGGTCGCCGATTTCATCATGGCGCCGGTGATGTCGAAGATCGCGCGCGCCTCGCCGGGGGCCAAGGAGACCACGGCGATCGGTTTCGAGCAGGCCGTCGACATCACCCTCATCATCATCGTTGCCGGGCTTGTCGTCTGCCTCGTGCTCTACGTGCTTGGCGGAGTCGGTCTGCCGAAGCCGGACCTCAAGGCGTGGGTCGAAAAGGACGGGACGGCCATCCGATCACCGCAGCTTGTCCGACTCGCGCGCAAGGGCGGACCGTCGCACCACTGCGAATGACCGGCGACGATTGCGCCTGCGTCCCCCAGCAGGCGCGTCAGGACGCCGCAGAGGCCGAACGCGAAATCTTTGGCGGTCGCCGGGAACAAGCCGCGTCAGCGCCGGTTCGACGGGCCGAGCGGGCGTCGTCTCTTCTACCACCCACCCGCCTCCCCTCGGAGATGATGCCTGCTCGCACCTCTTTACCGGCGGCGCCCCAGGCGGCCGGGATCACCGTTCCGACAGTACGTCCCGCCTTACCCGCCCGGCTCCGGAACATTCATCAGCCATTCCTGTTGGCAACGCGCAACCGGATCAGGAGATTTGAGCGCGGTGCCTTCGCAATCGGCTGGAAATACGAGACCCTCCTTCTTCAGGCGGCTCCTGGAAGAGGGAAAGGAGAAGGCGGCCGAAACGCTCGGCGGAACGCGCCGGATGCAGGTCATCGTCGTCCTCGCCGCGACGCTCGGGCTCGACTCCGCCGACAAGGCGACGATCTCCGCGATCGCCGGGGACCTGAAGAACGGCCTGTCGCTGAGCAACGCCGACATCGGACTCCTGCTCGCGATCGTCTCCTTCGTCGGCGCGGTCGTCACGCTTCCCGCAGGCGTCCTGGCGGATCGGCTGCCACGGCGGAGGCTGCTGATCGCCGCCGTCGCGACATGGGCGATGGCCATGGCGGCGAGCGGTTTTGCCGACTCCTTCGACGTCCTCCTTGCGGCACGCGTCTTCCTCGGCGCCGTCACGGCGGCCGCCTGGCCGTGCATCGCCTCGCTCAGCGGCGATCTTTTCGCGGCGCGCGAACGGGCGAGCATCTACGGCCTCATCCTGACCGGCGAACTCGCCGGCACCGCGATCGGCTTCTTCGTCTCGACGGAAGTCTCCGCCTTCGCAGGCTGGCACTGGTCGTTCTTCGTGATGGCAATCCCGAGCGCGGTCCTGGTCTGGGCGCTCTGGAAGTACCTGCCGGAGCCGGAGCGCGGCGCGCAGGGGTGGCTGACGGCCGACGAGGACGACCCGCACGCCCAGGGCTCGCAGGACGACAAGCCGAACCCGGTCGAGATCGCCGATGCGGCGCCGGACATCGAGCCGGCGGAGCCTCTTGTCGAGGAGTCCGATCCGAAGCGGTTGAGCTGGCTCGGCGCCATGCGCTTCTGCCTCCATGTGCGGACCTATCGCCGGCTGGTGATCATCTCGGCGCTCGCCTATTTCTTCTTCTCCGGCGTGCGCGGCTTCGGGATGATCTATTTCCAAGAGCACTACGGCCTGCAGCATTCGGCGATCATCCTCGCCACGGCCATCATCGGCGCCGCGGCGCTCGGC
>JBQCEN010000327.1:0-5814 GCA_051960215.1 Pararhizobium sp.
GGGTTGTGTGGGGTGGGGGGTGGGTGGTGGGTGGTGTGGGGGGGGGGTTGTGGTTCATCCGACTTTTCCGCCGTCAGGCCGGTGCGTGTATTGCGTGTGCTTTGCACTGGCATCGACACCGTTCCGCTACCCGTTCAGGGACGCTCGCCGATGATGTCCCTGTACCGCGAACGGAGGGGAACGGATCCCTGTGACGAGCGCAGGAATGACGGGGTTCAGCCGATCCGCCGAAAGCGCCTCCGCCCCTTCCACCATGTGTTCCGCATGGTTCCCCTTCCCCGTAAACGGGGAAGGATCAACGCGCGGCTGGGGCAGGCTCCTCCTCCGCGGAGCGGGGGAGGGGGACCGCCGAAGGCGGTGGAGGGGGCGATGCTTGTACCGCGGAGGGAGCCCCCGCACTCGTCGACAGCTTGGGTTTGGCCCGAGGCCTCTCCTCCCGCCGTCATGCCTGTGCTCGTCACAGGCATCCACACCGTTCCGCCGTTCATGCGGGGACGGGAGCCGATAACGTCCCTGTAACGCGAGCGGAGGGGAATGGATTCCTGTGACGAGCACAGGAATGACGGGGTTCAAACTGAGCGCCGGAATGACAGAGAGAACGCTGATCCGCGCACCGGATCGAGCCGCTGGACGGCCCGCGCCCATTCCGGCGCGCCCGGCGCGACGGGCAGGCTACGGCCCGTTCACGAGGTCGAGCACGAGGGCCTTCATGTGGCCGCCGTCGCTCCAGTCCTGCTTGTCGAAGGCGCGGCTTTCGGCCTTGTGGGCGGCGATCGTCGCGGCGAGGAAGCCCTGCAGCTTCGCCCGCACCTTTTGGCAGCCGGGGTCGGCGGGGGCGGACAGGCCGGTCGAGAACGCCGCGATTCGCTCCACCATGGCGGCGATGGCGTCGGCGTGGACGCGCTCATGCGCCCGGATGCCGTCGGAAAACCGCGCCCAGCTCACCTTCACCGCCGGCGGCAACTTCGCCGGCCCCTCCGGCACTGTGGTGGTGATCGTCAGATGCGGCACCGCCACCGCCAGCACGCACCCCCCATCCGCCTGCGGCCGGTAGTCCCGCCTCCAGGTGAGGTCGAAGCGCGTGTGGGCGATGGTGCGGTGGCCGGCGACCGTCGGGCCGCGCGCGCCGATGGAGCGATAGAGCGCGATGCCCGTGGTGCCGGTGATGGGGTAGGTGATGGTGTGGTGAGCGGGGTGGAATGAGGCGGCGTGGGCGAGGGTGGTGGCGAGGAGCGGGAGAGAGAGGGCGGAGAAGGTCAGGGCGAGGCGGGCAAGGGGGCGGTGCATGACCCGGAAATTAGGCGAGGAGTGCGGGCGAGGGAAGCGGTATGGCCCATCTTCCTTGGTGGGGAACCCCTTTCTTGGCTTTAGCGCGGCGAGGTTCGCTGTTGCCACCGCTGATGGGTTATAGGCCATACTCGTTGAGTGCGACAGCAACCAGGAACAACGCTACGCAAAGAACTATGGCAAGACCGGCACGCTTGATAAGATACGTGACTTGCCCGGTCGTCAGGAACTTCGGTTGCTGATGCTTGATCGCGAATTTCGCAATTACAATCCATGCATAGGTGAAAACCATTATTCCAACGCCGAAGAATATGTCTGACATATTCGGTGCATCCTGCGGGACCATGAAGGTGGACCCTTACATCGAAGCGGTTCGAGAAGGCTACGGCTTAGCTACCCGTCGTCTCTGTGCTTTCCACCGAGGTCCATAACCCCTCCGCCATTCCCGTTGGGATGCCACGGATAGCGCTCCATCTGGAGAGCGGAACGGTATGGATTCCTGTGACAAGCACAGGAATGACGGAGAGAACAATGGCACCCCGGCCGGCGACCTCCGGCGTGCGCTTCTTCATCGTCAAGGAGCCGGAGCCTACCGCCCTGGCCGGCCGCTCTTCTTCGGCCGCCTCCTCCGTTGCCGTTCCTCGCTCGCGTCCTCATACGACCCCTTGCCGATCTGCTCGCGCCTGATGGCCCGGGCATCTTGGTCGGATCCCTGTCGGCCTTTCGGGCCTTCACGCCTCTGGTCGTCGGCGGCGCGTTCGGGTTGGCCTTCCAGCAGGGGCGAGAAGCGCTTCGTGGCCTTGGCGGCGTCGGGCTTGATGGGACGGCGGCCTTCGACGGGTTTTTCGGTGCGGCCGACGGTCATCTCGTCGAGGGTGTTCTTGCGGAACAGGGGTTTTGGCGTGTCGGTGCCGGGGCCCATGTCGTCGAGGGTGGGCTTGGCGAAGTAAGCTCCGCCTGATCTCCCCCCTTGCGGGGGAGTTGCCCCGCCAGGGGCAGAGGGGGGTGCGGCGGCGCCTTTTCGTGCGGAGGGGCTGTTGCCCCCCTCTGTCGCCTTCGGCGACATCTCCCCCGCAGGGGGGGAGATTGGTGCCGTGCTGCGGCGTTTGCCTTCAGCACTCCGCGCCGCATCTTTTCTAGTTTCAGCCGTGCCTTCGGCACTCCTCGCCTGATTCCTTTTGTTCCCCATCGTGCCTTCGGCATTCCGCGCCTCTTGGCGGGCCATCGGGTCGTCCATGACCTCGAGTTCCTTGGCCTTGAGGCGTTTGATCTCGTCGCGGAGTCTTGCGGCGCGTTCGAAGTCGAGGTCGGCGGCGGCGTCGCGCATGTCTTTTTCCAGGGCTTCGAGATGGGCCTGCAGGTTGTTGCCGATGAGGTGGCCGGCTTCGGCGTAGCCCTTGCCGGACTTGCCGCCGATGTCGGCGCGGACGTGGTCGCGCTCGTAGACCGAGTCGAGGATGTCGGAGATCTTCGCCTTGACCGATTCCGGCGTGATGCCGTGCGCCGCGTTGTATTCGAGCTGCTTCTCGCGGCGGCGGCTGGTCTCGTCCATGGCGCGCTGCATCGAGCCGGTGATCTGGTCGGCGTAGAGGATCACCTTGCCGTCGACGTTGCGGGCGGCGCGGCCGATGGTCTGGATCAGGCTCGTCTCGGAGCGCAGGAAGCCTTCCTTGTCGGCGTCGAGGATGGCGACGAAGCCGCATTCCGGGATGTCGAGGCCCTCGCGCAGGAGGTTGATGCCGACCAGCACGTCGAAGGCGCCGAGGCGCAGGTCGCGGATGATCTCGATGCGCTCCAGCGTATCGATGTCGGAGTGCATGTAGCGCACGCGCACGCCCTGCTCGTGGAGATATTCCGTCAGGTCCTCGGCCATGCGCTTGGTGAGCACCGTGCAGAGCGTGCGGTAGCCGGCGGCCGCGACCTCGCGGATCTCGCCGAGGACGTCGTCGACCTGGGACTTGGCCGGGCGCACCTCGACCGGCGGGTCGATGAGGCCGGTCGGGCGGATCACCTGCTCGGCGAAGACGCCGTTCGCCTGCTCCATCTCCCAGCCGCCCGGTGTGGCGGAGACGGCGACGGTGGTGGGGCGCATCGCGTCCCACTCCTCGAAGCGCAAGGGCCGGTTGTCCATGCAGGAGGGCAGGCGGAAGCCGTATTCGGCGAGCGTCGCCTTGCGGCGGAAGTCGCCGCGATACATGCCGCCGATCTGCGGGATCGTCACGTGGCTCTCGTCGACGAAGAGCAGGGCGTTGTCGGGGATGTATTCGAACAAGGTCGGCGGCGGCTCGCCGGGGTTGCGGCCGGTCAGGTAGCGCGAATAGTTCTCGATGCCCTGGCAGGAGCCGGTCGCCTCCAGCATCTCCAGGTCGAAGCGGGTGCGCTGCTCGAGCCGCTGGGCCTCGAGCAGGCGGCCGGCGCGCTCGAGTTCGGCGAGGCGGTGCTTGAGCTCGTCCTTGATCGAGCGGATCGCCGTGTTCAGCGTCGGGCGCGGGGTGACGTAGTGCGAGTTGGCGTAGATCTTGACCGACTTCATCTCGCCGGTCTTCTGGCCGGTCAGCGGGTCGAACTCGGTGATCGCGTCGATCTCGTCGCCGAACAGCGAGATGCGCCAGGCGGCGTCCTCCAGGTGGGCCGGGAAGATCTCGATCGTGTCGCCGCGCACGCGGAAGGAGCCGCGGGTGAAGTCGATGTCGCGGCGCTTGTATTGCTGGGCGACGAGGTCGGCGAGGAGCTGGCGCTGGTCGATGCGGTCGCCGATCTGCATCTGGAAGGTCATCGCGGTGTAGGTCTCGACGGAGCCGATGCCGTAGATGCAGGAGACGGAGGCGACGATGACGACGTCGTCACGTTCGAGCAGCGCGCGGGTGGCGGAGTGCCGCATCCGGTCGATCTGCTCGTTGATCGAGGATTCCTTCTCGATATAGGTGTCGGAGCGCGGGACGTAGGCCTCCGGCTGGTAGTAATCGTAGTAGGAGACGAAATACTCGACCGCGTTCTCCGGGAAGAAGTTCTTGAACTCCGAATAGAGCTGGGCGGCGAGCGTCTTGTTCGGCGCGAGGATGACGGCGGGGCGCTGCGTCGCCTCGATCACCTTGGCCATGGTGAAGGTCTTACCGGAGCCGGTGACGCCGAGCAGCACCTGGGAGCGCTCGTTCTCGTTGGCGCCGGCGACGAGGTCGGCGATCGCGGTCGGCTGGTCGCCGGAGGGGGCGTAGTCGGTGACCATCGTCAGGCGGTGGCCGCCTTCCGACTTCTCGGGCCGAGCGGGACGGTGCGGCGTCCAGATGGCGCCGTTCTTGTGCAGCGGGTTGCCGGATTCGATGAGGGCCGCAAGGGCCTGGACGGTGGCTGTCACGCCGCTCGACTGATCTCCCCCCTTGTGGGGGAGATGGTCCGAAGGACCAGAGGGGGAAGGTAAGTCCGCCGTCTGCGGCGACGCTGCATTCCGGCTCTGCGCGCCGGCTCCGCCCCGGGCGGCTTCACCGCCCGACCCTCCCCACGAGCGGGAGGGTGGAGCGCGGCGCAGGCGTTCGGCTTCTTCCAGCGTGATGTCGAGGCCGGCGACGGGCATCAGGCCGGCTCCCGCGCGGGTGCGCGGGTCGTTGGAACCGCCCATCGATGTGCCGCGTGCGGTCTTGAAGGAGGAGGATTTGTCGGCCTTTGCCGCCTTCGTGCGCGGGGCGCGGGGCTCTACTGCGGCCTCGCCGTCGTCATCGTCGCGGGCGGCGGCCTTGCGGCGGTGCTTGCCGGCTTTCGAGGCGACTTCGCGGCGGGTCTCGATGGTCTCGGCTTCGGCCTGGCGGCGCAGGTCCTCGGCCCAGTCGGCAACGCTGCCTGAGAGCGGCGTCCCTTCAAACTCGGACTGGGGGGCTTCGCCGAAACCCTGCTGCGGGTCGGGGCGTTTCTTGGACGGTCCTGACATGCCCGGAAGATGGAGAGAGTCCGGCCGCATGGAAAGGCCTCGCAGCCAGACTCTCGAAATGGGTGGCAGGCGCGTGCGGCGCGTCAGCAGCTTCCGTGGAAGCGCCCGTGACCGCCGCAGGGCGTGCCGCCGAAGCGATGGCCGGACCAGTGATGGCGGCCATTCCAATGGCGGTCGCCACGCCAGTGGTGGCGGTACTCGCGATGGCGCCAGTGGCGGTGGTGCCAGTGGTCGTGGTCGCCGGCGAGCAGCGCGCCGCCGATGACCGCGCCGGCGATCAGCGGAATGCCGATCTCGGCGCCGTAATTGGAATAGACGCGGCCGCCGGTGCGCTGCGCCAGGTAGTTGGCGGAGGCCCAGCCGTCATAGCCGTGCCAGTTGACGCGGCACCAGGAATAGCCGCGCACACAGCCTCGCACGTCGACGATGGCGCCGCTCGGCATGGCGGTGATGCGTGCATAGCCCGTGCCCGGCCCGGTGCGCAGATTGAGATCGCCGGTCACCAGCGCCGGCGCCGCGAAGGCAGCCGTTGCGGTCACCATCGATACCGCGAAGGCGGTGCCTCGGAGAAGATTCTTCATAGCAATATCCTTTGTTTCAAAGGC
>JBQCEN010000328.1:0-28294 GCA_051960215.1 Pararhizobium sp.
AGGGTCTCATCATGACGGACAAGAACGCGAAGCTCATCGCTGACGGCAAGGAAGTCGAGCTCCCGGTGCGTTCCGGATCCATCGGCCCCCACGTCTACGACATCGGCAAGCTCTACCGCGAAACCGGCGCTTTCACCTACGACCCGGGCTTCACCTCGACGGCGTCGTGTGAATCGAAGATCACCTATATCGACGGCGAAGAGGGCGTGCTGCTTCATCGCGGCTACCCGATCGACCAGCTCGCCGAGCACGTCGACTTCCTCGAAACCTGCTACCTGATGCTCTACGGCGACCTGCCGACGAAGGCGCAGAAGGAGGACTTCGACTACCGCGTGACGCACCACACGATGGTGCACGAGCAGATGAACCGGTTCTTCACCGGCTTCCGCCGGGACGCCCATCCGAGGGCCGTCATGTGCGGCGTCGTCGGCGCGATGTCGGCCTTCTACCACGACTCTACCGACATCACGGATGCTCATCAGCGCATGGTCGCGAGCTTGCGAATGATCGCCAAGATGCCGACGATCGCGGCCATGGCCTACAAGTATCACGTCGGCCAGCCCTTCGTTTATCCCAAGAACGACCTCGATTATGCGTCCAACTTCCTGCACATGTGCTTCTCGGTGCCGTGCGAGGAGTACAAGGTGAACCCTGTGCTCGCGCGTGCGATGGATCGCATCTTCATCCTGCACGCCGACCACGAGCAGAACGCTTCGACCTCGACCGTCCGCCTCGCCGGCTCGTCCGGCGCCAATCCGTTCGCCTGCATCGCCGCCGGCATCGCCTGCCTCTGGGGCCCGGCGCATGGCGGCGCCAACGAGGCGGCGCTCAACATGCTCGCCGAGATCGGCACGGTGGACCGCATCCCGGAATATATCGCCCGCGCGAAGGACAAGGACGACCCGTTCCGCCTCATGGGCTTCGGCCACCGCGTCTACAAGAACTACGATCCGCGCGCCAAGATCATGCAGAAGACGACGCACGAGGTCCTCGGCGAGCTCGGCCACAAGGACGACCCGTTGCTCGAAGTGGCGATGGAGCTCGAGAAGATCGCGCTGACGGACGAGTACTTCGTCGAGAAGAAGCTCTATCCGAACATCGACTTCTATTCCGGCATCACGCTGAAGGCACTGGGCTTCCCGACGACGATGTTCACCGTGCTCTTCGCCGTGGCGCGCACCGTCGGCTGGGTCGCGCAGTGGAACGAGATGATCGAGGATCCGAGCCAGCGCATCGGCCGGCCGCGCCAGCTCTATACTGGCGAGCCGCAGCGCGATTTCGTGCCGCTCTCCAAGCGCGGCTGACGACGCCCCTAAAACGACGATGCCGGGGCGCCTGCGGGCGCCCTTTTTTTCAGGCCCTTCCGGCCTTTTTCTCGACAACCTCGAGAACCACTGCGGCGGCATGCTCGGCGGGCTCGCGCGTGGTCGCCATGGCGGATTTCACGATGTCGAAGCCTTCGATCATCGCGCGGCGCTCCAGCGTATCGCTCGTCAGCCGCTCCATCCAGCGCACCAGCCGCCCCGGTCGGACCGACTCGTTGATGTATTCGGGGATCACCGGATAGTCGGCGACCATGTTCGGCAGTGCCGCTGTCCAGGTCTTGATCCGCCATGTCAGGAGGCGCGCCAGCGCGTCGAGCTTGTAGACGGAAACGCAGGGCACGCCGGCAAGCGCCAGTTCCAGGAGCACGGTGCCGGACGCGGCGATCGCGGCGTCCGCCTCGGCGAAAGCGCGCCATTTGGCGCGCGGTCCGACGACGACCTCCGGCTGCACAGGCCAGCCTGCTACCGCCTCACGGATTCGTGCCTCATGCCGAGTCACGGCAGGAAGGACGAAGCGCGTCGCCGGACGGCGTGCCTTGAGCTCTGCGACCGCGCGCGCGAGCGGCGGCAGCAATCTCTTGAGCTCACTGGAGCGGGACCCGGGCAGCACGAGGCAGGTGCGCGGCCCGCCGTCCTCCACGGCCCGGCCAACCCGCTTTTCGTCCTGCGCCGCCCTGGCCGCGAGCAGCCCCGGATCGTCTGCCATCGAATGGCCGACATAAGTGACCGGAGGACCGCCGAGCTGCTTCAGAATCTTCGGCTCGAACGGAAGCACCGAGAGCACATGATCGACATAGCGCACCATGCGCGGCGCCCGTTTCGGCTTCCAGGCCCAGACGGTCGGGCAGACATAATTGACGATCGGCACGTACGGCAGGCGCTTGCGCAGTCGCCGGGCGACGCGGTGCGTGAAGCCGGGGCTGTCGATGATGACGAGAACATCCGGCTTCGCGCGGACGACCGCGTCGGCCGTTTGGCGGATCCTATAGAGGAGCAGAGGCAGGCGCGCCACGATGGCGCTCGCGCCGACGATCGAAAGCTCGTGATAGTCGAAGAGCGAGCTGAGGCCCTGCGCCTCCATCGCCTCGCCGCCGACGCCGACGATTTCGAAGGGTCCGTTGCGTTCGCGCAGCGCGGCGATCAGGCCGGCACCAAGCACGTCGCCGGAGCTCTCGCCGGCGATGATCGCGAGCTTCCTGAGCTTCGGCGGAACGGGCCCTTCGGTCATGGCCGGTCCTCCGTAGCATCGCGCGTGATGCCGACGACGAAGAGGCCGAGGCTGTCGGCCGCAGCAATCATTGCCTCCCGATCGAGCACGAGCGCGCGGCCGGCTTCGACAGCGATGCCCGCCAAGCCGGCGCGCGCCGCGTTCTCCACGGTCGGCAGGCCGATCGACGGCAAGTCGGCGCGTTCCTCCTGCAGTGGCTTGCAGAACTTCACCAGCGTGCCCTTGCGGCGCGGCGATATGCGTCCTTCCGCACGCAGATCCGCCACGCGCGCCAGCATCGCGTCGGTCCCCTCGAGGCCTTCAAGGGCGACGATCCGCCCGCCGATCGAGACGGCCCCCTGCCCGACGTCGAGGTCGCCGAGGGCGAGTGCGGCCGCGCGCGCCTTGACGATATCCTTCCAGTCCTCCTTGCCGGGGCGCACCGCGGTCAAGGGGCCCGTCTCCGCAAGCAGTCCAGGCACGATCTCGTGGGCGCCGACGACCCGGTAGCCGTTGCTCTCTATGAGCTCGATCACCATGCGAAGCACCGCGTCGTCGCCACCGCCGAGCAGGATGCGGAGCACCGGCGGCACCTTGAGGATGTGGCGGAGCGTCGGGCGGATGTCGCGCCATTCGGGACGGCGGCGCACACCGCCGGAGAGCACGACGCGGCCGATGCCCCGTTCGCTGAACGCCCTGTTCAGGCCGGCGAAGTCGCCCGAGCCGATCTCGATATGGTCGAAACCATGCCAATCCCGGTCGACCTCGCCCTTGAGCGCGACGATGAACGGATCTTCGCCGGCCGCCCGCGCGGCCTCGGCGACGTCACGTGGCAGCCGGCCAGCGCCGGCGATGATCGCGAGCCGTCCGTCGACTGCCGCGCTGCCGGCCGCAGCCACGGCCTCAGGCCCGGTAGGCCTTTGCCGGCGAAGAGAGCGCCCGCTCGTGGTCGGCAAGGATGAACTCCAGGATGTCCCGGATGGCGGCGTTGCCGGAGGCCTCCTCCCTGAGCGCAGCTGCGTTCTCGCGGATCGAACCGGGGCCGTGAAAGATCGCCTTGAAGGCCTTGCGGACATCGCGCACCTCCGCCTTCTCCATGCCGTTGCGCGCCATGCCGATGACGTTCAGACCGGCGAGGATGCCGGGATTGCCGTTCAGCATGCCGTAGGGAATGACGTCGTGACTGACGGCGGAGAGGCCACCGATGAAGGCGTGGTGGCCGATCCGCGTGAACTGATGCACCGCGGCGCCGCCGCCCATGATCACGCGGTCGCCGACGACGACATGGCCGGCAAGCATCACATTGTTCGACAGGATCACGTTGTTACCGACATGGCAGTCGTGCGCGACGTGCGAATAGGCGAGGAAGAGCGAACTGTCGCCGACGGTGGTGACGCCTCCGGCGTTCGGCATGCCGGTGTTCATCGTGACACCTTCCCGGATCGTGCAGCCGCTGCCGATCACCAGCCGCGTGTCCTCGCCGCGGTACTGGATGTTCTGCGGCTCGCCACCGAGGATCGCGCCGGGAAAGACGCGGGTGTTCTCGCCGATCTCGGTGCGGCCGCTCACGACGACATGGCCTGCGAGGCTGACACCCGCCTTCAGCGTCACGGTCGGCCCGACATGGCAGAAGGGACCGATCGTCACGCCGTCGCCAAGGACGGCACCCTCCTCGACGATCGAGGAAGGATGAATGCGGGCATTTGCCGTTGTCATTTTTCTATGTGCTTTCCTGGGGAACAAGCATGGCTCCGACGTCGGCCTCGGCCACCTTGGCGCCATCGACCATCGCCTCGCAATGGAACTTCCAGATATTTCCGCGCTGCTTGCTCTTGTTGACGTGGTACTCGACGCGGTCGCCCGGAACGACCGGCTTGCGGAAGCGGGCGTTGTCGATGGTCATGAAGTAGACCGTGTTGGCGCCACCGCCCTGGCTGCGAGCACAGATCGCGCCGGCCGTCTGGGCCATGCCCTCGATCAGGAGCACGCCGGGCATGATCGGGTTGTTCGGGAAATGGCCGGTGAAGTGCGGCTCGTTCGCAGTCACGTTCTTGATGCCGACGGCGGAGCGGTCGCCGTCGATCCGGATGATCCGGTCGACCAGCAGGAACGGGTAGCGGTGCGGCAGCAGCGCCATGAGTTCCCCGATCTCGGCCGTCCCCAACTCCGCCCCCGTCACGTCACTCATCTGCGCTTCCCTGGTCCCGATCCCTTCCGAATGCGCGCGCATTGATCTCCGCCGCATCGCGCAAGAATGCCCGCATCGGCCGCGCCGGCACGCCGCCCCACCGCGCACCTGCCGGAACGTCCGTCGCGACACCGCTCAGCGCCGCGATCTGCGCGCCGTCGCCGACGGTGATATGTCCGTTGATGCCGGCCGCCCCGCCGATCATCACCTGGTTGCCGATCCGCGCGCTGCCGGCGACGCCGACCTGGCTGACGATGACGCAGTGGCGGCCGATCTGGACGTTGTGCCCGATCTGCACCAGATTGTCGATCTTCGTTCCCTCGCCGATCACGGTGTCGTCGATCGCGCCGCGGTCGATCGTCGTGTTCGCCCCGATCTCGACATTGTCCTGGATGACGACGCGGCCGACCTGGACGATCTTCTGGAGACCCGCCGCCGTCGGCACGTAGCCGAAACCATCCTGGCCGATCCGGGTGCCCGGATGGATGATGACGTTGTTGCCGATCAGCGCATGCTGGATGCAGGCCGAGGCCGAAATAACGCAGTTACGGCCGATCCGGCAGCCGTTGCCGATCACCACGCCCGGGCCGACGAGCGTCCCCCGGCCAATCTCGACATCGCGACCGATGACGGCTGCCGCCTCCACGACGACGCCCTCTTCGAGGCGGGCCGCAGGATCGACATGCGCGTGCTCGGAGACCGCGGTCTCGCCGGTCACCGCCCCCGGCCGCACGGCCTGAGGATAAAGGAAGGCCGCGGCGCGCGCGAACGCTGCCTGCGGCGCCCCGACGACGAGCGCAACGGTGCCGCTCGGGACGTATCCGACCATGCCCTTGGCGCAAAAGACAGCGGTCGCACGCGTCGAGGAAAGCAGGGATGCGCTCTTCCTCGAGGTGACGAAGGTCACCTCGCCGCGCGCCGCCCGCGACAGCGGCGAGATCGCCCGCACGACGGCCTCCGGATCGCCGTTGCCCGCGACCTCCGCACCTGTCAGCGATGCCAGGTGCGAAACGCTGACACCCTCATGAAGCGGGAAGAACGCTGCGTGGTCCATGGAAATCCGCAAGGCTCAAGCGCTCGCGGCTTCCCAAGGAGGAATGGCGCGAGCGCCAATTATCAGAAGCGGGTCGACGCACCGAAACGGAAGTGCTGGATGTCGTCGAAGTCTTCCTTCACGACCGGGAAGGCATAATCGAACCGCAGCGGACCAAAGGGCGACGCCCAGATGATACTCGCGCCGACCGACGCACGCCACTGCATGTCTTCGCCGAGGACCGTGTCCCTGCCCGCGTGGCCGCCGGGACTACGCGGATCGAATGCAGTGTCGGCGATCGCCGATCCGTAGAGCGTCCCCGCATCGGCGAAGACCGCACCGCGGATGCCGATGTCCTGGGGAATGATCGGCATCGGGAAGCTCGCCTCGACAGAGGCATTGAAGTAGGTCGTTCCGCCGAGCGGGTCGTCGTAGGAGTGCTCCGAAGTGGTTCCATCCGCATTGGTGGTCGTAAACCGCCCCTTCGCGCGCGGGCCGATGCCGCGCGTGTCGAAGCCGCGAACGGTCTCGCCACCCAGGAAGAACTGATCGAAGACGTTGACGTTGCCGTTGGTGGCGAACAGGTGGCCGGCGCCGACCGAGGCCGACCCGATGATGTCGGCCGACTCGATGAGCGGGTGATAGTAGGTCGCCTTGCCCGTCAGCTTGACGAAGTCGGCATCGCCGCCGAGACCCGCATATTCGACCGCGCCCTTCGCGTAGAAGCCCTCGCGCGGCAGCTTGTGGTCATCGAGCGTGTCGAAGGTCAGGGTACCGATCACCGACGACTTCACGCGGTTGTTCGTCTCGTCGAACGTATTCGCGTAGACGTTCGACAGCCTCCGGCCGCTGAAGTCAGAGTAATCGGTCTTCGTGAAGTTGTAGGCGAGACCGGCCGTCAGCGTATCCGTGATGGGCGCTGCCAGGCGGAGGGTGAAGCCGTCCTGCTTGTAGCTGTAGTCGTTGAAGGACGAATCTTCGGTCCGGTTGAGGTCGAAGCCGGCCGCCAGACGATAGCCGAGGAAGTAGGGCTCGGTGAATGACAGGTCGTAGGTGCGGGTGTCGAAACCACCGCCCGCCGCGACGCGGATGAACTGGCCGCGCCCGAGGAAGTTGCGCTCCGTGATGCCCGCCTCGACCGTGGCGCCGATGCCCGTCGAATAGCCGCCGCCGATCGAGAATTCGCCCGTCGGCTGGTCCGTCACGTCGACCACGATGATGACCCGGTCCGGCTCGGAGCCCGGCTGCGTCGTGATGTTGACGGAGGAGAAGTAGTTCAGGTCTTCCAGACGCTTCTTCGCCTTGCGGATCAGCGTCTGGTTGAACGGATCGCCCTCGCTGATGTCGAACTCGCGGCGGATGACGTAGTCGCGCGTCCGCGTGTTGCCGCGGATCTCGATCCGCTCGACATAGGCGCGCGGCCCCTGGTCGACGAGATAGTTGACGGAGATCTTGCGGCTCGCGAAGTCCCGATCGCCGCGCGGCGTCACCTGGGCGAACGGATAGCCCTCGGAGGCGACACGATCGGAGATCGCCGAGATCGTGTCCTCGACCTTCTTGGCGCTGTAGATGTTGCCGGGGTGCGTTTCCAGCAGGCCCTGCAACTGCTTGGCGTCGATGCCTTCGACCGAGCTTTCGACGTTGACGTTGCCGAAGGTGTAGCGCTCGCCCTCATCGACGGTGATCGTGATCGTGTAGGCGTTCTTCGCAGGATCCAGATCCGCCTGATCGGAGATGATGCGGAAATCGGCGTAGCCGTGATCGTAGTAGAAGCGGCGCAGCAGCTCCTCGTCGGACCGCATCTTGTCCGGATCGTAGATGTCCTTGCGCGTCAGGAACGACAGCGGACCGCTGCGCTTCGTCTTGATGACGTCCGCCAGACGGCCGTCGCTGAAGGCATGGTTGCCGACGAAATTGATCGACTTGATCGTCGTGCGCTCGCCTTCGTTGATGTTGAAGGCGACGTTGACGCGCCCGCCGTCGAGCGTGACGGTCTGCGGCGTGACGGTCGCGTCCTTACGGCCGATTGCAGCGTAGGCGTCCTTGATCGCCTGCACGTCGGACTCGATCGTCGCCTCGTTGTAGGGGCCGAGGGCCTTGGTCTGGACGACGGTCTCGAGTTGCTTGTCCTTGAGCTTCTTGGTGCCGTTGAAGACGACGGCGTTGACGATCTGGTTCTCCTTGACGTTGACGACGAGCGTCCCGCCGGAGACGCTGATCTTCACGTCGGAGAACAGACCCGTCGCGTAGAGCCGCTTCACCGAGTCGTCGATATCCTGGCTCGAGAAGCTCTTGCCCGGCTTGATCGTGAGGTTGTCGCGGACCGTCGACGCGTCGACGCGGGTATTCCCATGAACCACAACGCGGCTGATCGTTGCAGCCTCGGCAACCGAGACCGATGCCAATGTGGCGACGCCGACACCGGATGCCGCGAGACCTGCCGACAGAGCAACCGCCGACGCGGCGTTCAAGAACTTTGAACCGGCCTTCATGGTGATTTCTTTACCTTTTTACCCAGTGTCCCCGCAGCGGCGAAACGCCCGACTCCCGCGTCGCTTGTGCCGTTTTACTCGCTTTTACCCTACAAGCAAGGGAGCCCGTTAATTTCTGTTTACTTCAATTCTCCGCGTGGCGGATAGGCCACGCATCCGCCCAAACGTCGTAAACAAAGGGTTTCGCGTTCCCCTCCACCCCCGGAGAAATTAACGGAATTCAGCCGAGGAGGCGGCTCACATCGTTCCAGGTCGCGAACACCATCAGCATCAGCACCATGGCAAGCCCGAAGCGGAAGGCCATCTCCTGCGCCCGCTCGCCGAGCGGCCGTCCCCGGGCTCCTTCGATCGCGTAGAAGAGAAGGTGACCACCATCGAGCATCGGCACCGGCATCAGGTTCAAAAGCCCGATCGAGACCGACAGGACGGCGGCAAGCTGGATCAGCGCCGCGATGCCAAGCGTCGCCATCTGGCCCGAGACCTGCGCCACGCGGATCGGGCCGCCAAGCTGGTCCGCCTTCTCGCGGCCGCGCACGATATTGGCGATGTAGTCGCCGGTGCGGGCGACGATGCGCCAGCATTCAAGCGCCCCCTGCCCGATCGCCTCGATCGGCCCGTATTTCTCGAGACGGAAGTGGGCGACGTCGTTATCCGTCACGACGCCGATCAATCCGACGTTCATCGTGTTGCCGAAGCGATCCTTGATATCGGTCGGCCGCGGCGTCAGCGACAGAGAGACGTCTTTGCCATGCCGGTCCAGCGTCACCCTGATCGGAACGCCGGGGCGCTGGCTGACGTAGCGGCGCACATCGTCGAAGGTGCGGGTCGGATTGCCGTCGATCGAGAGGAACCTGTCGCCGGGCTGGATGCCTGCCGCCGCCGCCGCGCTCTGCGGCTGCACCTGCGCCACGACGGGATCGGCGATCATCCGCCCATGCAGGAAGAACATCGCCGAGAAGACGGCGATGGCGAGCACGAAGTTGGCGAGCGGACCGGCGAAGACGGTTGCCGCCCGCGCCGGGAGGGAGGCGCCGGGAAAGGAATGGCGGCGATCCTCGGGCGTCATCTCCGCCAGGCTGTCGCGGTCGGGCGTGCTCGCCGCAGTCTCGTCGCCAAGGAACTTGACATAGCCGCCGAGCGGGATCGCGGAGAGCCGCCAGCGCGTGCCGCGCCGATCCGTGCGGCCGCAGATTTCCGGACCGAAGCCGATGGAGAAGGTCAGCGCGCGGATGCCGCACCAGCGCCCGACGATGTAGTGGCCAAGCTCGTGAAAGAAGACGACGAGCGTCAGGACGACGAGGAACGGGACGAGGTAGCCGATGACGAGGGACTGCGCGGATGTCAGGAGATGCATCGTGGGCTCCAGGCTCGCGGCCGCTCGGCCACAGCACTCAAGATCTTGACGTCACCGGCAAAAAGCCGCCCCGAAAAGCCGGGCGCCCCACCTTCGGCAGCAAGCGATGCCGGCAGGAGCGCAGCAATGAGGTATGCGGCGAAGGCGGCGAAAACAAGCCCGTCCACGCGGTCCATGACCCCGCCGTGGCCGGGGATGAGGTGGCTGGAGTCCTTCACGCCGAAGCGCCGCTTGACCCAGGATTCGAAGAGATCGCCGGCCTGGCTCGCCACCGACAGGATCAGCGCCAGCAGCGGCACCCACGGATCGGCATCGGAATGGGCGATGAAGGCGACTGCCGTCCCGGCGACAACGCCGGCGACCGCGCCGCCGGTCGCGCCCGACCAGGTCTTCGACGGCGAGATGCGCGGGGCGAGCTTGGGGCCGCCGAAGAAGCGGCCGCCGCACTAGGCGGCGACGTCCGTCGCCCAGACGACGGCGAAGACGAAGAGCATCGCGATCAATCCCGGCGTCCCATCGCCGCGGATCGAGGCCAGCGCCACACCGGAGAAGCCGGCATAGATCACGCCGGCGCCGAGCCAACCAGCCCGGCCGGACGAGATGCTCCAGCCGGCGACGACGATGCCCCCGACGAGGGCGACGACGAGCGCGACCGGCTCGCGCGCGAAGAGGATGAGGAGCGCCGCGACGATGGTGGCGAGCCAGGCCAACAGCCGCACCGGCCGGCGCGGCTCATTGACCGCGACGATCGTCGACCACTCGTAGAAAATAAGGATCGCGATGCCGGCGGCGATGATGCGGAAGGCGGCGCCGCCATACCATGTGGCAAGCAGCACGACGGCCGCCATGACGCATGCGGAGGCGACGCGGCGGCTGAGCTCGCTCGCCATCAGGACCCGACGACGAGACCTGCGGGCGCCATCACCATGCCGAAGCGGCGTTCTCGCCGTCCGAACTGGCTCAGCGCCTCGAAGAACGCAGCCCGGTCGAAATCGGGCCAGAGGCATGGGACGAAGACGAACTCCGCATAGGCCGCCTGCCAGAGCAGGAAGTTCGACAGCCGCTGTTCACCGCTGGTGCGGATGATGAGGTCGGGATCGGGAACACCGGCTGTGTCGAGATGGTCGCCGATCGTCGCCTCGTTGACCTCGTCCGGATCGAGCTCGCCCGCCGCCACCTTCCGGGCGATCCGCCGGGCCGCGCGGGCGATCTCGTCGCGGCCACCATAGTTGAACGCGATGACGAGATCGAAGGCGGTGTTGTTACGCGTCCGCTCCTCCGCCTCCGTCAGCAGGGCAAGGATGTCCGGCTGGAGGTCATCGCGAGCGCCGACGACGCGCACGCGCACGTTTTCACGATGCAGGTCGGCCAGGTCGCGGCGGATGAAGAGCTTGAGCAGGCCCATCAGGTCGCGCACCTCGTCGATCGGACGGTTCCAGTTCTCCGACGAGAAGGCGAACAGCGTAAGGTACCTGATGCCGGCGTCACCGGCCGCACGCACGACCTCGCGCACCGCCTGCACGCCCTGACGGTGGCCCATGGTGCGCGGCAGGCCGCGCTGACGGGCCCAGCGGCCGTTGCCATCCATGATGATGGCGACATGCTGCGGCGTCATTGCGCCTTTGATGTGCTGCATCCCAGTTCCCGCTGCCCTTTGCCCGGTCCCTCGCCTGAGCTTAAGCCCCCTTCTAGACCTGCATGATTTCCTTTTCCTTGTCGCCAAGCAAGCGCTCGACTTCCGAAATCATCTCGTCGGTCAGCTTCTGCACCTTCTCCGCCAGGCTGCGGCTGTCGTCCTGGCTGATCGCGCCGTCCTTCTCCGCTTTCTTCAACTCGTCCATCCCGTCGCGCCGCACGTGGCGGATGGCGACGCGGGCGTTCTCGGCGTAGTTGTGCGCGACCTTGACGAGGTCGCGGCGCCGCTCTTCGTTCAGCTCCGGCAGCGGAATGCGCAGCGTCTGGCCGTCGACGATCGGATTGAGGCCGAGGTTCGACTCGCGGATCGCCCGCTCGACCGCACCGACCATCGACTTGTCCCAGATGTTGACCGCGATCATCCGCGATTCCGGCACGGTGATGTTGGCGACCTGGTTCAGCGGAACCCGCGAACCGTAGGCCTCGACGTTCACCGGGTCGAGGACGTTCGCCGAGGCCCGGCCCGTCCGCAGCGCCGCGATGTCGCTCTTGAAGGAGGCGATCCCGCCGTCCATGCGCCGCCTCAGATCCTTCAGGGCCACCCCGTCAGCCATTGTCTTTCTCCGTTCGTCCGGCGCGCCGGCCGCCGTCGGCCCTGCGCGACACCTGCCCAAATTGTCCTCGACGATGGTCGCGCGACCACCGCCCGTCAAAATGGATGCAAACTGGCCTTTTTCATGGATGGAGAAAACGATGATCGGAATCGCATTCTCGCGCGCCAGCGCCACCGCGGCGATATCCATCACCGCGAGCCCCTTCGAAAGGACCTCGCGATGCGTCAGGCGCTCGTAGCGCACCGCATCCGGCACCTTCTTCGGATCGGCGGAATAGATGCCGTCGACCTGCGTGCCCTTGAAGATCGCCTCGGCGCCCATCTCGGCGGCCCGGAGGGCGGCGGCGGAGTCGGTCGTGAAGAAGGGATTGCCGGTGCCGCCGGCGAAGATCACCACCCTGCCCTTGTCGAGGTGATGGAGCGCAGCACGCTGCGAGAAACTCTGGCAGATCTCGGGCATGGAGATCGCCGAAAGCACTTCCGTGTCGATGCCGAGCTTGCGCAGCGAGGTCGCGAGCGCCAGCGCGTTGATGACGGTCGCGAGCATGCCCATGTGGTCGCCGGTGACGCGATCGCCGCCCTTCGAGGCAACGGCGACGCCGCGGAAGATGTTGCCGCCGCCGACGACGACGCCGACGTCGACGCCGAGCGCGCGCACTTCGGCGATGTCGCCGGCAATGCGATCGGCGACCGCGACGTCGATGCCGAATCCCTGTTCGCCCATCAGGGCTTCGCCCGATGCCTTGAGCAGAACACGCCGATAGAGGGGATTCGCCACCATCTTGCTCCCGATGACCAGAATGAGTGCCGGATACACGAAGGGCACCGCGTTGTCACGCGATGCCCTTCGGCTTTTCCAGGATTGCAGGGGCAGATCAGCCCTTTACGGCCGCCGCCACTTCCGCCGCGAAATCGCTCGTCTCGCGCTCGATGCCCTCGCCGAGTTGGAAGCGGACGAAGGCGGTGACCTCGGCCGGAGCGCCGATATCCTTCTCGGCCGCCTTGAGCGCCTCGCCGACCGTCAGGTCAGGATTGATGACGAAAGCCTGCGACAGAAGGGCAACCTCCTCGTAGAACTTGCGCATGCGGCCCTCGACCATCTTCTCGACGATGTTCTCCGGCTTGCCGGACTCGCGCGCCTGCTCCGAGAAGACCTTGCGCTCGCGCTCGGCGATCGCCGGGTCGACGTCGTCCTTCGTCAGCGACAGCGGGTTCGTCGCGGCGACGTGCATGGCGATCTGGCGGCCGATCGCCGTCAGCGCTTCCGTGTCGCCCGCCGAACGCAGCGCGACGAGGACGCCGAGCTTGCCGAGGTTCTCGCCGACCGCGTTGTGGACATAGGTCGCGACGACGCCGCTATCGACCGAGAGCAGCGCAGAGCGGCGGAGCGCCATGTTCTCGCCGATGGTGGCGATCGCGTCCTTGATCGTATCGGCGACGCTCTTGCTCGAATCCGGATATGTCGCGGCGGCGACCGCCTCGACCGAACCCTCGGTCTTGAGGCCGACCTTCGCGATGCCTTCGACGAGCGTCTGGAAGGCGTCGTTGCGGGCGACGAAGTCGGTCTCCGAATTGACCTCGACGACGATCGCCTTCGTGCCTTCGCTGGCGATGCCGATCAGGCACTCGGCCGCGGTGCGGCCCGACTTCTTGTCCGCCTTGGAGATGCCCTTGGCGCGCAGCCAGTCGACCGCGGCCTCCATGTCGCCGTTCGTCTCGGTGAGCGCCTTCTTGCAGTCCATCATGCCGGCGCCGGTCTTCTCGCGAAGGTCCTTCACCATTGCCGCTGAAATCGTCATGTTCGCCTCTCGTCTTGAAAGCAAGGCGCGCTCGCCGCGGCGACGGCAGCGCGCCTCTCGATGGCGCCGAAGGGCGCCGATTTGCATGTCATGCGGATGACGCCTTCACGGCATCATCGGGATCGCATCAGGCCTGGGCGCCCTCGGCGGCCGCCTCGCCCTCGGGAGCCTCTTCGAGCGCAGGCTCGGCCGGCGCCTCAGCCGAGGCACCGATGTCGATGCCGGCCGCACCCTGCTGGCGGGCGATGCCGTCGATGCAGGCACGCGAAACGAGGTCGCAGTAGAGCGCAATTGCGCGGGCCGCGTCGTCGTTGCCCGGGATCGGGTAGTCGATCACGTCCGGGTCGCAGTTGGAATCGATGATCGCCACGACCGGGATGTTGAGACGGCGCGCTTCCTGGATCGCGATCGACTCCTTGTTGGTGTCGATGATGAACATCAGGTCCGGCGTGCCGCCCATCTCGCGGATGCCGCCCAGCGCCCGGTCGAGCTTGTCGCGCTCGCGCTCGAGGTTGAGCCGCTCCTTCTTGGTGAAGCCCTGGGCTTCCGAGGCGAGCAGCTCGTCGAGCTTGCGCAGGCGCTGGATCGAGTTCGAGATCGTCTTCCAGTTCGTCATCATGCCGCCGAGCCAGCGGGAGTTGACGTAGTACTGGGCGGAGCGACGGGCCGCATCGGCGATGATGTCGGACGCCTGGCGCTTCGTGCCGACGAAGAGCACGCGACCGCCGCCGGCGACCGTGTCGCTGACGATCTGCAGGGCGCGCGAAAGCAGCGGCACCGTCTGCGCGAGATCGATGATGTGGACGTTGTTGCGCTCGCCGAAGATGTAGGGGCGCATCTTCGGGTTCCAGCGGTGGGTCTGGTGGCCGAAGTGGACGCCGGCTTCGAGAAGCTGACGCATGCTGAAGTCAGGCAATGCCATGCCTTGTTCTCCTTTCCGGTTGAACCTCCGCAAGGCCAAAAGCACTCTCGTGCCACCGGCGGAACCTGACGGATTTCTCCCGCCCGATCCCATGCCTCGCGTGTGGAATGGTCGCGCATATAGAGGCTTGCCCGCCGAAATGCAAGCCGCAGCGGGCGGCCTCGCCCGGCGCCGGCGCTATTCGCGCGCCAGCGCCGTGACCGGATCGAGCCGCGCCGCCGAGCGTGCCGGCATGTAGCCGAAGACGATGCCGATCAGGCTCGACGAGACGCAGGCGAGCACGATCGTCGTCATCGAATAGGCAAGCCGCGTGCCCTGCATGAAGCTCGCGAGCCCTGCACCCATGACGAAGGAGAGGAGCACTCCGGCGACGCCGCCGACGAGGCAGACGAGCACCGCCTCGATCAGGAACTGGCGCAGGATGTCGCCGCGCCGGGCGCCGACGGCCATCCGCACGCCGATCTCCTTCGTCCGCTCCGTCACCGAGACGAGCATGATGTTCATGACGCCGATGCCGCCGACAACAAGCGAGATGACCGCGATCGACGAGATCAGGAGCGTCAGCGTCCGACCCGTGCTTTCAATGGTATCGCGGATCGTGTTCGAGTTGAGGATGAAGAAATCCTCGGTGCCGTGCAGGCGCGTGAGCAGCGACGTGATCCCGCTTTCGGCCGAATCCATGTCGGTGCCGTCGGCGACGCGCACGGTGATCGACTGCAGGTAGTTGACCCCCATGACGCGGCTCATCGCCGTCGTATAGGGCAGGTAGATCGTCGCCGTGCCACTCGACGGGCCGACGCTCTTGCTGGCGTCGACGACGCCGATGACGCGCACCGGCACCTTGTTGAGGATGACGATCTTGCCGATCGGATCCTCGCCGTTCGGGAAGAGCGATTCCTGCGCATTCGAATCGATCACCGCGTCCTGCTTACGCTCCTGGACGCTGTCGGCATTGAAGGCGCGGCCTTCGATGAAGGTGCTGCCGCTGACGCGGAAATAGTCCGCGCCGACGCCGTCAACGGAAGCGGTCGCGGCGGCATCGCCGTGGACGGCGGTCGTGCTCGTCGAGACGCGCGGTGTGACGCTGTCGGTATAGGGCTGGCGGGCGAGCATCGTCGCGTCGCGCGGCACCAGCGTGTGCACGCGGCCCGAATGCCGATCGCCGGCATTACGGCCGGGGAAGACGGTGATGGTGTTCGTGCCGATCGAGCTGATGCGCTCCAGCACCGCCTGCTGGCTGCCGCGGCCGAGCGCCACGACCGAGACGACCGAAGCGATGCCGATGACGATGCCGAGCATCGTCAGGAAGGTGCGGAGCTTGTGCGCCGACATCGACCGCAGCGCCATGCGCATCGCCTCCGAGACACGATCGACCGCGTCGAGCCAGACGGCCTGACGGCGCACGTTCGCGGCGTCATGGATTGCGGCTTCGGGCACTTCGGCGCTGCACGTATCGGAAAGGATGCGCCCGTCGCTGATCTCGATGACGCGGCGCGCCTGGGCGGCGACCTGCGGGTCGTGCGTGACGATGATGATCGTGTGGCCGGCCTTGTTGAGCTCGCGGAAGAGCGCCATCAGCTCGCTGCCGCTGCGGCTGTCGAGCGCGCCGGTCGGCTCGTCGGCGAGGATGACCTCGCCGCCGTTCATCAGCGCGCGAGCAACGCTGACGCGCTGCTGCTGGCCGCCCGAGAGCTGCGAAGGCCGGTGGTGCAGGCGCTCGCCGAGCCCCAGCACGGTCAGGAGCTCGGTCGCGCGGCGGCGGCGGTCGACGCGGTTGGCGCCGGCATAGACGGCCGGCACCTCGACGTTCTCCACCGCGTCGAGCTCGCTCAGGAGCTGGTAGCGCTGAAAGATGAAGCCGAAGTTCTCGCGCCGAAGCTCGGCGCGTTCCTCCGCGTCGAGGGTGGCGATGTCGCGGCCCTTGAAGAGGTAGCTGCCGGAGGTCGGCCGGTCGAGGCAGCCGAGCAGGTTCATCAGCGTCGACTTGCCCGAACCGGACGATCCGATGATCGCCACCATCTCGCCGGCGCGGATGTCGAGGTTGACGTCGTCGAGGACGGTGACCGTCTCCTCGCCGGTCTGGAACGAGCGGCTGAGACCCTTGATGCTGATCAGAGGCGCGTTCATCGCTCAGACTCCGAAGCCATGGCTGCCGCCGAGGCGACGCATCATGCGCCGGCTCTCGGGGCTGTCGTGCGACCCGCTCGTATTGGCTTCGCTGCCCGTCGCAAGCACCTTCTCGCCGGGCTTCAGCCCGCTCTTGATCTCCGCGACGACGTCGTTGTCGAGGCCGACGGTGACGGCGCGGCGCTCCGACTTCTCCGTCGCCGGATCGTAGACCAGCACGTAGGCCTTGCCGCCACGGCCCTTGACGACGGCGCCGGAGGGAACGGTCAGGACGCCGTTCGCGTCGTCGACGATGATCGTCACCTGTGCGGTCATCGCGATCCGCAACCGGTGATCCGGGTTCTTCACCTCGAAGATGCCGTTGTAGTAGACGGCGCTGTCGTTGGTCGCGAGACCGGTATCGGAGGTCTCGATGTCGGTCGGCGCCGGCTCGATCGAGAGCAGCTTCGCGTCGATCGGCTTGTTCGGCTCGCCGAGGATGCTGAAATAGGCCTTCTCTCCGGCCCGCACGCGGGTCACATCGGCCTCCGAGATCTGCGCCTTGATCTCCATCGTGTCGAGATCCGCGATCTTGATCAGCGTCGGCGCCGTCTGGTTTGCGTTGACCGTCTGGCCTTCGCTGACGAGGACGGCGACAACGGTGCCGTCGGTCGGCGCCGTGATCTGCGTGCGCTCCAGGTTGACCTTCGCCGTGTCGACGGCAAGCCCCGCCTGCTCGACCTGCGCATCCAGCCCGGCGAGCTTCGCCTTCGCTGAGGCGACGTTTGCCTGCGCCGTCTCGAGGTCGAGGTCGGAGACCAGCTTCTTCGCCGAAAGCTCCTGCGAACGCTTCAGCGCGATCTCAGCCTGACTCAGCGCCACCGCCTGCTCCTCGCGCTGCGCCTTGACGTTGGCGAGCGCGGCTTCGGCCGTCTTCAGTGCGTATTGCTGGTTCTGCGAGTCGATCGTGACGACGAGGTCGCCTTTCTTCACCGCGTCGCCCAGCTTCACCTTGATCTTCTCGATGCGGCCCGAGACCTCGGCACCGACGCTGACGACGGACTTCGCCTCCAGCGCCCCGGAGGCGAGCACCGTTTCCTCGACATTGCCCATCTTTGCGGCGACCGTCGCGGGCGCGGCGCGCGGTTCCGTGTCGCCGAGCATCATCCAGCCGGCGCCGCTCAAGGTGACGATCACAAGCGCGATCGCCGAAGAGCGCGTCGCCTTCTTCATTGCCTTTCCAAGTGCCATCGCCATTCACCCCGGTCCTGATGCCGCTGCGCTGCGGCCCGCATTGCGATGCGGGCGCGCCGGCGGGCTGCCGTCTCAGGTCGTCAACCTATGAAAACGAAGCTGACTGCAGCGTGAACATGGCGTTCAGGAAGCTTGCACCGCCGCCGCTCAGGGTTGGCAGGTCTGCGGTTTCAGAACCGTCAGATCGGCAAGCTCGCCGTGCAGCACGAAGTCGCCATAGTCCATCGTCAGGTCGCGCGTGATGCCGTTCGGATAGAGCTTGAAGGCGATGCGGTAGCTCGGCGTCGAGTCGCCCTTGGCGTTGTCGTCGAAATAGGCGATCGTCACCGGCCAGTAACGGGCATCGGCGAACGGCCCGGCGTGCTTCGCTTCCTCGTCGGTCGCCTGCGGCGCCTGCATCTCGCCGAGCACCGTCGTCGTCAGCATCGACTGGTCGGCGTCTTCCGAACCGTCGAAGATGCGCGACTGGTAGAAGTTGTCTCCCTTCGCCGCATGCGCCAGCAGTTCCAGCATGTGCTGCGTCGGGAACTTGCTCAGCGGCAGCGTCAGGCGCTTCGGCTCTGGCTTCTCCAGATCGACGATCGTGTTGCCTGCCGTCGACGCCGCGTGACCCGCGACCTCCTTGTCGAGCGTGCTGTTGACGTAGGAGCGCGTGTCGAAGCGGAAGGTGCTGGCGCCGACATCCTCGTGCGTCGTCGTCTGCTGGTCGGTCATCCGCGTATCGTCGCCGACCTTCACGCGCGTCGCGAAGCGGAAGGTGACGGAATAGCCAGCGCAGGGCGAGCCGCTGAACTCGTACACCATGCGGCCGTACATGTTCTCGATGCCGGAGCGGTCGGTCGCGCTCTTCAGACTCAGGTCGTAGACCGCCCGATGCGCCACGAGGCCATTGCCGGGCGCGGCCGAGGCGATGTCGGCGCCGAGCGCAGCCAGCGTGACACCGGCGAGCACGGCGGCTGCCTGAGACCAAGGACGCATCGGAAATCTCCTGTTGGATTCGGCGGCGATGATATATGCACTTTTCGGACAAAAGCGAGGCTCGCCCGGCGCCACCGGGCCGCCGATGATCACTGCGCCCGCCTGCGGAGGATTAATGCCTGACACGATCGCCGACCGTCTCGAGCGGATGGGAGTGACGCTGCCCGAAGCGGCGGCCCCCGCCGCCAACTACCTGCCCTACGTCATCTCCGGATCGATGCTCCACGTCTCGGGGCAACTGCCGCTCGAAGGCGGCAAGCTCACCTGCCTCGGCCAACTCGGGCGGGACGTCGACGTGGCTGCCGGGCAGAAGGCGGCGACGCTCTGCGCAATCAACATCCTGGCGCAGGCGAAGGCCGCGCTCGGCGACCTGGAACGGATCGCCCGGCTCGTGAAGATCAACGGCTTCGTCGCCTCGACACCGGATTTCGTCAGCCAGCACCTCGTCATCAACGGCGCATCCAACTTCCTCGCCGAGGCGCTCGGCGAGCGCGGCAAGCATGCGCGGGTTGCGGTCGGCATGGCGTCGCTGCCGCTCAATGCCGCCGTCGAGATCGACGCGCTGATCGAGATCGCCTGAAGGAACATAATCCATGGCCAAGCACGACTGGCTGACGGCGCGCCCGATCGCGCATCGCGGCTACCACGACATGAACCGGACGGTCTTCGAGAACACCCTCAGCGCTTTCCAGCGCGCGGTCGAGGCCGACTTCGCGATCGAATGCGACCTGCAGTTCGCTGCCGACGGCGTCCCGGTCGTCTTCCACGACGGCGACCTCGGGCGGCTCTGCGCGATCAAGGGCGACGTGCGGGCGAAGCTTTCGGGTGAGCTCGAGCAGATGGCGATCGGCGGGACGACGGACTGCATCCCGACGCTTCCACGCCTCCTGAAGACCGTGGCCGGCCGCGTGCCGCTCGTCATCGAGCTCAAGGGGCGCGAAGGCGACGACGACGGTTTCGCCGGCGCCGTGCTCGAGATGCTCGAGGGCTATCGGGGCCACGTGGCCCTGATGTCGTTCGACGCCTGGCTGCTCAAGGACCTGAAGGAGCTCGATGCGCCCTACCCGGTCGGCCTGACGACGGAAGGCACGGACGAGGCGCGGCTGGCGCGCAATCGCGCGGTGATGGCTTACGGGCTCGACTTCACGTCGTTCAATGTCGACCACCTGCCCAATCCGTTCGTGGAGGAGCTTCGCGCGCGTGACGTGCCGGTGATCACCTGGACGGTGCGCAACGAAGCCGGTGTCGCGAAGACGCGCCGCTACGCCGACCAGATGACCTTCGAGGGCTTCGACCCCCGCGACGTCGGCGTCTGACGGCGCTGTTTGCGCTGCGGCAAGGCGGAGCTTGCCGGTTTCGGCGCAGAGGTTACATGTGGGGGCATGAAATCCTGCCACCACGGGACGATCGATGCCTGATCATGCAGACGAGGTCCGGATCCGTGTCGTGACGTCGATGAGCGACGTCGCGATCCCGGACTGGGACGCCCTTGCCGGCGCATCCCGCAAATCCGGAACGCCCGAACATCCCTACAACCCCTTCGTCTCGCACGCTTTCCTCTCCGCCCTCGAGGAGTCGGGATCGGCGACGGCGGAGACCGGCTGGCTCGGGCAGCACCTCGTGCTCGAAGGGACCGACGGCGGCGCGGCGGGCGCCCTGCCCTGCTACCTGAAGAACCACAGCAAGGGCGAGTACGTCTTCGACTACGGCTGGGCGGACGCCTTCCAGCGCGCCGGCGGCCGCTACTATCCGAAGCTTCAGGCCTCCGTTCCCTTCACGCCGGCGACCGGGCCACGGCTTCTCGCTCCGGCCGGCAGCGGGCGGGACGCGATCCAGCAGGCGCTCGCCGAGGGGCTGAAGACGCTCGCCACCCGCCACGGCGTCTCCTCCGCGCACGTCACCTTCGTGCCGGACGACGAGATCGGAATCTTCACCGGCCGCGGCTACCTGCACCGGACAGACCAGCAGTTCCACTTCATCAACGAGGGCTACGGCTCCTACGAGGACTTCCTCGCAAGCCTCGCCTCACGCAAGCGCAAGGGGCTGCGCAAGGAACGGCGAAGCGCGGTCGAGAACGGCGTCGCGATCGACTGGCTGACCGGCAGCGATCTGACGGAGAGCGTCTGGGACGCGTTCTTCCGCTTCTACATGGACACCGGCAGCCGCAAGTGGGGCCGCCCCTATCTGACCCGCGCCTTCTTCTCGCTGATCGGCGAGCGCATGGCTGACGACATCCTGCTCGTCATGGCGAAGCGGAACGGCCGCTACGTCGCCGGCGCCATCAACTTCATCGGCGGCGACTGCCTCTACGGCCGTCACTGGGGCTGCATCGAGGACCACCCGTTCCTGCATTTCGAGGTCTGCTACCACCAGGCGATCGATTTCGTCATCGAAAAGGGCCTGGAACGAGCGGAAGCCGGAGCGCAGGGCGAGCACAAACTCGCGCGCGGCTACCTGCCGGTGACGACGCATTCCGCCCACTTCATCACCCATCCGGGACTGCGTTCGGCGATCGCCGACTATCTCGAACGGGAGCGGCGCGACGTCGAGGAAGTGGGAGAGATACTGGCCGGGCATGGCCCATTCCGGAAGGACTGAGAGGTCGCGCCGAGACAATCCGAGTCCGCCCGAATCGGCTAGGTGTGGGCGATTTCCGCCGTTTGCGAGGGACTATCCTTGAACTATCTCTACCTCGGTGTCGCCATCGTCTGCGAGGTGATCGCGACCTCCGCGCTCAAGCAGACGGATGGATTCACGCGGCTCCTGCCCTCCCTCGTCACGTTCGTCGGCTACGGTTTCGCCTTCTACCTGCTGTCGATCACGGTGCGGACCATTCCGGTCGGCATCGTCTACGCCGTCTGGTCGGGCGCGGGCATCGTGCTCGTCGCCGCGATCGGCGCCGCTCTCTACGGGCAACGGCTGGACGGGCCGGCGATCCTCGGCCTCGCGCTGATCATCGTCGGCGTGATCGTCGTCAACCTCTTCTCGAAAAGCGTTGGACACTGAACGCCGTCGGCCTTGACGGGCTGCACCCGGCGTCTGCAGTTTGCTCGTCAAAATCGCAGCGAGGAACAGACGATGACGACGCCCGACTACGACCCCCAGAACATCTTCGCCAGGATCCTGCGAGGCGAGATCCCGTCGGAGAAGCTCTACGAGGACGAGCATACGCTCGCCTTCATGGACATCATGCCGATGGGCAAAGGCCACTGCCTCGTCATCCCCAAGAGACCGTCGCGCAACCTTCTCAGCATCGAGGCGGCGCAGCTCGGGCCGCTGATGGCGACGGTCCAGAAGCTCGCCCGCGCCGTCAAGAAGGGTTTCGGCGCCGATGGCGTGCTGATCCAGTCCTACAACGAGCCGGCGAGCGGGCAGACGGTGTTCCACACCCACGTCCACGTCATCCCGCGCTTTGAAGGCGTCGCGCTCAAGCCGCATACGGGCCAAGTCGAGGACATGGCGGTGATCAAGGAGAACGCTGAGATCATCCGGCGGGCGCTCGAGGGCGCCTGATCAGGGCGACGGCGGCAGCGGCCAGATCGCGAGCCCGGCAAGCAGGCAGCCGATCGTCACCAGGATGCCGACATAGATGCGCTGGCCGAGAAGCAGGAAGGCGATGAAGCCAACGGCGACCGAGCCGATCCTGAGCGCAACCGGCGTGCTCTCCAGCGCGCCCGTCGGATAGAGGATCAGCTTCGCGACGACGGCGGCCACGAGCGCCGTCGCGACCGCCCTCACCCAGGCGAGCGCCGCAGAATCGTCGCGGATGCGGTTGCCGGCGACGACGCCGAGCCAGCGCCAGATGTCGGTGGCGATCCAGCCGGCGACCACGATGAAGACGAGAGGCGTCCAGCCGCCGGCGAAGACATCATGAGCCAAGTCGGACGGCTCCTTTCCGGCGGAGGCCGCGATCGGCGAGGAAAGCCAGCGTGCCGCCGACGAGGCCGGCATAGAGCAGGTCGAAGCGCGGATCGACGAGGTGGAAGAGCGGCGCGATGAAGACCCCGATGATGAGCGCCATCCGGGTCAACCGCTCGCGGCCGGACGCCCAGAGCGACGTCATGAAGTAGATCGGCGTCAGGAAGAAGAGCGCCGCCTCCAGGGTCGGTGGCAAGGCTGCGACGGCGCCATAGCAGAGCGTCACCACGACCATGTTGACGCTGACCAGCGTCACCCCCAGGCCGGCGAAGAAGGGCAGCCGTCCCTCCCGCGGGATCTGCGGCAGGCGCTGCATCGTGTAGACCCAGGCGGTGACGGCGACGAAGTGCGAGCCGAGAAGGAGCAGCCACGACGGCGTTCGCTTCGTGCGCAGCTCCGGAACGAGAGCGGCCGCCATCGGCGCCATGCGGATCGCCGAAAGCGAGACGGCGAGGAAGGCGGCCGGCAGCGACGCCCCGGCCATCATCGAGCCGATCAGCAGGACCTGCCCCGGCAGCGCGAAGACGATCCCCGACATCAGCACCGCCTGCCAGAGCGGCACGCCGGCGCCGACGGCAAAGCCGGTGAAGCCGACGAAGGCGCTGACGAGGATCAGCGCGGGGAGCGTGAAGAGTCCGCGCATGCCGAGAAGGAACCAGCGATGCGCCGGGCGGGCGGCGAGCATTACCATGCCGCCGTTAGATCACGATTCGATCAAAAGGAAAGCGCCGCAGGCGGGATGCCTGCGGCGCGTGTCTTGCATGGCGGGGCTGCTACTTCTTGCGCGGCACCTTTGGGACGCTGCTGCCCTTGCGCCCGCTCGTTCCCGCATCGTCGGAAACGGCTTCGGGGCTGTCCGCATCGTCGGGAGCCTTGCCCTCGGCGGCGGGCCTCGCGGCCTTCCCCTTGCCGGCCGCCTTCTCCTTCTTCGGCTTGATCGGCGCCTGGTCGGGGATCGCGTCGAGCAGCAGGCCGGTCGTGCCGTCCTCCTTCTGGCCGACGGAGACCTTCACCGTACCGCCCTTCCTGAGCTTGCCGAAGAGCACCTCGTTGGCGAGCTGCTTCTTGATGTGCTCCTGGATCACGCGGCCGAGCGGACGGGCGCCCATGCGCTCGTCGTAGCCCTTCTCGGCGAGCCACGCGACGGCCTCCTGGCTGAGGTCGAAGGTGACGCCGCGTTCGGCAAGCTGCGCCTCGAGCTGCATGACGAACTTCTGCACCACCCGGTGGATCACCGGCGTCGGCAGCGCGCCGAACGGGATGATCGCGTCGAGGCGGTTGCGGAACTCCGGCGTGAACAGCCGGTTGATCGCCTCGACGTCGTCGCCCTCGCGCTTCGAGGAGCCGAAGCCGATCGCCGCCTTCTGCGCTTCGGAAGCACCCGCATTCGTTGTCATGATCAGGATGACGTTGCGGAAGTCGATCTTCTTGCCGTTGTGGTCGGTCAGGGCGCCGTGGTCCATGACCTGCAACAGGATGTTGAACAGGTCCGGATGGGCTTTCTCGATCTCGTCCAGCAGGAGCACGCAGTGCGGATGCTGGTCGACACCGTCCGTCAGGAGGCCGCCCTGGTCGAAGCCGACATAGCCGGGAGGCGCACCGAGCAGGCGCGACACCGTGTGGCGCTCCATGTACTCCGACATGTCGAAGCGCAGGAGTTCCACCCCGAGCGACACGGCGAGCTGCTTGGCCACTTCCGTCTTGCCGACGCCGGTCGGACCCGAGAACAGGTAGCTGCCGATCGGCTTCTCCGGTTCACGAAGGCCGGCGCGCGCCAGCTTGATCGCCGAGGCGAGCGCCTCGATCGCAAGATCCTGGCCGTAGACGACCGATTTCAGCTCCTGCTCGAGATTGGCGAGCACGGCCTCGTCGTCCTTGGACACCGTCTTCGGCGGGATGCGCGCCATGGTCGCGATCGTCGCCTCGATCTCCTTCTCGGTGATCATCTTGCGCCGCTTGCTCTCGGCGAGCAGCATCTGCGCCGCACCGGTCTCGTCGATCACGTCGATCGCCTTGTCCGGCAGCTTCCGGTCGGAGATGTAGCGAGAGGAGAGCTCCCCCGCCGAGCGGATCGCCTGGTCGGTGTATTTCACCTTGTGGTAGTCCTCGAAGTAGGGCTTCAGCCCGCGCATGATCTCGATCGCGTCGTCGATCGTCGGCTCGTTGACGTCGATCTTCTGGAACCGCCGGACGAGCGCCCGGTCCTTCTCGAAGAACTGGCGGAACTCCTTGTAGGTCGTCGAGCCGATGCAGCGGATCGTCCCGGAGGAGAGCGCGGGCTTCAGCAGGTTCGAGGCGTCCATCGCCCCGCCGGAGGTCGCGCCGGCGCCGATCACGGTGTGGATCTCGTCGATGAACAGGATCGCGCCCGGCATCTCCTCGAGTTCCTTGACGACCTGCTTCAGCCGCTCCTCGAAGTCGCCGCGATAGCGCGTGCCGGCCAGCAGCGTGCCCATGTCGAGCGCATAGATGGTCGCGTCGTTCAGAACCTCCGGCACCTCGCCTTCGACGATGCGCTTGGCAAGGCCTTCGGCGATCGCCGTCTTGCCGACACCCGGATCGCCCACATAGAGCGGGTTGTTCTTCGACCGCCGGCAGAGGACCTGGATGGTGCGGTTGACCTCGTTGGTCCGCCCGATCAGCGGATCGATCCGACCGGCCTTGGCCTTCTCATTGAGGTTGACGCAGTAGGCCGTCAGCGCGTCCTGCGCCTTCTTCTTCACGCCCTCTTCCTGCTCGCTGGTCGTCTTGTTGTCGGGCTCGTTCTCGTCGACGCCGCGCACCGGCCGGCCCTCGGAGGCGCCGGGGCGCTTGGCGATGCCGTGGGAGATGAAGTTGACGGCGTCGTAGCGCGTCATCTCCTGCTCCTGCAGGAAATAGGCCGCGTGGCTCTCGCGCTCGGCGAAGATCGCGACGAGCACGTTGGCGCCGGTCACCTCCTCGCGGCCCGACGACTGGACATGGATGACCGCCCGCTGGATCACGCGCTGGAAGCCGGACGTCGGCTTCGAATCCTCGTCGTAGCCCGTGACCAGGTTGCCGAGCTCGGTGTCGACATAGTCGGTAACGGTCTTGCGGAGCGCATCGAGGTCGACGTTGCAGGCGCCCATGACGGCAGCGGCGTCGGTGTCGTCGATCAGCGCCAGCAGGAGGTGCTCAAGCGTCGCGTACTCGTGGTGCCTTTCATTGGCCAGCGTCAGTGCCTGGTGCAGGGCCTTTTCGAGGCTTGGGGAAAATGTCGGCACGTTCGATCCTCATTTCTTTTCCATCACGCATTGAAGCGGATGCTGGTGCTGGCGTGCGAAGTCCATGACCTGAGTGACCTTTGTCTCGGCCACTTCGTAGGTGAAGACGCCACACTCCCCTACTCCGTGGTTATGGACGTGAAGCATGATGCGGGTGGCAGACTCCCTGTCCTTCTGAAAAAAGCGCTCCAAAACATGGATGACGAACTCCATCGGGGTGTAGTCGTCGTTGAGAAGCAACACGCGGTAGAGACTCGGCTTCTTGACCTTGGGCTTGGTCCGCGTGATGACGGAGGTCCCGCGGCTATCGCTGCCCCCATCCCCATCCTTGCCTTGGGACATCAAGATCGGCCTTGCGATCATATATGCATCCCTTGCTGCGAATTTCAGGCGTCGCTGCAGGGCAGCAAATCGCCCGGTGTCCTCGCGCCCTAACTTAATCCTTCTTGGGACAATTTTAAGCCCCCAAGAGGGCGGTCGCGGACAATCCTCCGAACGAGGTGCACCGCTCGCAGAACGCAAAGGCCCGGCTGCGGGTTGCGCAGCCGGGCCTTTGAAAACGGGTGCCGCCGGAGGCGGCAGCATGTCCTCACGAAGCGGTTTTCGAGGCGGAGACTTCGTAGGTCCTGTAGGCTTCGCGCGCGATGTCCGTGTAGATCTCGCCCATCTTCGTCGCCTGCGTCACGAAGGCCTCGTAGGACGAGCGGGCATAGTCGCTCTGGATCTCGAACGCGTTTTCGAGGCTCCGCGCGCCTGCGAGATTCTCGAAGGTGGCCGCGCCGTCCTCGTAGGACTTGCGGGAGAAGTCGGAGGCCTCCGTTGCAAGGGCCTGGAACCCGCGGGCGATCGAGGAGTAGCTCTTCAGCATCGTGTCCACGGCTTCGCGGCTGATCTTGTTGGCGTCTTCGAAATTGAACATGTCGGCATGATCCCTGTCGGAGAGTTGCGTTCGATGCATTCCTGAGTTCAGGCTAGTGCATCGCACAAAACTGTCAAGTTTATTGTGCGCTGCGGCATCTTCGGCCTCAACCCCCAGCGGAAGAATTCCGCGGGTTGTGCGCGCCACCGCCGGGCGTTAGCACTCAGTTCGAAGGAAATCCGAAACCCGCCGTTCATCATAAACGGAATGGTAAGGGTGCCTCCCTAGGGTTGCGACAACGGTCGAAGGGGTTCGGCCGGACGATCATCCCCCGCATGCAAAGCCAGAGTCCAGCGCGTGTTCCAAAAGTCTTCCTCCCCCGCCACACGTCGCAACCCCTTCGCCTTCGCCGGGCGCCTCCTCAGTATCATCGCCATCGTCGGACTTGCCGTCGCCGGCACTGCGTCCGCTGCCGCTGCGAACTCCAAATATGCCGGCATCGTCGTCGACGCCAAGACGGGCAAGGTCCTCTACGAGGATAATGCCGACGCGCCGCGCTACCCGGCGTCGCTGACGAAGATGATGACGCTCTACCTGACCTTCGAGGCCCTGAAGGCGGGCAAGATCACACTCGAGACACGCATTCCGGTCTCCGCCCACGCGGCCTCGGAACCGCCGACCAAGCTCGGCCTGCGCGCCGGCAGCACGATCCGCGTGGAAGACGTCATCGACGGGCTGATCACGCTCTCGGCGAACGATGCGGCGACGGCCATGGGCGAGTATCTCGGCGGCTCGGAAGCGAACTTCGCGCTGATCATGACGAACAAGGCGCACGCGCTCGGCATGAGCCGGACGACCTTCCGCAACGCCAACGGCCTCCCCGACCCGAGGCAGGTGACAACGGCGCGCGACCTCTCGCGCCTCGCGATCGCGCTCCGCGAGCACTTCCCCAGCTACTACCACTTCTTCTCGACGCAGTCGTTCCGCTACGGCAACAGGCTGATCCGCGGCCACAACCATCTGCTCGGCCACGTGGAAGGCGTCGACGGCCTGAAGACCGGTTATACGAATGCCTCCGGCTACAACCTCGCCACGTCGGTTCGCCGCAACGGCCGCAGCATCGTCGGCATCGTCATGGGCGGGCGCACCTGGGCGAGCCGCGATGCGCAGATGCGCGAACTCATCGCCAAGTACATGCCGGAGGCGTCGAAGAGCGGTGACGGCGACCTGATCGCCCGCACCCGCATGGCGCCGACGCTGGCGGCCGTCGACCTGCCGCCGCATGGGCCGCGCCCGGAGTTCCGCAAGCCGTCGGCCGCGCGCGTTGCGCTCGCCTATGCGAACGATGCGCAGACGGCGGATTTTC
>JBQCEN010000329.1:0-10072 GCA_051960215.1 Pararhizobium sp.
CTCGATCGCGCGGTCGCTCGCGGTGATGCAGCGGTTCCCGACCGTCGGCCTCGTCTACGGCCATCCCCTCCATTTCGCCGACGGCGAGCGGCCCCAACATCGAAGCACGGCGGCATCGTGGACGATCTGGCCGGGGCGCGATTGGCTCGCGGCGCGCTGCCGGAACGGCTATAACGTGATCACCTCTCCCGAAGTGCTGATGCGCCGGTCCGTCGTCGACGATGTCGGGGGCCAGATGCCGCTTGCGCACACCCACGACATGGAGATGTGGCTGCGCCTCGCTGCCTTTTCGGACGTGGCCTACATTCACGGCGCCGACCAGGCCTGGCATCGCGAGCACCCTCAAAGCCTCTCGGCGCGGAAGGTGGACACCTTCCGCGATCTGGTCGAGCGGACGAAAGCCTTCGACACGCTCTTTCACGGAAGGGCGGGGCGCATGCCGCAGGCCGCCTCACTGCATGAAGCGGCAAAGGCAGCGCTGGCGGCGCAGGCCGTGGAGGCAGCGATCCGCCGGTATGACCACGGTATCCCGGATGCGGGCGACGTCGAAGCGCTCCGCGACCTTGCGCGGTCCCTCGTTGCGGATACCGAAGCCGTCCCGGGCTGGTCGGGCCTGGAGCGGCGCATCGCCATGGGCGCAGCCCGGGCGCGGCTCCATCCGCCGTACCTTGCCCAGAGGATCCTGCGCCGCATGCGATCGCGTTACTCCTGGTGGAAGTGGCACCGCACCGGCGAGTGGTGATCCAAGCCGGCGGAGCCTGGCACTACCCCCATGGCGTTCGATGGTGCGGAACGGCCGTCTTCACGGCGCCGTCATGCAGGTCACGTGGCCGGCCCGGCATGTCGCTCCGCCTCCGACGATGGGTGATCTTCCGGCGGCGGACCATTGCACGGCGGCATTTCTCTACGCCTTTCGGGCCGAAAACTACGCACTTCTTCAATCTTTACCGGCCCTCGCGGACTGAATTTCATAGCGGCAGGTTCAACAGGCCCCTCGTCCCGCAAGGCGAGGCAACGGCACGTGCGGGATGCAATGATGATCGCATCTGACACCTCGATCGACGAAGACGTCCGGATTCCGCAGCCCGATCTCGTCAATCTCTACGGCTGTTCCGTCGGGAGCGGTTCCCGCATCGGCGCCTTTGTCGAGATCCAGAAGAACGCCCGCATCGGGCGCAACTGCAAGGTCTCCAGCCACAGCTTCATCTGCGAGGGCGTGACGATCGAGGACGAGGTCTTCGTCGGCCACGGGGTGATGTTCACCAACGACCTCTTTCCCCGGGCGGTGTCGGCGACCGGCAGCCCGCAGGGCGAGGAGGACTGGACGGTCGTCGAGACCGTGGTCGAGCGCGGCGCCTCGATCGGCTCGAATGCCACCATCGTCGCGGGGATCACGATCGGCCGCGGCGCGCTCGTCGGCGCCGGCGCCGTCGTGACCAGGGACGTGCCGGCCCATGCCGTCGTCGCCGGCGTGCCGGCGCGCGTCGTGGGCATGGCCAAGGATGCGCCTGTCAGGCGCCTTGCACCGGGAGAGTGAGAATGATCGGCGTATCCGTCGTCGGCTACGGCTATTGGGGCCCGAACCTCGTGCGCAACTTCTCCGAGACTGCCGGGGCGCGGCTCGTCTCCGTCTGCGATCTCGATGCCAAGCGCCTTGCGACCGTCAAGGCGCGCTATCCAGCCGTCGAGGTCACGCAGGATTTCGACGACGTGCTGAGCGACCCGCGGGTCGATGCGGTGGCGATCGCCACGCCCGTCTCGGCGCATTTCCGCCTGGCGATGCGCGCGCTGATGGCGGGCAAGCATGTGCTCGTCGAGAAGCCGGTGGCGACGACGACGGAGGAGGCGCGGCGCCTCGTCGACGAGGCCGCCCGGCGCGGGCTGGTGCTCGCCGTCGACCACACCTTCGTCCACACCGGCGCCGTCCGTAAGATGCGCGAGCTCGTCGCCGACGGCCTCGGCGACATCTACTACTACGATTCCGTCCGCGTGAACCTCGGGCTTTTCCAGCACGACGTCAGCGTGATGTGGGACCTCGCCGTCCACGACCTTTCGATCATGGACTTCGTCCTGCCGCAGCGCCCCGTCGCCGTCTCTGCGACCGGCGTCAGCCACGTCCCGGGCGAACCCGAGAACATCGCCTATCTCAACCTCTTCTTCGACAACAACCTGATCGCCCACATCCATGTGAACTGGCTGGCGCCCGTCAAGGTGCGCCGGACGCTCGTCGGCGGAAGCCGCAAGATGATCGTCTATGACGACCTCGAGCCCAGCGAGAAGATCAAGGTCTACGACAAGGGCATCACGCTCAACGGCAGCGCGCCGGCATCCGGCGAGAAGGTCTACCAGGCGCTGGTCGGCTACCGGACGGGCGACATGTGGGCACCGCAGCTCGACATGGGGGAGGCGCTGTCCCGCGAGCTTTCCGATTTCGTCGAATGCGTCGAGACCGGCCGTACGCCGATCGCCGACGGCCATGCCGGCCTCAGGGTGATGCAGATCCTGGAGGCTGCGACGCTTTCGCTCGCCCAACGCGGGCGCGCCATCGACCTGCAACCCGAAAGGCAAGTGGCATGATCCCCTTCCTCGACCTCAAGGCGCAATATGCGAGCATCCGGCAGGAGATCGACGCCGCCGTGCTCGGCGTCCTCGGCTCGGCGCAGTACGTCCTCGGCGAGGAGGTCGCGGCCTTCGAGGAGGAGTTCGCCGCCTATTGCGGGGTCCGTCATGCGATCGCCGTCAATACGGGCACCAGCGCCCTTCACCTGGCGTTGCTTGCCGCCGGCGTCGGCCCGGGCGACGAGGTGGTGACCGTCCCCTTCACCTTCGTCGCGACCGCCGCGGCGATCCGCTATTGCGGCGCCCGTCCGGTCTTCGTCGATATCGACCCGGTGACGTTCACCATGGATCCGGGCGCGCTCGAAGCGGCCATCTCGCCGCGGACAAAGGCGATCCTGCCCGTCCACCTCTACGGCCAGATGGCCGACATGCACCCCATCCTCGACGTGGCGCGCAGCCACGGCATCCCGGTGATCGAGGATGCGTGCCAGGCGCACGGCGCGAGCTACAAGGGCCACTGGGCGGGCAGCATGGGCCTGTCCGGGTGCTTCAGCTTCTATCCGGGCAAGAACCTCGGCGCCTGCGGCGAGGGCGGCATCGTCGTCACCAACGACGACCAGCAGATGAAGACGATGCGCATGCTGCGCGACTGGGGCCAGGAGCAGCGCTACCATCACGTGGTCCAGGGCTTCAACTACCGCATGGACGGTATCCAGGGCGCGATCCTGCGCGTCAAGCTGCGCCATCTGGAGAAGTGGACGGAGGCGCGCCGCATCCACGCCCGCCACTATTCCTTCCTTCTTGCCCTTTCGGACGACATGGTCGCGCCGATCGAGATGGAGGATCGCCGGCACGTCTTCCACATCTATGCCGTGCGCAGCCGCGAGCGCGACGCTCTCCAGCGCCGGCTGCTCTCGGCGGGCATCCAGACCGGCCTCCACTACCCGATCCCGGTCCATCTCCAGAAGGCCCATGCGGATCTCGGCTATGTGCGGGGCGACTTCCCGCAGTCCGAGGCGGCTGCCGACGAAGTGCTCTCCCTGCCGATCTATCCGGAGATGAAGCCGGGGCAGGTCGAGGAGGTGTTCTCGGCCATCGAACGGGTCGCCGATGCAGCGTGACGGAAAACCGGAGGCCCGCATCGTCGCGGCCGTGCATGGTCGGAAGGAGGTCAGCATAGACCCCGACTACGAGCTCGGCCTGTCCGACGCGCTCCAGGCCTCCTACAGCCGCGTCGGCCTGATCGAGCTCTACGGCCGCTTCTCGATGGGGGAGGGGTTCACGGACGCGCTGATGCGCCGGTCGATCTGGCGCTCTCTGGCGCTCGCGTGCGGCCACGGCCTGCAGGTGGCGGCAGGCGCGGCATTCCGGCATCTCGAGACCTTCGAGATCGGCAACGGCGTCTTCATCGGGGCGCAGGCCAACATCCAGGGCCGCTACGACGGCCGCTGCGTCATCGGCGACCATGTCTGGATCGGTCCGCAGACCTTCATCGACGCGCGCGACGTGTTCCTGGGCGACTATGTCGGCTTCGGGCCTGGCGCCAAGATCCTCGGCTCGACGCATATCGGCGTCCCGGTGGACGTGCCGATCGTGCGCACCGACCTCTCGATCGAGCCGGTCCGGATCGAGGAATGGGCCGACATCGGCACGAATGCCACGATCCTGCCCGGCGTCACGATCGGCAAGGGCGCGATCGTCGGCGCCGGCGCGGTCGTGGCCGCCGACGTCGCGCCGTTCTCGATCGTCGCCGGCGTGCCGGCCCGTTTCCTCCGCTGGCGTGCGGAGGACGACCCATCGTCACCAAACAGGCTCGTCGTGGAGGGGGCTCATGAAGAATAAGCGCATCCTGATCACCGGAGGAGCCGGCCTCATCGGTTCCCACATCGCTGACCTCGTGGCGCGCGAGGAACCGCGCGAGATCGTCATCCTCGACAATTTCGTGCGCGGGCGCCGCGAGAACCTTGCCGAGGCCGAGGCCATCCTTCCGCTGACGGTCGTCGAAGGCGACATCCGGGACCGTCGGCTCCTGAAGGAGCTCTTCGAGGGGATCGACGTCGTCTTCCACCAGGCGGCCATCCGCATCACCCAATGCGCCGAGGAGCCGCGGCTCGCCTTCGACGTTCTGGCCGGCGGCACCTTCGACGTGCTCGAGGCGGCGGTCGCGGCGAAGGTCGGGAAGGTCGTGGCGGCCTCGTCCGCCTCCGTGCTCGGGCTGGCGGAAAGCTTCCCGACCACCGAGGACCACCATCCCTACAACAACCGCACCATCTATGGGGCCGCCAAGGCCTTCAATGAGGGGCTGCTTCGTTCCTTCGCGGAGATGTACGGCCTGAACTACGTGGCGCTGCGCTACTTCAACGTCTACGGCCCCCGTATGGACGTTCACGGCGTCTATACCGAGGTGCTGATCCGCTGGATGGAGCGCATCGCGGCAGGCAAGCCGCCGCTGATCTTCGGCGACGGGTCGCAGACGATGGACTTCGTCGACGTCCGCGACATCGCCCGCGTGAACGTGCTGGCGGCGAAGTCGGACGTGACCGACGAGGTGTTCAACGTCGCGAGCGGCGAGGAGACGAGCCTGCTGGATCTGGCGCGGATGCTATCGGCCGTGATGGGCTCCTCGCTCGCCCCCGAGCACGCGCCGGAGCGGAAGGTCAATGCCGTTCCGCGGCGGCTGGCAAGCACCGACAAGGCCCGCGACATGCTGGGCTTTTCCGCCGAGATCAGCCTGGAGGAGGGCCTGCGCGACCTCGTCGCCTGGTGGCGTCAGGAGCGGCTTGCCGTTCCGGGAGTGGCGGCATGAACCGCCCGCTCCGCCAAATCCCGGTTGCCCGGCCCGTCCTCGACGAGCCGGAAGTCGAGGCGGTCCGTCGCGTCGTCCTCTCCGGATGGGTCACGCAGGGGCCGGAGGTCGCCGCCTTCGAAGCTGACTTCGCCGCCTTCGTCGGCGCCGACCACGCCTGCGCCGTCTCCAACTGCACGACCGCGCTGCACCTTGCGCTGCGCGCCGTCGGCGTCGGACCCGGCGACGAGGTGATCACCGTCAGCCACTCGTTCATCGCGACGGCCAATGCCATTCGCTATTGCGGCGGCACTCCGGTCTTCGTCGATATCGAGGCGGACGGTTACAACATCGACCCGTCCCTGATCGAGGCGGCGATCACGCCGGCGACGAAGGCGATCCTCTGCGTCGACCAGCTCGGCATGCCCTGTGACCTCCAGGCGATCGCCGCGGTTGGCCGCCGGCACGGGCTCGCCGTCATCGAGGACGCCGCTTGCGCCAGCGGCAGTGAGATCCGCGTGGGCGACCGCTGGCAGAGGATCGGCGGCCCGCATGCCGATATCGCCTGCTTCTCCTTCCATCCGCGCAAGGTCATCACCACCGGCGACGGCGGCATGCTGACGACGGCGAACCCGCAATACGACGCCAAGTTCAGGCTCTGGCGCCAGCACGGCATGAGCGTCAGCGACACCGTGCGCCACGGCGCCCGCGAGGTCATCTACGAGACCTATCCCGAACTCGGCTACAACTACCGGATGACGGACCTGCAGGCCGCGATCGGCCGCGAGCAGCTTCGCCGCCTGCCCGAAATCGTGGCGAGCCGCCGCGCGCTTGCCGGGCGTTACCGCGAACGGCTCTCCATGATCGACGGTCTCGGCGTGCCGCACGAGCCGGAATGGGCGCGGAGCAACTGGCAGAGCTATTGCGTGCGGCTTCCGGAGGGAGCCGACCAGCGCGCGGTGATGCAGGACATGCTCGACCGTGGCGTCGCGACGCGGCGCGCCGTGATGAACACGCATCTCGAAGCCGCCTATGCCGCCCCAGGCGCCTTCCGCACGGGGTCTTCCCTGGCGCGGAGCGAAGCGGCGCAGGCGCGGGCGATCATCCTGCCGCTCTACGTCCAGATGAGCGAAGGCGACGTCGATTTCGTGGTGGACACCCTGGCCGAGGCCGTCGCGGCCGCAAGGCCTGCAGGCCGGTAGGGACACGGCCCGGGGGAGGAGCACCGGATCTCGTCGATCCGGTGCTTTTTCATATCCAGGAAAAGCGGAGCCCGGTTTTCCGTCTGGAATCGCGAGAAAACAGAGGGGTTAGGTTGCTTCGCGGTTCAACGAAACGCCTAACGTCTAGACCGAAGGCTGCCGTCTCAGCCGTGCGAGGACGCGCTTGAGCGGCTCGGGGAAGGTCTCGTCCGGAAGCAGATCGAGAAGGCGGCGCAGCGCGAGGAGCCCGCTTGCGCCGGTGAGGAGGAGGCCAAACGAGGTTGCCTGCCATCCTGGAAGCACATGGAACGCGGCGAGGACGAGGCTGGACGCGAGGACGAATCCGGCGCCGTAGGTCGCGGTCTCGCGCGAGAAGCGGAAGCCGGTCAGGCGCCATGCGAGGACGTAGACCAGTACGCTGTGCCAGATATAGAGACAGAGGAAGGCCATGCCGGCGCCGGCCGCGCCGAAGATCGGCACAAGCAGCCAGGCAAGCCCCACCTGCACGATGAAGGCGGCGGCTTCGGCGAAGAACAGGGCGCCGCGCGCGCCCTTTGCGATAATGATGAAGCCGATCGGCCAGGCGATGATCTGCAGCATCGTGCCGAGCGAGATCCAGCGCAAGACGCCGATCGCCGCATGGAACTCCGGCGTATAGAAGAACGAGATGACGAGGGGCGCCAAGGTGAGCGTCGCAAGCGCCCCCGGACCGGCGAGCAGGATGCTGACCTCTGCCTGCTCGTTGGCGAGCCGGTTGCAGACCAGGTGGTCGTCGGCGACGCCGGTCAGCCGCGGCAGGAGGTCGGTGCCCATCGCCTGGAGCAGGAATCCGGCGTAGAGGCCGCCGAGCGTCCAGGCGGCCTGGTAGAAGCCGGCCGCCTCGAACCCGGCATTCCTGACGATGATGATGCGGATGATATAGGCCGCCGCAACGAGGAACAGCGTGCTCCACATGAAGACGGCGCCGAGCGAGAGCAGGGCGCGCGCCTCGCGGCGCAGTTCTCCGCCGCTGATCCGGACAGCCGGGAGCTGCACCTTGCGGCGGTACCACCAGGACGTCAGGATCGAGGCCGCCGCAATCGCGACCAGCGCCGGCACGATGCCGCGCGTGCCGAGGAGCCAGACGAGCAGCACCGAGATCACCGCGCTGAAGAACGCGGAAAGCATGTTGATGCGGGCCAGGTCGCCGATCCTGCGCAACCCCTGGACGAGCGCGATTTGCCCCCCGGAGACCAGCTTGAAGAGGACGGCCGCCGCAAGCAGCGCAACGCCGATGGCGTGCGTCCCGTCACCGAAGCTGAGCCGTGCGATCGGGACGCACAGAACGACGAGCGCGAAGGCGCCGACGAGCCCGAGCGCAAGGGAAACGCGCCGGAGCACGACTGCGATGCGGGCGACGTCGTCCTCGTCGCCGCTTGCCGCGGCTTCGGCGATCTGCCGCACGCCGCTCGTCTGCACCCCGAAGCCCGCGACCGTCTGCGTCAGGTCCGCGATCGAGGAGTAGAGCCCGATGAGGCCGACGCCGGAAGGCCCGAGCAGGAGCGCCATCGCCTTGCTCCGGACGATCGAGAAGGCGATGTTGACGAGCGACGACCCGCCGATCAAGGCGGTCGATGTCAGGATCTGCCGGTAGGACTGCTTGATGCCGGCCGCCGTCCCCGGGGCGGCGTCATCGGCCTCGGAACCCGCCGCCTCGGCCATGCGGCCGGTCAGGGCCGTCATGTGCCGCGCCCCGTCGCCGAGGACACTTCAGGCGACGTCCGGCTGAGCGGCGGATTGGCGCCGGGCGTCCGGTTGTCCTTCGGCGTGCTTCGCCTCTCGGCGCTTGCTGGAAGGTACGGATTGTCGACCTTGAGCACATCCCCCGGAAGCAGCGTCGTCGACTGGGTCGCCACGACGTTCTCCGGCTTGCCACCGTCCTTGCGGATAAGGGTGAACTTGAGCGGCTCCTCGCCGGAGGCCGATGCGGTGCCGCTTTCGGCCGAAAGCTTGTCGAGCAGGAGCTTCTGGTCCGTCTCGCGCCTCAGCTTCAGCGTATCGAGCGTCGTCTGCTGCTGCTGCAATTCGCTCGCGATGTTCGTCTGCCGGTCGTCCTGCAGGCCTTGCAGGCTGCGGGTCGCCTCGGTGATCGACTGACGGGCGCGCATGACGGCGGTCAGGTTGTCGAGGCGGTCGGCCTGATAGCGCGACAGCTGCAGCTCGAGGTCGCTCTGGCGCTGCGCGACGGCGATGCCCTTCTGCACGAGGACCTTGACGCCGCTCAGTTCCTTTTCGGCGGAGCGGATCGCGGCATCGCTCATCTTGATCTTCTGCTGCAGCGTGTCGATCTCGGTCGCAAGCAGCGTCTGCAGGTCGTGAAGCGACTTCGTCTGGCGCTCGAGCGCACTGGCGCGCGCCTGGAAGATCACGGTTTCCTGGCTGAAGATGGTGTTCGCCCGCGCCCGCTCGGAACTGTCCGCGGGCAGCGCCGGGAAGGTGATGCTCTTGGCGCCTGAAAACTCCGCCTGGAGCCGCGAAATGCGCGCCATCGCCCGGAGGATGCCTTCGTCCGTGCCGCGCAGGTCGCTGACGAGCGAGACGAGTTCGGCCGACTGCAGCGCCTCGCCGGCCCGATAGGCGCCGCCGCTCATGGCGAGCGCCTGCAACACCGTCAGCCCCTCGCGATAGCGGTATTCGCCGGGCGCCGTCACGTCGCCGACGACGTAGATCGGGGGATAGTCGAGCACCTGAACGGTCGTGTCCGGCGGCGCCACGAGGCCGATCTTGGCCTTGATGCGTTTCGCGATCTCGTCGGCGATCGCCGCCGGATCCTTGTGGGCGACGGAAACCTTGCCGATGATCGGCAAAAGGATCGTCTGATCGTCGGAGACCTCGACGTCGCCGCCGAGCGCGTCCCATTTCTGGTATTGCCCCTGCGTCGGCATCCACTGGACGACGCTCACCCTGAGCTTCGTCTGCGGCACGAGATCGGCCGCCGCCGCCGGTCCGGCAAGAAGCGCCGTCGCGAGGAGGGCAGCGCCGATGCAGCGCCGGACGGTGGTTGCGGCAACCGCGGCTGATGATGACGTCATGCTCGTGCTCCCCGCAATCGCCCGGTCTCAAATCGCAGCCGCCTGCAATGCGGCTTCCGGCGAGTCTGGCGGCCGCATGCATCGGTGAGAAGGCAAAGCATGGGGGAAGCGGCGTCATCCAATGGGATAGGCCGGAACTCTTGAGCCCGGAAAGGGCGTCGCTCCTTGATCGCGCCGGGAAAGCTGCCTAACGACGGGCGAAACGAGGGGACCGACGCGATGGACATGGCGGAGCGCAGGCGCTGGAATTTCTGGATCGATCGCGGCGGCACCTTCACCGACGTGATCGGCCGCGCGCCCGACGGGACGCTTTCCGCCCGCAAGGTGCTTTCCGACAATCCGCACGCCTATCCCGATGCCGCCGTCGAGGGCGTCCGTCAGATCCTCGGCGTTTCCCGGGGCGCGCCGATGCCGGCCGGCACGATCGGCGAGGTGCGGATGGGCACGACGGTCGC
>JBQCEN010000330.1:0-3627 GCA_051960215.1 Pararhizobium sp.
CGGAGCGGGAATTTCTTTCCTTCGGCGCGCTCGCCGAGCTCCTGGCGGGCACGGTCGCGCGGCTGAACGCGCTCGGCATCGGGCGCAACGATCGCGTGGCGATCGTCCTGCCGAACGGGCCGGAGATGGCATCCGCCTTCCTGTCGGTCGCCGCCGGCGCGACCACGGCGCCTCTGAACCCCGCCTATCGTGCCGAGGAATTCGAATTCTACCTGACCGATCTCGGCGCCAAGGCGCTGATCGTCACGGAGGAGGGGCACGAGACGGCCGAGGGCGTCGCGCGCAGGCTCGGCATCCCGGTCCTGCGGCTGATCGTTGCCGAAGGAGCGCCGGCCGGCGCCTTCACGCTTGCCGGCGAGCCGGTCGGCGACCTCGGGGAGGGCGGCTTCTCGACGCCGGACGACGTGGCCCTGGTGCTGCACACCTCGGGCACGACGTCGCGGCCGAAGATCGTGCCGCTGACGCTCGGAAACCTTCTCGCCTCCGCCCGCAACATATCGGGCACCCTGCGGCTGACGCCCGATGACCGCTGCCTCAACATCATGCCGCTCTTCCATATCCACGGGCTGATGGCGGCGACGCTCTCCTCGCTCTCGGTTGGCGCATCGGTCGTCTGCACGCCCGGCTTCAACGCGCTCAAGGTCTTCCAGTGGATGGATGAGGCGCGGCCGACCTGGTACACGGCCGTTCCGACGATGCACCAGGCGATCCTCGCCCGCGCGCCCCGCAACGCGGAGATCGTCGGGCGCACCAAGCTGCGCTTCATCCGCTCATCCTCTTCCTCGCTCGCGCCGCAGGTGATGGCAGCCCTCGAGGAGACCTTCCGCTGCCCCGTCATCGAGGCCTACGGCATGACGGAAGCCTCGCACCAGATGGCGTCGAACCCGTTGCCGCCGGCCGCCCGCAAGGCCGGCAGCGTCGGGCCTTCGGCGGGTCCGGAGATCGCCGTCCTGTCGCCCGAGGGCCATATCCTCGGGGCCGGCGAGATCGGCGAGATCTGCATCCGCGGCCCGAACGTGACGAAGGGCTACGAGAACAACGAGAAGGCCAATACCGAGGCCGTCGCCTATGGCTGGTTCCACACCGGCGATCAGGGCACGATGGACGAGGAGGGCTATGTCCGCCTCACCGGCCGGCTGAAGGAGATCATCAACCGGGGTGGCGAGAAGATTTCGCCGCGCGAGGTGGACGAGGTCCTGATGGACCATCCGGCCGTCGAGCAGGTGGTGACCTTCGCGATGCCGCACGACAAGCTCGGCGAGGACGTTGCCGCGGCGGTTGTCTTCCGTGAGGGGCAGAGCGCCAGCGAAGGGGATCTGAGGGACTTCGTGGCCGCGCGGCTTGCGGATTTCAAGGTGCCGCGCCGGCTGGTCTTCCTCGAGGAGATCCCGAAGGGCGCGACCGGCAAGCTTCAGCGCATCGGGCTTGCGGCGAAGCTCGGCCTCGCCTGATGAAGATCGCGATCTTCGGCGCCGGCGCGATCGGCGGCCTCGTCGGCGCGCGCCTTGCCGAAGCGGGCGGCTGCGAGGTCGGCCTGATCGCCCGCGGCCCGCATCTCGCCGCCATGCGCGAGAACGGGCTGACGCTGAAGGACAAGGACGGCGAGCGGACGATCCACGTCGCCGCGAGCGACGATCCGGCGGAGTTCGGCGTTCAGGACTACGTCTTCCTCGCCCTGAAGGCACACTCGGTTCCGTCGATCCTCGATTCGATCCACCCGCTGATCGGCCCGGAGACGGCCGTCGTCACGGCGCAGAACGGCCTCCCCTGGTGGTATTTCTATGGCGTCGCGGGCCCTTATCGCGACCGTCGGCTGGAATCGGTCGATCCCGGCGGCCTTATCTGGCAGGCGATCGGTCCGGAACGCGCGATCGGCTGCGTCATCCATCCCGCAGCCGACGTCGAGGCGCCGGGCGTCATCCGTCACGTCGAAGGCGACCGCCTGCCGCTCGGCGAACCGTCCGGCGACAAGAGCGAGCGCGTGCTGGCGCTTTCGAAGGCGCTCGTCGCCGCCGGCTTCCGCGCGCCGGTGCGTCCCGAAATCCGCTCGGAGATCTGGGTGAAGCTTTGGGGCAACCTCTCCTTCAACCCGATCTCGGCGCTGACCGGCGCGACGCTCGCCGGCATCTGCCGCAATGAAGGATCGCGCGCCGTTGCCCGCGCCATGATGCTCGAGGCGCAGGCGATCGCCGAGGCGCTCGGCATCCGCTTCCCGATCGACGTCGACCGGCGGATTGCCGGCGCGGCCGAGGTCGGCGAGCACAAGACGTCGATGCTGCAGGACCTGGAGCTCGGCCGTCCGATGGAGGTCGAGGCGCTGATCGGGGCCGTCAGCGAACTCGGCCGGCTGACGGGCTGCCCGACGCCGACGATCGACACGATGCTCGGCCTCGTCCGCCTGCGCGCTGAGACGCCCTACGCGCGCTGAGACGACGGCGCTGCCGCTCAGGCGGCTTCCGACACCCATTCGCCGGCGCGCATCAGCGGTTCCGCCGCGCCGGAGGCGGTGATCCCGTCGACGTCGATCGCGCCGGAGCCGATCATCCAGTCGACATGAATCATGCTGACATTGGCGCCGCGGGCGGAAAGCTCTTCAGCGCTGGCGCTGCCGCCACCCTTCATGCACTTCGCATAGGACTGGCCGAGCGCGATGTGGCTCGCGGCGTTCTCGTCGAAGAGCGTGTTGAAGAACAGGATGCCGCTCTGCGAGATCGGCGAGGAATGCGGCACGAGCGCCACCTCGCCGAGGCGGCGCGCGCCCTCGTCGACGTCGATCAGCTTGCGGAACGCCGCCTCTCCGGCCGAGCACTGCGCCTCGACGATGCGGCCCTCCTCGAAGCGTACGCGGATGTCCTTCATCAGCGTGCCCTGGTGTGCGAGCGGCTTCGTGCTCGTCACATGGCCGTCGACACGCTGGCAGTGCGGCGTCGTGAAGACCTCCTCGGTCGGGATGTTCGGGTTGCAGAGCACGCCCTGGATGGTCTTGCCGGCGCCGCCGCCCCATGAATGGCCGTCGGCGAGGCCGACGGTGAGGTCGGTTCCGGGGCCGCGGAAGCGCAGGCTCGCATATTGTTTGCCGTCGAGCATCTTGCGACGCTTCGAGAGCGCCGCGTTATGCGCCGCCCAGGCGGCCTTCGGATCGTCGACGGAGGCATCGACGCGGCTCGCGGCGAAGATCGCGTCCCAGAGGCGCGCGACCGCATCGGCGCGGCCGGGAAAGACGGCCTTCGCCCAGGCCTCGGTCGAATGGGCAACGATGGACCAGTTGGTCTCGAACCGTGTGATCTTGCCGATCACCGGCCTGCTCGCCTTCGAGAAGGCGGCTTCGGCGCGGGCGACCTTCTCGTGGTCCTGACCCTCGAGCAGGTTGGGATCGGCGCCGATTACCTTGAGGCGGGCCGTCGCGCCGTCCTCCATCGCCCGCGCGATGCCGTCCTGCAGCCAGACGCGGTCATGGTCGAAGGAGGCGTCGGAGCCGAATTCAAAGCGGGCGAACTGCGTCACCTCGTCGTCATAGAGCGTCGTGACGAGGCCTGCGCCGCGGCGATAGGCCCGCTCGGTGATGCGCCGCACGAGCGGCACCATCGTCACGTCGGCCGCGATCAGCAGGTCCTGCCCTTCCTGGAT
>JBQCEN010000331.1:0-7067 GCA_051960215.1 Pararhizobium sp.
CTGCGCGGGAACAACGTCCGAGAACAGCCTGAAGTTCAACCGCCAGCGGTTGCGCACGAAAATTCGCGGCCTTGCCTGTGGAAGGCCGCGACCCCGGTCAACGGAGGCGCGGGCCGCCCTGCGGCGTCATCGTCCTTGCGAAGCAGGTCCGAAGGCGTCACGCTCGCTTCCCTGGAAGAACTGCAGCCGCCGCCGTGCGTTACGTCAAGACAACGATCCCTCTCCCGAACGGTCATCCGATGCTTTCCAAGTCCCCGAGCCTCCCCGCTTCGATCCGCAGCGCGTTGCAGCAGCCGGGGCGCAGGTACAAGGCGATGGCGGCGGGTCCGGTCTGGGCGACGGTCGCGTCCTACAACGTCCACAAATGCGTCGGCGTCGACGGCATCTTCGATCCCGAGCGGACGGCAGCGGTGATCGCCGAGATCGATGCCGACATCTTTGCGCTGCAGGAAGCGGACGAACGCTTCGGCCGGCGTGCGGGGCTTCTCGATCTTGCCTCGATCGAGCGGGAGTGTTGCCTGGTTCCGGCCTTCCAGCGCCGCGAGACGGTCAGCCACGGCTGGCATGGCAACCTGCTCCTCGTGCGCGAAGGCGCGGTGCGCAACGTCCACCACTTCGACCTGCCGGGGCTCGAGCCGCGCGGAGCGCTCGTCGTCGACCTCGAGATCAAGGGCGTGTCGCTGCGCGTGATCGCCGCCCATCTCGGCCTCCTCCGGCGCTCGCGCTCCAAGCAGGCCGAGCGGCTCCTCGACGAGGCGCGGGCGCCCGACCATCCGACCCTGCTCATGGGCGACCTCAATGAATGGCGGGTGCGGCGGCGTTCCTCGCTGATCCCGCTCTTCCCGCATTTCGGACCGCTGCACGCGGCGTTGCCGAGCTTTCCCTCGCGCATGCCGTTCCTGGCGCTCGACCGCATCCTTGCCAACCCGGAACAGATGATCGCCACGATCGAGGTCCACGACAGCAGGCTTGCCCGTCTCGCGTCCGACCACCGGCCGATCAAGGCGGGTCTTGCACCCGTCGGCTTCGCCCGCAGCGAAGAGCCTGAATGATCATCATTGCACTCCTGATCATCGCCGTCACGCTTGCCGTCCTGCTCGCGATCGTCGTCGCCAGCGCCTATGGCATCTTCGCCTCGCGGCCGAAGGTGCGGCCGTCCTTCGCGCTGAGGCGCGGCGCAACGGCGACCGGCCTCGACCGGCTCGTCGACGGGCTCGAGCAGCCGGATGACGATTCGACCGGCTGCATCGTCCTTTCCGACAACCTCGACGCCTTCGCCGCCCGCGCCTTCGGCGCCCGGCAGGCCGGCCGCAGCCTCGACCTGATGTACTACCAGTGGCGCGGCGACCTCACCGGAACGCTGCTCGCCAACGAGGTGATCGCGGCGGCCGACCGCGGCGTGCGCGTGCGCATGCTCGTCGACGACATCAACACGCGCGGCAAGGACGCCGTCTATGCGGCGCTGTCGAGCCATCCGCGCATCGACGTGCGCCTCTTCAATCCGACGCGAGCACGCGGGCGTGGTCTTCGCCGCGGCATCGAGATGTTGCTGCGGCTGCTCTCGCTCAATCGGCGGATGCACAACAAGGCGTGGATCGGCGACGGGCGGGTCGCGATCGTCGGCGGGCGGAACATCGGCGACGCCTATTTCGATGCCGCCAACCGCAATTTCCGCGACCTCGACCTCATGATGGTCGGCAAGGCGGTCGCCGACGTCGAGGCGATCTTCGATGCCTTCTGGAACTGCGGCCTGTCGCTGCCGGTGCCGCTGCTCAACAAGGTGCGCAAGGGCGGCCTCCGTTCCCTCCGCCGGCGGATCAGGCAGCGCTGCGCCAGCCCCAGCGCGCAGCCTTACCTGGAGCGCGCCGAGGCGCGGATCGCCGTCGAGGGGTTCACGGACGCGACCGACCGGGTGCACTGGTCGAAGGGCCTTACCGTCGTTTCCGATCCACCCGAAAAGGTTGAGGACCAGGGGGAGGAGAAGTGGCTGACGCGGCGGATCAGGCCGATGATCGACGCGGCGGAACAGCGCTTCGAGCTGATCTCGCCCTATTTCATTCCCGGCGAGAAGGGGGCTGCCTGGCTGGAATCGCTGAGGGAGCGGGGCATCGCGGTCGCGATCCTGACGAATTCGCTTGCGGCGACCGACGTCGCCGCCGTTCATGGCGCCTATGCGCCGTGCCGCGTCCGGTTGCTCAAGGCCGGCATCCGTCTCTTCGAGTTGCAGCCCTACGAGGCGCGCCCCGGCATCTCGGTCTTCGGCTCGCGCGGCGCGAGCCTGCACACCAAGGCCTTTGCCGTGGACGAAGCGCAAGGCTTCATCGGCTCGTTCAATTTCGATCCCCGCTCCGCCTCGCTCAACACCGAGATGGGCGTGCTCTTCGACGATCCGGTGCTTTTCGAGGAGCTTTCGAAGCGCTTCGCGATGGACACGGCTCCGACGGCGAGCTTCGAGGTCACGCTGCGGCAGGGGGCGCTGCACTGGCGCGGCGTGGTCGCGGGACGGGCTCGCGACTACGACAGCGAGCCCGAGGCGAGCCTCGCGCGGCGGCTGCTTGCGACGGTCGTCGGGCTGCTGCCGATCGCCTCGCAGCTTTGATCAGGCGTCGCGGTCCGCGTTTTCCGGGGAAAGCCGCTTCAGGGCGCGCTCGGCGAGGCCGGCGGGCCGCCCGCCCGCCTCCGGCGCGCCCGGCCGGCGCAGCAGTTCGAAGATCGGCGAGGACGGACCTTCGCGGGCCGCCGTCAACTCGATCATCATTGCGGCGATCTCGCCGATCTCCTCGCGCAGTTCCGCGTCGTCCCTCGCGGGCGCCGTGCCGTTCAGGGCATCGACGACGGCTGCATGGCGGCTCCGCAGGCTTTCGATGCGGCGCGCGATGGCGTCGCCGCGGTGGCGTGGCGACGCCGTCTCACGTTCGGGTGCCGGTTCCATGACTTCGTCCTCGCTCGCTTCCTCCGGCCCCGCCGGACCAGCATGGCCCTGCGCAGCCGCCGGCGCCGGAAGGACGGCCGCCGCCTTCGTTCCGTCGTGGCCGTTCAGGCCCTGCTTCAGCCTGGCGATCTCGGCCGCGCGCCGCTCGAGCGCCCCCTCCTGGTCGCTGAGAGTGGCGATCGCCTCGGCAAGCTTCGCGTCGAGCGTCCGGGCGCGCTCCTCCTCGCGTTCCAGGCGGTTGCGCAGGTCGTGCGCGAGGTCCGTCGCCTTCTTGCTCTCCTCGCGAAGCCGCTTGCGCTCGTCGCGCAGCATCTCGATCTGGCTCTTCAGCGTCTCGATCCGCGCGTCCCGCGTCGCAAGGTCGATCCGGGCGGTCTCGAGATCCGCCTGAACCCGCTCGACGGCGTCGATGCCGTCCTCGATGCGGCGGTCCTTCGCCTCGCCGGCGCGTTCCAGCGTGGCGACGGTCGTCGCGAGCTCCTGCGCGTGCTCGTCCCGTTCCTGAAGGCTCAACTGCAGCCGCTCGGCCTCGCGCGAGGCTGCCTCCAGCCGTTCGGTCGCCTCGAGGTTCTCGCTGCGGGCCCGCGCGAGGTCGCCGGCAAGCCGCTCGCGTTCGAGGAGCGTCGTGCCGATCCGCTCGCGCTGGCTCCTGATCTCGGCGGAAAGACGCCCGTTTTCCATGGCGAAGACGGCGCGGGCGGCGTCCTTCTCGGCGCGCAGCTCCGCGGCGCTGAGGGGTGCGGTGGCACGCACCCGGCGCTCGGTCAGGACGGCGATCCGCCGGCCAATCACGGGTGAGACGACAAGGACGATCAGCAGCGCGGCGAAGAAGCCGAGGACGAAGATCAGCAGGAATTCGATCACTGTAGGGCCGCCATCGTTGCCTTGAGACGCGTCTCACAGTCGGGGCAGGCCTCATAAAGCACCGTTTCGGCACACCCGACAAGCGCCGCTCCGAAGCGGCGCCGCATCAGGGTAAATAATGTCCGGCGCTGTGGCGCCGCTGCACGGCGTCCTGCGGCCGGCGCCTCAGAAAGGGTTCCAGGTCGGCATCGGCGTCACCTTGAGATAGCCGACATTCAAACCGAGGCGGGCGCCGACGCCGGTGCGGATCGGCACCATGATGACGGCATCGCGGGCGACGGCCGTCATGCCGAGCCCGGCCACCACATAGGCGGACCCGCTGACGCCGCCGAAGCGGCCGTAGACGCCATTGATGTTCGGCAGGTTGTAGACGAGCATCATGGCGCGCGAGCCGTTGCCGCCGAAGTCGAGGCCGACGGAGGGGCCCTGCCAGAAGAGCTGATGGACGCCGGCGTTCTTCGTATAGAGCTTGCCTTCGCCATAGGTCAGGCCGCCGACGAAGGCGCCGGAGGCTTCCTGGCCGAGGATGTAGCCGTTCGGCAGGCCGTACTGGTCGAAGGCGCGCTCGACGAGCTTGGCGAGGCCCTCGGAAGCCTTGCCGAAGAAGACGTTGCCTGCGTCGACGATCTCCTGCGGGGAGTACTGGTCGCTGCCGGCTTGCTGGGCGGCAGCGGGCGCCATGGCGGCTAGGGTGAGCGCAAGGCTGGCGAAGACGGCGACCAGCGCGGGGCGCAGCGTGGCGTAAACAGACCTCATCAGGTTCCCTCCGGCAACGACACTCCTCATGAGCGGTATCGCCTATCCTGCGCCGGCGGTCTTAATAAGCGGTTTACCAACCGTGGTATCATCATGACGCGGTGCGGAATCAATCTTCGCGCCAGCTTTGCCGGCTAGCCTGCCGCAAGGATCGTCCACGTCGAATCGAGAATGCCATTCACAGGCGCTGTCGAGCCAACGCCCAGGAGCAAGCCATGACGAAGAACCCGAACCTGACGCTCGCCGGCCCGGACCTCGCCGCGCTCCTGTGCAGCCGCGTCTGCCATGACATCATCTCGCCGGTCGGCGCGATCAACAACGGGCTGGAACTGCTCGACGAGGGCGGCGCCGACGAGGACGCCATGGACCTCATCCGCTCCAGCGCGCTCAATGCCTCCGTCCGCCTGAAGTTCGCCCGTCTCGCCTTCGGTGCCTCGGGCTCGGTCGGCGCCTCGATCGACACGGGCGAGGCGGAGAAGGCGGTGCGCGACTTCGTCAGCGCCGACAAGAAGACGGACGTGACCTGGTCGGGCCCGCGCGCGATCATCCCGAAGAACAAGGTCAAGCTCCTCCTCAACCTCTTCCTTGTCGCCTATGGCGCGATCCCGCGTGGCGGCACGATCGACGTCGTGCTCGATGACCTGGAAACGGCGCCGCGCTACCGACTGACGGCGCGGGGCCGCATGATGCGTATCCCGCCCAAGTTCCTGGAGATCTATTCCGGCACCCCGGAAGAGGCGATCGACGCGCACGCGATCCAGCCCTACTACACGGTGCTCCTCGCCGAGGAGGCGGGAATGACGATCTCCGCCGCGGCCAATACAGAGGACGTCGTCTTCACCGCCGAAGCTGCGGCGTGAGGCGACAGCCGGGACACCCTCTGTTAAGGCTCCCGGCTTACCAAATCTTCGACAATCGGCGCTAACCTCGGCGCGAGCCTGCTTGGAGAAACCGGAGGGACCGGGACGCGAGCGGGCGGCAACGGAGGGCAACCCATGCAACGTCTCATGATCGCGGACGATTCCGCGGTGATCCGCAAGGTCGCCAAGCGGATCCTCTCCGGCCTCGGCTTCGCGGTCGCGGAGGCTTCCTCCGCGGCGGAGGCGCGGCTCATGTGCCAGACGGCGCTGCCGCGCGTGCTGATCGTCGACGGCGCCATGGACGGGGCGCTCGACCTGATTACCGCGGTGCGCAACCTCGAGGGCGGCCGCGAGGTCCGGATCTATTTCTGCGTCGTCGAGGCGGACCTCAGGCACCTGATGATCGGCCGGCGCGCCGGGGCCGACGACTATCTCATGAAGCCCTTCGACCGCCCGATGCTGACGCGGGTCTTCAGCCGGCTCGCCGAGGCCGCCTGACCGACCTCGATCGACTGGCCCAAGCAAAAGCCCCGCCGGATGGTGCCGTGCGGGGCTCGAATTCTTGGCAGCGGCTTGACCTGTGGCGGGGTCAGGCGCTTTCGAGGATCGCGTTCTCGTCCGGCTCGCGCAACACATAGCCGCGGCCCCAGACCGTCTCGATGTAGTTCTTGCCGCCGGCAGCGGTCGCGAGCTTCTTCCTGAGCTTGCAGATGAAGACGTCGATGATCTTCAACTCGGGCTCGTCCATGCCGCCGTAGAGGTGGTTGAGGAACATCTCCTTCGTCAGCGTCGTGCCCTTGCGCAGCGAGAGGAGCTCCAGCATCTGGTACTCCTTGCCGGTCAGGTGGACGCGCTGCGCCCCGACCTCGACCGTCTTGGCGTCGAGGTTGACGACGAGGTCGCCCGTCGTGATGACCGACTGGGCGTGGCCCTTCGAGCGCCGGACGATCGCGTGGATGCGCGCCACCAGCTCGTCCTTGTGGAAGGGCTTCGTCATGTAGTCGTCGGCGCCGAAGCCGAGGCCGCGCACCTTGTCCTCGATGCCGGCCATGCCGGAGAGGATGAGGATCGGCGTCTTGACCTTGGAGAGGCGCAGCGTGCGCAGCACCTCGTAGCCCGACATGTCGGGCAGGTTCAGGTCGAGAAGGATGATGTCGTAGTCGTAGAGCTTGCCAAGATCGACACCCTCCTCGCCGAGATCGGTCGTGTAGACGTTGAAGCTCTCCGACTTCAGCATCAGCTCGATACTCTGCGCTGTCGCGCCATCATCCTCGATCAGTAGAACGCGCATAGTTATCCCCTTTTCCGCCGCCCTCGAAGGATCGAGCCCCCTTACGCGATACGGATCCAGTCGTTGCCTGATTTGGAGGCTGCCACGCAATGGTTAACAAATTCTGATTCGGTCTGGCAACCCATTTCAGGCGTGTTAAAATTTTGTCTCATTTCCCTGAAAAGACAAGGGAATCTTAAGAGAAAATGCTTCATGCATTTTACGAGGCAATCGCCCTAACCGACTCTTCCGACTCCGGAATTGCCGGCCGTCCGTCGCGATGTCCGCTCATTTACCTCGCCTTAAATGATCGCCCTTATGATTAACGATGCCCGTAAACGAAAGGTTACCGCGGAGAAGGATTCCTTAACGCGCGCCGAATAAT
>JBQCEN010000332.1:0-2771 GCA_051960215.1 Pararhizobium sp.
GTGCTTGCCCTGCAGCACGGCCGCGACGCGCTCGATCCCCATGCCGGTGTCGATCGAAGGGCGCGGCAGGTCGACGCGCTCCTCCTTCGTCACCTGCTCGTACTGCATGAAGACGAGGTTCCATATCTCGATGAACCGGTCGCCGTCCTCGTCGGGCGAGCCGGGGGGGCCGCCGGGAATGCCCTCGCCGTGATCGTAGAAGATCTCCGAGCACGGGCCGCAGGGGCCGGTGTCCCCCATCGCCCAGAAATTGTCGCTGGTCGGGATGCGGATGATGCGGCTTTCCCGCAGGCCGGCGATCTTCCGCCAGAGGTCGAAGGCGACGTCGTCCGTATGGTAGACCGTCACGAGGAGCCGGCTCGGGTCGATGCCGAACTCCTTCGTCACCAACGTCCAGGCGAGTTCGATCGCGCGCTCCTTGAAGTAGTCGCCGAAGGAGAAGTTGCCGAGCATCTCGAAGAAGGTGTGGTGGCGCGCGGTGTAGCCGACATTGTCGAGGTCGTTGTGCTTGCCGCCGGCGCGCACGCACTTCTGCGCCGTCGTCGCCGTCGAATAGGGCCGGTGCTCGAGCCCCGTGAAGACGTTCTTGAACTGCACCATGCCGGCGTTCGTGAACATCAGCGTCGGGTCGTTGCGCGGCACGAGCGGGCTCGACGGGACGACCGTGTGGCCGTTCCTCCGGAAGAAATCGAGAAATGCGGACCGGATCTCGTTGACGCCGCTCATGCCTGGCCTTTCGCTGAACACCTGTCGCCGGAGCGCCCTGCCCGGAGACAGGCGCTTTTATCGCCCGCCAGAGAGGCTGTCCAGCGACCCGCGCAGCACGGCTCACCCGTCAATCAGCCCCTGAAAAACGAGAGGCCGCCAATGACGGCAGCCTCTTCATGTCAGAACCCATCCGGGCCGCAATCGCCCGCGCCGGCCGATCACATGTCGGCGGCGTCCGCTTCCGGTCCGTCGTCCTCGAGGAAGCGATCGGCGATGAGGCCGGCATTCTGGCGCAGCGCCAACTCGATCTCGTTGGCGAGGTCGGGATTGTCGCGCAGGAACAGCTTGGCGTTCTCGCGGCCCTGGCCGAGGCGCTGGCTGTTGTAGGAGAACCAGGCGCCGGACGTCTCGACGATGCCCGCCTTGACGCCGAGGTCGATGAGTTCGCCCGTCTTCGACACGCCCTCGCCATACATGATGTCGAACTCGACCTGCTTGAAGGGCGGCGCCATCTTGTTCTTCACGACCTTGACGCGCGTCTGGTTGCCGACGACCTCGTCGCGATCCTTGACCGAGCCGATGCGGCGGATGTCGAGGCGCACGGAGGCATAGAACTTCAGCGCGTTGCCGCCGGTCGTCGTCTCGGGCGAACCGAACATCACGCCGATCTTCATGCGGATCTGGTTGATGAAGATGACCATGCAGTTCGATCGCGAGATCGAGGCCGTCAGCTTGCGGAGCGCCTGGCTCATCAGGCGCGCCTGCATGCCGGGCAGCGAATCGCCCATCTCGCCCTCGATCTCGGCGCGCGGCGTGAGAGCGGCGACCGAATCGACGACCAGCACGTCGATCGCGCCGGACCGCACAAGCGTGTCCGTGATCTCCAGCGCCTGCTCGCCGGTGTCCGGCTGCGAGATCAGGAGGTTCTCGAGGTCGACGCCGAGCTTGCGGGCATAGACCGGATCAAGCGCATGCTCGGCATCGATGAAGCCGCAGATGCCGCCCTTCTTCTGCGCCTCGGCGATCGTCTGCAGGGCGAGCGTCGTCTTGCCGGAGCTTTCCGGCCCGTAGATCTCGATGATGCGGCCCTTCGGCAGCCCGCCGATGCCAAGCGCGATATCGAGGCCGAGCGAACCGGTCGGCACCGTCTCGATCTCCACGACCTGGTCCTTCGACCCGAGCCGCATGATCGAACCCTTGCCGAACGAGCGTTCGATCTGGGAGAGTGCCGCATCGAGCGCCTTGCTTTTGTCCACCGAGGTTTCCTCTACGAGCCGCAAACTATTCTGTGCCATCCGCTCCACCTTTAGGTTATTGACGCCGCTCAGGCAATCAAGGCTTCGATGGGCTTTTGTACCAGTTTTGTTCTCATTTCGCAAGAGCGTGTCATGCCATTGAAATTCTTTCATAAATTACATTATGTTCCAATTCCGTTCCGCAGCCGGGACGGGGACGGACGGAGGTGCGCCGGACGCAACGGCGACGTCCTTCCGGCGGCCTGCCGATGAGCGCCCGAATCCTCGCGATCGGCGGCGCGCATCTCGATCGGCGCGGCCGGCTCGAGGGTCCGGTCGTGCCGGCCGCGAGCAATCCCGGCCGATGGCGGGAAGAGGCGGGCGGCGGGGCGTTCAACGCGGCCGCGATGCTTGCCCGGCTCGGCCACTCGGTCCGCCTTGTCGCGCCCCGCGGCGGCGACGCAGCCGGCGCCCTCGTCGCCGAGGCGGCGCGCGCGGCCGGCATCGAGGACACGCCGCTCACCTTCCTGGACCGCGCGACGCCGAGCTACACCGCCATCCTCGGCCCCGACGGCGACCTCTTCGTCGCGCTCGCCGACATGGCGCTCTACGACATCTACGGCCCGCGGCAGATCGCGCGCCGGACCATCCGCGAGGCGATCGCCGCCGCCGATGCTGTGCTGACCGACGCGAACCTGCCGGCGGCGACGCTGGAGGCGTTGGCGGAAGCCTGCGACGCGGCCGCCCGACCTCTCTTCGCGATCGCCATCTCGCCGGCGAAGGCCGGCCGGCTCGGCGCCGTTCTCGATCGCCTCGCCAGCCTCTTCA
>JBQCEN010000333.1:0-10141 GCA_051960215.1 Pararhizobium sp.
TTGAACCCGTCCGCGTCATCCTTCCCGACAGCGGCCGTGCCCGGACGACGCCCTCGACGGCGTCGTCCGGCCCGCGATCGCGCGCAAGGCCTTCCTTGCCGCAGCGGCCGAGGCCGCACACCTTGCGCCGGCGGGCGCGCTTCATCGCAGCGCCGCCGATCTGAAGCGGCAGCAGGCCAAGGGACGTCGAACCGGCACCCTGCCGTCGCGGCCCCTTGGCGAGGGCCCCTCCGCCTCGGTATGAACGGGGCATGGCCCCTCGCCGTCCGCCCAATCCTCTGATCTCGCTCGCGGCCGCATCGGCGGTTTTCGCAAGCGGTGCGCTGCAGGCCGCGGCCGCGCCCGCCGCTGTCGACAGGGCCGCGGCCAAGGCGGCGGCTGTAGCGGCCGAAGGGAAGGGCGATGCCATCGCCTGCGAGACCCTCGGGCCCGATCCTGGTTTCGGCCGCCTGCCTGTCTGCCTCGCCGCCAAGCGGTACCACCGCGATCTCTGCGACGCGCTGCAGACGCTCGCCGAACGCAACGACCTGCCGACGGGCTTTTTCGCCCGGCTGATCTGGCAGGAGAGCGGCTTCGAGCCGAACGCGTTGAGCCCGGTCGGCGCGGAGGGGATCGCCCAGTTCATGCCGGATACCGCCCGGCTTCGCGGCCTCGCCAATGCTTTCAATCCGGCCGACGCGCTGGCGAAGTCGGCCGCCTATCTCTCCGAGATGCGCAACCGCTTCGGCAATCTCGGCCTCGCAGCCGTCGGCTACAACGCGGGCGAGGCGCGCGTCGCCCGGTTGCTGGACAACGGCGTGCCGGTGCCGGCGGAGACCGAGCAGTACGTCTACGACATCACCGGCGTGCCGGTCAGCGCCTGGACGGACACGAAGCCGAACAAGGTGGACTACGCGCTGGCGAAGGGTACGCCGTTCCGCGAGGCCTGCCTCGACCTTGCCCGCACACGCAGCTTCAGCCCGCTTGCCGGCGACACCGTCGACTTCAAGCCGTGGGGCGCGGAGATCGGCGGCAGCTTCTCGCCCTCGGTCGCGCGTCACATTTTCGCCGAAGCGAAGGCCGAATACCCGGACACGTTGAAGGGCGAGACGCCGATGCTGGTGCGCGCCCGCAACCACAGCCTCGGCCCGCGGGCGCGCTACACGAACCGCATCGGGCGCGACACCCGGGCCGGCGCGGCCAAGCTCTGTGCAGCGATCACCGCCAAGGGCGGCTACTGCATCGTCCGAAAGAACTGAATCAAAACGATTGAATTTCTCTTCGGCAGGCGCCATTGCCACCGCGGGCGATAGCTGAATAACATTCCTCGAAGGCTGGTCGGCCGCAGTTCAACCGTCGCGGCCGCCGGCAAGACCGCAGGTTTAGATCATGAACGAAATGACGACGAGCACCATCCCCTCCCCGCCGCCGCGCGTGTCCGATCCCACCGTGCTGGCCTCGGAGATCCTCGAGCGACTGACCTACCGGATCGGCAAGGACCCGAAGGTCGCCAAGCCCCACGACTGGCTGACCGCGACGATCCTGGTGCTGCGCGACCGGATCATCGACCGCTGGATGGCCTCGACGCGCGAGACCTACGAGCGCGAGGGCAAGCGCGTCTACTACCTCTCGCTGGAATTCCTCATCGGCCGGCTGATGCGCGATGCCGCCTCGAATCTCGGCCTGATGGACGAGATGAAGGAGGCGCTGAAGTCGCTCGGCGTCGATTTCGACGTCGTCGCCGCACTCGAGCCGGACGCCGCACTCGGCAACGGCGGCCTCGGCCGGCTCGCGGCCTGCTTCATGGAATCGATGGCGACGGTCGATGTGCCCGCCTACGGCTACGGCATCCGCTACGTCCACGGCCTGTTCCGCCAGCAGATGCAGGACGGCTGGCAGGTGGAGCTGCCGGAGACGTGGCTCGCCCATGGCAACCCGTGGGAGTTCGAGCGGCGCGAAAGCTCCTACGAAGTCGGCTTCGGCGGCTCGGTCGAGACGATCGGCGAGGCGACCGACGGCACCGGACGCTGCGTCTGGCGGCCGCAGGAGCGCGTCATCGCGACGGCCTACGACACGCCGGTCGTCGGCTGGCGGGCGAGGCGCGTCAACACGCTCAGGCTCTGGACGGCGCAGCCGATCGACCCGATCCTGCTCGACGCCTTCAACGCCGGCGACCACATCGGTGCGCTGAAGGAGAGCAACAAGGCGGAGGCGCTCGCGCGGGTGCTCTATCCCGCCGACGCGACGCCGGCCGGCCAGGAACTGCGCCTGCGCCAGGAGTTCTTCTTCTCCTCCGCCTCGCTCCAGGACATCCTGCGCCGCCACATCCAGCAATATGGCGACCTCCGCAACCTCGCCGACAAGGTCGCGATCCAGCTCAACGACACCCATCCTGCGGTCGCCGTCGTCGAGCTCGTCCGGCTCCTGTGCGACGTCCACCGCCTCTCCTTCGAGATGTCGTGGGACATCGCCCGCAAGTGCTTCGGCTACACCAACCACACGCTCCTCCCGGAAGCCCTCGAGAGCTGGTCGATCCCGCTCTTCGAGCGCCTGCTGCCGCGCCATATGCAGATCGTCTACGCGATCAACGCCATCGTCCTGCGCGAGGCGCGCCGCGAGAAGAACTTCGACGACAACCAGATCCGCGCCATCTCTCTGATCGACGAGGCGGGCGAGCGCCGCGTGCGCATGGGCAATCTCGCCTTCGTCGGCTCCCACTCGGTGAACGGCGTCTCCGCCCTCCATACGGAGCTCATGAAGGAGACGGTCTTCGCCGACCTGCACCGGCTCTATCCCGACCGCATCAACAACAAGACGAACGGCATCACGCCGCGGCGCTGGCTGATGCAGTGCAACCCGGATCTCTTCCGGCTGCTCCGCGAGACGATCGGCAGCGGCTTCATGGACGACACGACCGAGCTCGAGACGCTCGAGGCCTTCGCCGACGACCCGTCCTTCATCGAGCGCTTCGCCGGCGTCAAGCGGCTGAACAAGATCCGGCTGTCCAACCTGATCGCCCGGCGCATGGGCATCCGGCTCGATCCGGACGCGATGTTCGACATCCAGATCAAGCGCATCCACGAATACAAGCGCCAGCTCCTGAACATCGTCGAGACGATCGCCCTCTACGACCAGATCCGCTCCCATCCGGAGCGCGACTGGGTGCCGCGCGTCAAGCTCTTTGCCGGCAAAGCAGCGCCGAGCTACCACCGCGCGAAGATGATAATCAAGCTGATCAACGACGTCGCCCGCGTCATCAACAACGACCCGGCGGTTCGCGGCCTGCTCAAGGTGGTCTTCGTCCCGAACTACAACGTCTCGCTCGCCGAGGTCATGGTGCCCGCCGCCGACCTGTCGGAGCAGATTTCGACAGCCGGCATGGAAGCCTCCGGAACCGGCAACATGAAATTCGCGTTGAACGGGGCATTGACGATCGGGACGCTCGACGGCGCCAACGTGGAAATCCGCGAGCAGGTGGGCAAGGACAATATCGTGATCTTCGGCATGACGGCGGACGAGGTCGCGGCGCGGCGTGGCGAAGGCTATGACCCGCGCACCGTGATCGACAGCTCGCGCGAGCTGTCGCAGGCGCTGTCGGCCATCTCCTCCGGTGTCTTCTCCCCCGACGACCGGTCCCGCTTCTGCGACCTCGTGCAGGGCATCTACGACCGCGACTGGTTCATGGTGGCCGCCGACTTCGACGCCTACGCCAAGGCGCAGCGCGACGTCGACGCGATCTTCCTCGACCGCGCCGACTGGTATCCCCGCACGATCCGCAACACCGCCCATGTCGGCTGGTTCTCCTCGGACAGGACGATCCGCCAGTACGCAAGCGAGATATGGAGTGTAGGATGACGTCTTCCCGCGACAGGACGCCCCGGAAGCAGGCCGCCGAGCATCTCTCGGCCGGCCAGATCTCGGCTCTTGTCGCGGGGTCGCATGGCGACCCGTTCGCCGTGCTCGGCGTCCATGAGACAGCGGACGGTTTCGTCGCCCGCTGCTTCATCCCGCATGCCGAGCGGGTCTCCGCCCTGACCCTCGGTGGCGAGAGCGCCGGCGCGTTGACCCGGCGCCACGAGGCCGGCCTCTTCGAGGGGCCCGTCTCGCTCGCACACCGCCAGCCGCTGCGGTACCAGGCGGAGAATGCCGGCGGCGAATGGCAGGTGATCGACCCCTACACCTTCGGTCCGATCCTCGGCCCGATGGACGACTATTTCATCGGCGAAGGCTCGCACCGGCGCCTCTTCGACAAGATGGGCGCGCATATCGTCGAGCACGAGGGCGTCAGCGGCGTCCACTTCGCCGTCTGGGCGCCGAACGCCCAGCGCGTCTCCGTCGTCGGCGACTTCAACGACTGGGACGGGCGGCGCCACGTCATGCGCCTTCGACGCGATACCGGCATCTGGGAGATCTTCCTGCCGAACGTCGAGGCGGGGCGCCCCTACAAGTACGAGATCATCGGCGCCGCGGGCCACCGCCTGCCGCTGAAGGCCGACCCCTTCGCCTTTCGTTCGGAGCTCCGTCCGCAGACCGCCTCTGTGGTCGACCGCCAGCCTTCGCACGCCTGGCACGACGAGGCCCATCGCGCTTTCTGGCGCAGCGCCGACTTCCGCCGCCAGCCCGTCTCGATCTACGAGGTGCACGCCGGCTCATGGCGGCGCGGCGAGGACAACCGCTTCCTCACCTGGGACGAGCTCGCCGATCAGCTGATCCCCTACTGCCTCGACATGGGCTACACCCACATCGAGTTCCTGCCGATCAGCGAGCACCCGTTCGACCCCTCCTGGGGCTATCAGACGACCGGCCTCTATGCGCCGACGGCCCGCTTCGGCGAGCCGGAAGGCCTCGCCCGCTTCGTCGATGGCGCCCACATGGCCGGCCTCGGCGTCATCCTCGACTGGGTGCCGGCGCATTTCCCGACGGACGCGCACGGCCTGTCGCACTTCGACGGCACGGCGCTCTACGAGCACGCCGACCCGCGCCAGGGCTTCCATCCGGACTGGAACACGGCGATCTACAATTTCGGCCGGCGCGAGGTGAAGTCCTACCTCGTCAACAACGCCCTCGTCTGGGCCGAGCGCTATCATATCGACGGATTGCGCGTCGATGCGGTCGCGTCCATGCGCTATCTCGACTACTCCCGCAAGGAGGGCGAGTGGGTGCCGAACAAGTACGGCGGCCGCGAGAACATCGACGCGGTGGACTTCCTCCAGGCGATGAACCGCGAGGTCTACGGGGCTCATCCGGGCGTGATGACGGTCGCCGAGGAATCGACGTCATGGCCGAAGGTCTCCCACCCGGTCCACGACGGCGGCCTCGGCTTCGGCTTCAAGTGGAACATGGGCTTCATGCACGACACGCTGCAATATATGCAGCACGAGGCTATCCACCGCAGCTACCACCACAACGAGCTGACCTTCGGCCTGCTCTACGCCTTCAGCGAGAATTTCGTCCTGCCGCTCTCCCATGACGAGGTGGTGCACGGCAAGGGTTCGCTGCTCACCAAGATGTCGGGCGACGACTGGCAGAAGTTCGCGAACCTCCGCGCCTATTACGGCTTCATGTGGGGCTATCCCGGCAAGAAGCTCCTCTTCATGGGTCAGGAGTTCGCCCAGCGCCAGGAATGGAGCGAGGCGCGCTCGCTCGACTGGCACCTGCTTGGCGCCGAGGCGCATGAGGGTGTGCGCCGCCTCGTGCGCGATCTCAACCACCTCTACCGCGACACGCCCGCCCTGCACGCCCGCGACTGCGAGCCGGAGGGCTTCGAGTGGCTGATCGCCGACGACCATGACAACTCCGTCTTCGCCTGGCAGCGCAAGGCGCCCGACGCTTCACCTGTCGTCGTCGTCAGCAACTTCACGCCGGTCGTGCGCGAGAACTACCGCGTGCCGATGCCGGCGGCCGGCCGCTGGCGCGAGATCTTCACTTCCGATGCGGCCGACTAGGGCGGAAGCGGCAAGGGGAACGCGGGAATGATCGAGGCCGAGACCGACGGCGTCGGCAACCATTCCGCCGTCATGACCCTGCCGCCTCTGGCGACGATCATGTTCAAGCAGGACCAATAAGCAGGGGAACGGGCCGCGCCGGCCGTGAATGGGAGGGAACGATGGACGACAGGAGAACCGGGCCGCTCGCCCGCGACGCGATGGCCTATGTGCTCGCCGGCGGGCGCGGCAGCCGCCTGAAGGAGCTGACCGACCGCCGCGCCAAGCCGGCGGTCTATTTCGGTGGCAAGACGCGCATCATCGACTTCGCGCTCTCCAACGCCATCAATTCCGGCATCCGCCGCATCGGCGTCGCCACCCAGTACAAGGCCCATTCCCTGATCCGCCACCTGCAGCGCGGCTGGAACTTCCTGAGGCCGGAGCGCAACGAGAGCTTCGACATCCTGCCGGCGAGCCAGCGCGTCTCGGAGACGCAGTGGTACGAGGGGACGGCCGACGCGGTCTACCAGAACGCCGACATCATCGAGGCCTACGGCGTCGAGTACATGGTGATCCTCGCCGGCGACCACATCTACAAGATGGACTACGAGCTGATGCTCCAGCAGCACGTCGATTCCGGCGCCGACGTCACCGTCGGCTGCCTCGAGGTGCCGCGCATGGAGGCCACCGGCTTCGGCGTCATGCATGTCGACGAACGCGACCGGATCATCGCCTTCGTCGAGAAGCCGGCCGATCCGCCGGGCATCCCCGGCCGGGAAGACTTCGCCCTCGCCTCGATGGGCATCTATGTCTTCCGCACGAAGTTCCTGATGGAAATCCTGCGCCGCGATGCCGGTGACGAGCATTCGAGCCGCGACTTCGGCAAGGACATCATCCCCTATATCGTCGAGCACGGCGTCGCCGTCGCCCATCGCTTCGGCGATTCCTGCGTGCGCGCCAGCAGCGAATCGGAGGCCTACTGGCGCGACGTCGGCACCATCGACGCCTATTGGGAGGCCAATATCGACCTGACCGACGTCGTTCCCGAGCTCGACCTCTATGACCGTTCCTGGCCGATCTGGACCTATGCCGAAATCTCGCCGCCGGCGAAGTTCGTCCACGACGAGGACGGGCGCCGCGGCTCTGCCGTCTCGTCGCTCGTCGCCGGCGACTGCATCATCTCCGGCTCGTCGCTCAGGCACAGCCTGATCTTCTCCGGCGTCAGGGCCAATTCCTTCTCGTCGCTCAACCAGGCGGTCGTGCTGCCGCGCTGCGTCATCGGCCGGAACGCGCGGCTGAGCCGCGTCGTCCTCGACAGCGGCGTCGTGATCCCGGAGGGGCTCGTCGTCGGCGAGGATCCGGAGCTCGACGCCCGGCGCTTCCGGCGAAGCGAGAAGGGCATCTGCCTGGTCACGCAGCCGATGATCGACAAGCTCGGCGCATGAACCCGATCAGGGTCCTGTCCGTCGCCTCCGAGATGTTCCCGCTGGTGAAGACCGGTGGGCTCGCCGACGTCGTCGGCGCGCTGCCCGGTGCGCTTGAGACGGCCGGCGTCCATGTGCGCACGCTCGTGCCGGGCTACCCGGCCGTCATGGCGGCGCTCGGCGAAGCCCGCAATGTCGCGTCCCTGCCCGATCTCCTCGGTGCGCAGGCGGAAGTCCTCGCCGCCTCCGTCGACGATGCCGACCTTCTTGTCCTCGATGCGCCGGAGCTCTTCGCCCGGAACGGCAACCCCTACGGCGGAACCGGCGGCCACGACTATCCCGACAACTGGCGCCGCTTCGCAGCGCTCGCGAGCGCCGGTGCCGCCCTCGCAGCCGGCGCTGCCGAGGGCTGGCGGCCGGATCTCGTCCACGCGCACGACTGGCAGGCCGGCCTGACGCCGGTCTACATGCGCTATAATGGCGCCGGCGCGATCCCCTCCGTCATGACCGTCCACAACCTCGCCTTCCAGGGCCAGTTCGGTGCGTCGATCTGTCCCGGCCTGCAACTGCCGCCGCAAGCCTTCGACATCCAGGGCGTCGAGTACTACGGCGACGTCGGCTATCTGAAGGGCGGGCTGCAGGCGGCGAGCGCCATCACCACGGTCAGCCCGACCTATGCGCAGGAGATCTGCGAGCCGGGCTTCGGCATGGGCCTCGACGGCCTGATCCGCGCCCGCGCCCACGATCTCCACGGCATCGTCAACGGCATCGACACGGGCGTCTGGAACCCGGCGACGGACGAGACCCTGCCGGCGCGCTACTCCGCGGCGACGTTGAAGAAGCGCCGCGCCAACCGCGCCGCGCTTCTCGGTGCCATGGGGCTTCCCGACGGCGACGGGCCGCTCTTCTCGGTCGTCAGCCGGCTCACCTGGCAGAAGGGCATGGACCTGCTCGTGGAGGTGGTCGACGAGATCGTCGAGGGCGGTGGCCGGCTCGTCGTGCTCGGCTCCGGCGATTCGGTGCTCGAAGGCGGCCTCGTTTCCGCCGCCGGGCGCCACCCCGACCGCGTCGCCGTCAGGATCGGCTATGACGAGCCGCTGTCGCATCTGATGCAGGCCGGCGCCGACGCGATCCTCATCCCCTCGCGCTTCGAGCCCTGCGGCCTGACCCAGCTCTACGGCCTGCGCTACGGCTGCGTGCCCGTCGTCGCGCGCACCGGCGGCCTTGCCGATACGGTGATCGACGCGAACGAGGCGGCCCTTGCCGCCGGCGTTGCGACGGGCTTCCAGTTCGTGCCGGTCGACGCCATCGCCATGCGCAACGCGATCCGCCGCGTGCTTGCCGTCTACGCGCAGCCGAAGGTCTGGACCGGCCTGCAGCGGCAGGGCATGAAGGCGGACGTCTCCTGGGAACGCAGCGCCGGCCGCTACGCCGAACTCTATCGTACACTCGTGCACGCAAGCTGAGGACGCCATGCAGAAGACCGTCTCGACCAAGCCCTATGACGACCAGAAGCCGGGGACGTCCGGCCTGCGCAAGAAGGTGCCGGTCTTCCAGCAGGAGAACTACGTCGAGAACTTCATCCAGTCGATCTTCGACGTCGCCGGCGACTTCAAGGGCAAGACGCTGGTGGTCGGCGGCGACGACCGCTACTACAATCGCGAGGTCGTCCAGATCGCGATCCGCATGGCCGCCGCCAACGGCTTCGGCCGCGTCGTCGTCGGCCGCGGCGGCCTGCTCTCGACGCCGGCCGCCTCCAACATCATCCGCAAATACGGTGCCTTTGGCGGCATCATCCTCTCCGCAAGCCACAATCCTGGCGGGCCGAAGGAGGATTTCGGCATCAAGTTCAACACCGGCAACGGCGGGCCGGCGCCGGAGCGCATCACCGACGCGATCTTCGCCCGGACCAAGGAGATCACGGAATACCGCACGCTCGACACCCCAGACCTCGACCTCGATATCGAGGGGACGTCCGAGCTCGCCGGCATGACGGTCGAGGTGATCGATCCCGTGACCGACTACGCCGCGCTCATGGAGGAGCTCTTCGACTTCGACGCAATCCGCACGGCGATCGCGAACGGCCTGACGATGACCTTCGACGCGATGAGCGCCGTCACCGGGCCTTATGCGAAGGAGATATTCGAGAAGCGGCTCGGCGCCGCCCCGGGCTCCGTCCTGAACTTCGTCCCGCTCGAGGACTTCGGCGGCCATCACCCGGACCCGAACCTCGTCCATGCGCGCATGCTCTACGACACGATGATGGCCGACGACGCGCCGGATTTCGGCGCCGCCTCGGACGGCGACGGCGACCGCAACCTCATCATCGGCCGGGGCATCTTCATCACGCCGTCCGATTCGCTGGCGATGCTCGCGGCGAACGCCCACCTCGCACCCGGCTATCGCGGCGGCCTGAAGGGCATCGCACGCTCGATGCCGACAAGCGGCGCGGCCGACCGCGTCGCCGCGAAGAAGGGCATCGGCATCTACGAGACGCCGACCGGCTGGAAGTTCTTCGGCAACCTGCTCGACGCCGGCATGGCGACGATCTGCGGCGAGGAGAGCGCCGGCACCGGCTCCAACCACGTGCGCGAGAAGGACGGCGTCTGGGCGGTGCTCCTCTGGCTGAACATCCTCGCCGTCCGCGGCGAGAGCGTCGCCGAGATCGCCCGCAAGCACTGGGCGTAATACGGCCGGAACTAATATTCCCGCCACGACTATGAAGGCGTCGAGACGACCGCCGCCAATGCGCTGGTGAACGAACTGCGCGGCAGGCTTGCGAGCCTGCCGGGCCAGCGCTTCGGCGGCCTGACG
>JBQCEN010000334.1:0-20701 GCA_051960215.1 Pararhizobium sp.
ACCCCTCGAAACGGTTGGCGAAGCTCTTGCCGGGCCGCCCGCGTCCTCTCCGGTGTCCCTTGAAAGACAGCAGGAGCGTGTCCCGCGGCACCATTCCCTTCAATAGTACTTAGGTACTTCGCGGCGCCGGTCCGGCACGCCCTTCGATCATGCGTGAAAGAAACCTCTTCGGCCGTCGGCAGGATCGCGGGCGCCTCAGGACCCCTGTGGCGGCGCGTAGAAGCACCGCAGCTGGTTTTCGGTCGGATAGAGGCAGGCATGGTACCGTCCGTCGGTCGAAGTCCTGGCCGACTGGAACGGCTCCGTGAAAACGTGGGGAACGTGGACGCCGGGATGATCGCCGGGGCTCAGCGCAATATGATAGCCCGACTTGCCGATGCTGACGTCGCGCGAGGGGATTGGGGCGCAATCTCCATGCTCTCCGTCGCCGTTGCAGCACATCGGATCATAGGCCATTCCGCCGGGCGAATCGTGCGCCGCGGCCCCCGAGGCCAACAGGAAGACCGACAAGGACAACAAGAGACGGATGCGCATGGGCTTCATCCTTCAACGCAGCCCGCCGCACCGCCGTCCGCCTCGACAAGGGGCCGGCTCGATGCGGCGCATTCGAACCAGCGGAGGGCGAGGTTGTTCCACCGCCGCTGCGAGAACGGACAAAATTGCCGAGCCGCTCACGGAGGGGAGCCTCAGGCCTTGGTCATTTCGGCATCTCGCCAGATGACGAAACGATCGAGCGCGTTGTGCCGTTGCTTTTCCGGTTAGCGCAGCGTCAGGACGCTCTATAGCTTGCGGTAGACCAGGTCGGTCTCATCCGAGGCCGCGTATTCACCGGCGACTGCCACGAGTTGCGCGTGGAGCGGCGACTTGGCGCAAGCGGGATCGGCCGCGGCGGCGTCGCCGGCAAGCGCCATTGCCTGGCATCGGCAGCCGCCGAAATCGACCGTCTTCCTGGCGCAGGAGCGACAGGGCTCGAGCATCCAGGCGTCGCCCCGGAAGGCATTGAAGGCGCTGCCGTGACGCCAGATGTCGGCGAGCGGGCGTTCGCGGACCGAGTCGAAGGCGAGGCCCGGGATCGTCCCGGCGGCGTGGCAGGGCAGCACCTTGCCGTCCGGCGCGACGTTGAGGCTCGAACTGCCCCAGCCGCCCATGCAGGCCTTTGGATAGGTCGCATAATAGTCGGCGGGCACGTAATCGATGACGAGACGGCCCTTGAGGTGCTCGCGGGCGGCGCGGACGATCTCTCCGGCTTCCGCCACCTGGGCGCGCGTCGGCATCAGCGCCGCCTTGTTGCGCTCGGCCCAACCGTGGAACTGGACGGTCGCGACTTCCAGCCGGCGCGCGCCGAGATCGACGGCGAGCGCGATCATGGCCGGCAGGTCCTTCAAGTTCTGCCGGTGCATCACGGCGTTGATCGTCAGCGGCAGCCCGAGCCGCGTCGTCCAGCCGGCGACGGCGATCTTGCGCTCGAAGCCGCCGCGATAGCCGCCATAGAGATCGGCCGTCTCGCCGTCGATGCCCTGCAGCGAGAGCTGCAGGTGGTCGAGCCCGTTCGCCGCGAGCGTCTCGAGCCGCGCTTCGGTCAGGCCGACGCCGGAGGTGATGAGGTTCGTGTAGAGGTCGCGCGCGCGGGCGGCGGCGACCAGCTCTTCCAGGTCCTTGCGGGCGGCGGGCTCGCCTCCCGACAGGTGAAGATGCAGGATGCCGAGGTCGGCCGCCTGCCGGAAGACGTCGGCCCATTCCTCCGTCGAAAGCTCGCCGGAACGGCGCACGAGGTCGAGCGGATTGGAGCAATAGGGGCAGGAGAGGGGGCAGCGATGCGTCAGCTCCGCAAGCATCGCCATCGGTACCTGAATCGGCGTCGCGTGCTGCGCTGCCGCGGTCTTCGCCATCTCGGTCATCTCAATCGACCTCCAGCATCCGGCGCTCCAGGAGCGACTGCAGGAAGGCCTGCACGTCCGCCAGGATTTCGGCGCGCGGCGCATTGTACTTCGCCGCGAGCGCGTCGACCACCGCGGCGACGGTACGCTCGCCGTCGAGTTCGGCGATGATCGCGGCGGCGACCGGATCGAGCTTCAGCGTCCGCTCGGGAGCGAGAAGCAGCCAGCTGTCACGGGCCTCGTCGAAGCGCGCACGCACGCCGCGGAGGAGGCGCGGCCGGGCCGTCTCGGCGAGGTCGGCCGTCATCGGAGCATGCCTTCCCCGGAGCGCCAGGCGCCGGGGGGAATGCGGCCGGGCTCGACATAGGCGGCATCGAGTGCGTCGAGCTGCGCCCAGAGCACATCCGTCTTGAAGGTGAGGGCGGCGGCGGCCGCGTCCTGCTTTTCCGCCGTGTCGGCATGGTCGAGGACATAGTTGAGGCCGAAGGCGACTTCCTTCGGCGCCTCCTCGAGCCGGCGGCGGAAGTAGCTGAGGCTCTCTTCGTTGGCGAAGTCGTAGTGTTCGAGCAGGCCGGCGATGCGCTCCGCGTGGATCTTGGGGGCGAACATCTCCGTCAGCGAGGAGGCGACCGCGTCGAGCATCGGCATGTCGCGCACGAACCGCACATAGGCTTCGACCGCGAAGCGCGTGGCCGGCAGGACGCCGGCCGTCGAGGCGACATAGGCGGGATCAAGGCCGACCGCTTCGGCGAGCTTCAGCCAGCGGCGGATGCCGCCTTCGCGGGTGTCGCTGCCATCGTGGTATTCGATGCGGGAGCGCCAGGCGCGGCGCAGCTCCGGATCCTCCGTGCGCGACATGAAAGCCGCGTCCTTCATAGGGATGCGACTTTGATACATGTAGCGGTTGATCACCCAGGCGCGAACCTGGTCGGGCGTGCAGCCGCCGGAGTGGAGGCGCCGATGGAAGGGGTGCTTGTCGTGGTATCGCTCCTCGCCGATGCGGCGAAGCCGCGCCTCGAAGGCCTCGCGCGAAAGCCGTGCGCGCTGTTCCGTCACCAGCTCACCTCCATTCCGTCGTAACCGATCTCCCAGCCGGCCCGCTCCGCCTCGGCACGCTCGCGGGAGCGCGGGTCGAGAACCGGGTTCGTGTTGTTGATATGGACGAAAATCCTTCGTGCGACAGCCAGCGGCGAGAAAGCGGCGATCGTCCCCTTCGTTCCGCCCATCGCCATGTGGCCCATGCGCCGGCCGGTCTTCTCGCCGACGCCGGCGGCGATCATCTCGTCATCATCCCAAAGCGTCCCGTCGAAAAAGACCAGTGCGGCGCCTGTCAGACGCTCGGCGAGCGCCGCCGTCATCCGGGCGCAGCCGGGGATATAGAAGGCTGCAGGACCTCGGCTCTGCGACAGGGCGACGCCGACCGTCTGTTCGCCTTCGAGGTCGACACGGACCTCGCCGGCCTCCGCATAGAGCGGCACCTTGCCGGGAACTGCGAAGAGCCGTGCCGAAATGCCCGGAAGAAGCTCGAAATCCTCGTCGAGCTGCACGACGCGCCGCGTCACGAATGCCGGGTCGAGCGCCTGGAACACCGGGTTCTGGTCGATGATGCCGGCGATCTCGCGCGTCAGGAACAGCGTGAAAGCCTGCTTCTCCCGCAACGTCAGAAGGCCCGCTACGTGATCCAGATCGCCATTGGTGATCAGCACGCTGCGGATCGGCGATGTCCGCGGGCCGGTCGGATGCAGGACCGGGATCGCATTGATCTGCGCGCGGATATCCGGCGAAGCGTTCAGGATCGCCCAGCCCTCACCGTCCGCGCTGAGCGCGATCGAGGACTGCGAGCGCGGAAGGAAACCGGGCCTGCCTTCGCGAACCGCGACGCAGTTGCGGCATCCGCAATTCCATTGCGGAAAGCCGCCGCCCGCTGCCGCGCCAAGCACGACAGCGCGCATTGGCTATGCGTTGGTCGGTGTTGCGCCGGAACTCAAAACAGCGGCGGCTCGCCGTCGTCGGCCGGTGCGTAGCGGCAAATCTCCATGCCGCACTCGAACTCTTCGATCCTGGGTTTCGACCATGCCATGGCTCTTCCTCCAACTGTTGCTGGTCCGCGTCGGCCTGCGCCGACCCGTTCGGATTACAGTCGCATGCCTTGCGAGGGTCAAGGAGAAGTTCGCAGTACTTTCGTGCTGCCTCCGTCGCCTCTGTCTGCCGTGCCTAAACCCGTGACGGGCAGAAGCGTTCCCTTCCGGCGTGTTGCGGCGTTTCGATCGATCGATTAACGAGATCCGGAGGAGGTGCCGCATGGCAGATGCCGGAGCTTCGGAAGGAACCCGCCCAGCGCTGATCAGGGCCGCGCTGCGCTTTTTCGGGGAGAAGGGCTTTGCCGCCACCTCGACGCGCGCGCTCGCCGCGGCGGCCGGCACGAACGTCGCCTCCCTCGCCTCCCACGTCGGCGGAAAGGAGGGACTGAGGGCGGCCTGTGGCGAGTTCATCGTCGAGACGATGGGCGGCATGGCGGCGAGTGTCCTCGGAACCGCCTCGGCACGGGTTGAAGAACTGACGCCTGCGGAGGCGGAGGCGCTGCTTTCAGCGCTGGTCGAGAGGATGGTCCACTTCGTCGTCGCCGAGGCGGCGGCGGGCGCCATCGTCGCCTTTATCCTGCGGGAGCTCTCCCAGCCGACGGCGGCATTCGAGCGGATCTTCGAAGGCGTGTTCGCCCCGGTTCATGAACGGCTGTGCGCGCTCTGGGCGAGGGCAACGGGCGAATCGGCAGGGGCGGAGCAGGTGCGGATCGTGCTGTTCACGCTGATCGGCCAGATCCTCTATTTCCGCATCGCGGCCGAGCCGGTTCGCCGCCGCATGGGCTGGAGCGCGTTCGGCGATGCCGAAGCCGCCGCCGTCAGCGCCGCTGTTTGCGCCAACCTTCGGGCGATGGTCGCCCAGCATCGGCGTCCACGCTAGGCTTGTCGTGCCGCTTCGGCAGGAAGCGGTCCAGGAACCGGGCGATCCAGCCGGGATTCTGCTCCTGACCGTCCTCCCACGGGCCGCCAAGATAGTCGTTGACGTAGAGTTCGTAGACGAGCGTCTTGCCGGCGGCGGCGAGAGGCACGACGAAGGCGAGGCCGAGGAAGCCGAAGAGGACGCCGGCGGCAAGCTGCAGTGCGAGGATCAGTGCCGGCGGCATCTCGACCGTGCGCTCCTGCACGACCGGCGTCACCAGGTTTGATTCCAGGAACTGGATGAGCAGGTAGGTGATGAGCCCGTAGAGCGCCATCGTCAGGCTGTGGGAGAGGCCGGCCAGCACGATGACGATGCCGGCAACGAAGGGGCCGAGCGTCGGGATGAAGGTGAGGAGACCGGCCTGGACGGAGAGGAGCACGGCGTAGGGCATGCCGATCACCAGCAGCGCGACCAGGCTGAAGAGGAAGATCAGCGTCATGCTGATGCTCTGGCCGAGAAGCCACGACCGCATCGCTTCTGCTGCCTCGTCGAGAACCTGGTTGACGCGCGGCCGGCTGCCCTGCGGAAGGAGATTGAGGAAGACGCGCTTGTAGACGGTCGGCTCCAGCGCGAGGAACGGGCCGATGAAGAGAATGGCGGCGGCGATGGACAGCGCGTTGAAGGCGAGCGGGACCACCGTCGTCGCGCCGCCGAGGATCGCCGCGGCATTCGGCAGTAGCGAGGCGATGCCGCCCTGCTTGTTGGCGAGCAGGCCGGAGTGCTGCAGGAAATCGTGGCCCTCGCGCACCAGTTGCTTCACGGCGTTGACAAAGTCGTTGAACTGGCTGACGAGCGTCGCGCCGCCGTACCAGAGCGCTCCGCCGACGAGGGCGATGACGATCAGCATGACGAGGCCGAGCCTGATGCCGCGGCCGACCGGAAGGATATGGCCGAGCCCGCGGGCGCCCGCATCGAGCACGACGGCGAGGACGATCCCGACGGCGAAGGCCATGACCGCCGTCGAGGCGAGCCAGAGCACGGCGATGATGATGCCGAAGGCGAGGCAGACGGCGGCGACGATCGCCGTGCGCCGGGCGAGGCGGTGCGGATTGGCCGGAACGTTCAGGTCGCTCATTGCTCTGCACTCTCCCGGCCGTGGCGGCCTTCAAGGTTCGTGCGCCACCGAAGAGCGGCGCCCGTGCGTCGGGCAGGCGAAGGCGGCAAGCGCGCCGCCGGTTCAGGCGGAATGTCCTCCAATCCGGTCGCCACGGCAACGCCGGCCGTGCCAAAAGGTTGCCGCGGCGCGCTGCGTCGGCTTCAGGCGACGAGGGCGCCGTAGCCGCAGATCGTCCGCGCCGCCGTCTCGTGGCCGAGGGCAAGCGCGCGGCTGAGGTCGGGGCGATCCGCCCAGGCGGCGAGGAAGCCGCCGTTGAAGGCATCGCCCGCGCCGGTGGTATCGACCGGCCTGGCGACGGGCACGGCCTCCACTTCCACGGCCGCCCCAGGGCCGAGAGCGAGGCAAGGGGCGGCGCCGTCCTTGACCACGACGAGTTCGGCGCCGAGGGCGCGATAGCGCTCGGCGCAGGCCTGTCTGTCGGCGTCGCCGAAGAGGCCCGCTTCGTCGGGAAAGGTCGGCAGCACGATGGTGGAGGCGGCGGCCCCCCCGGCGAGCGCATTCCTGAGCGCGTCCGCGTGCGGCCCGCGGCGAAGCCGGATGTTCGGATCGAAGGCGACGGTGCGTCCATCGGCACGGGCCTTCTCCATCGCCGAGAGGAAGGCGCGCCGGTCGGTCTCCGGCAGGATCGCCAGCGTGAGGCCGGAGAAATAGAGGATCGCGCTCCGGTCGATGGCGGCGGCGAGTGCGGCCGGATCGGCGGCGAGCCGTCGCGCGGCCGAATTCTCCCGCCAGTAGGAGAAGTGACGCTCCGCCCCGACGAGTTCGATCGTATAGAGGCCGGGCGATGCGTTGGCGATCGAGGGGATGAAGCCCGTGTCGACGCCGGCCGCCGCGATGAATTCCTTCAGATCGCGGGAAGGCGCGTCGTCGCCGACGGCGGTGAAGTAAGCGGTCTTCCACGGGGCTGCCGCAAGCCGGCGGAAGTACCAGGCGGTGTTGAACGTATCGCCGGCAAAGCCGCGCCGCCAGGTGGCGCCGTCGCCGGTCTGCGAGAACTCGATCATGCACTCGCCGATGGCGGTGAAGAGTTTGTCCGGCCGGCTCATCCGCGATGCTCCCCGATGCGTCTCCTGAAGTCGGCTCCTTGTAGCGGGAAACGGCGCACGGAAAAGGTCTTTCTTCTCCATGGATCGCAGCCGGTGGTTTCGACGTTGAGGGCGTGTCGGACTTTGCGACACCGACGGCAAACAGAGAGCAGGAGAGCGGGACCGGCGCGATGAAGACATACGGACCACGGCCTACGGAAAACGAGAAGAACGAGACCAGCGGCTCCCACTTCGTCGTCTATGCGGCGCTCGCCGGAAACCTGCTGATCGCGGCGACGAAGTTCGCGGCGTCCTTCCTGACGGGCTCGTCCGCCATGCTCTCGGAGGCAATCCACTCGCTCGTCGACACCGGGAACCAGGGCCTCATTCTCCTCGGGCTTCGCCGTTCGCAGAAGCCCGCCGACGAGTTCCACCCCTTCGGCTACGGCATGGAGGTCTATTTCTGGAGCTTCGTCGTCGCCATCCTGATCTTCGGGCTCGGGGCGGGCGTCTCCTTCTTCGAAGGCATCAACAAGCTGATGCAGCCGCACCCGATCTCGAGCTTCCTGGCGAACTACATCGTCATCGGCTTCGCCTTCGTGTTCGAGGGCATTTCGTGGGCCGTGGGTCTGCGGGAGTTCAACCGCACGCGCGGCAGGACCGGACTGATCGAGGCCGTGCAGCGATCGAAGGACCCGACGGTCTTCACCGTGCTCTTCGAGGACACGGCGGCGCTGCTCGGGCTTGCCGCGGCCCTTGTCGGCCTGCTCATCACGCAGTTCCTCGGCTACGAATGGGGTGACGGCGCCGCCTCGATCGCCATCGGCGTCATCCTGACTCTCGCCGCCGCCGGTCTTGCCTACGAGACGAAGAGCCTGCTCACCGGAGAATCGGCCAGCGGCACGATCGTCCAGGCGATCCGGCGGATCGCGCAGGCGCCGGAGGCGGTTTCTGGCATCAACGAGCTGCGCACCGTCCATTTCGGTCCGAAGGATATCCTCGTCACCGTCAGCCTCGACTTCGTCGACGGGACACCGCTCGAGGTCGTGGAGCAGACGGTCACGGACATCGAGCGGTCCGCGAAGAGCCGCTTCCCCGGCATCCGCCAGGTCTTCGTCGAGACGCAGGCGCGCGAGCAGCACGAGGCGCTGCTGAAGGCCGACGTCGACGGCTCGTGAGGACGCCTGGAGCTGCCGCAAAATGGCCTCAACTCTTTTCGGAACGGCTCGGGGAAGATGACGTTTGCCTGACGGATTCAAGCCAATCGAAGGAGAAGCGCAATGCCGAGCATCAACCAGGCGAAGATCGTCATCCTCGCGACCGACGGCTTCGAGCGGTCGGAACTGATGGTGCCGCTCCAGAAGCTCAAGGACCAGCAGGCGACCGTCCACATCGCCTCGATCAAGCAGGGTCCGATCAAGAGCTGGGACGAGACCGACTGGGGCGACACGGTCCCCGTCGATCTGCAGGCCTCGGACGTGAAGGTCGAGGACTATGACGCGATCGTCATCCCCGGCGGCCAGATCAATCCCGACCTGTTGCGGCTCAACGACGACGCGGTGACGCTCGTCAAGGATTTCGTGCGCTCGGGCAAGCCCGTTGCCGCGATCTGCCACGGCCCGTGGCTGCTGGTGGAGGCGGACGCGCTCAAGGACCGCAAGGTGACGTCCTACTGGTCGATCAAGACGGACGTGAAGAACGCCGGCGGCAATTGGGTCGACGAGGAAGTCGTCGTCGACCATGGGATCGTCACATCGCGCTCGCCGAAGGACCTCGACGCTTTCGTTGCGAAGATCGTCGAAGAAGTCGAGGAAGGCCGTCACACCCGGCGCGCTGCCTGATCCGATCCGCCATCCGCCTTCCGGGGCCGGCCGTTTGGCCGGCCTTTTTCATGCCGAGCGCCAGCGGTCCCGGCCGGCGAGGCCGAGCCGCAGGAAGGCGAAGCCTTCGAAGAGGAAGGAGACGCCGGCAAAGATGCCGAGAATCGCGAGCGACGCCGGGGCGGAACCGATGACGAGCAGGATGTAGATGCCAACGAGCAGCGAGATGATGCCGCCGAGGAGAACCCAGCCCCAATGGGTCATCGGCCGGGCGGCGAAGGCGAGCGCGATGCGGACGATCCCGTCGATGAGGAAGGTCATGGCGAGCACGATCGTCAGCGCCACGGCGCCGGCGAGCGGGTTGAAGAAGGCGAGCAGGCCGCCGACCAGGTAGATAAGGCCGCTCAAGCCCTGCCAGAGGCCGGATCGCCAGCCGCGGGCCTGGAAGGCATGGATGATCTGGAAGATGCCGGCGACAATGAAGACCGCCGCGATCCAGGTCGTGACGACGAGGCCGCCGATCATCGGCGCGAGAAGCAGCGCCAGGCCGCCGATGACGAGGATGACGCCAAGGGCCGTCAGCCAGCCCGACGAGGGGACCTCGTGGCGCAAGGCCTGTTCGCGGCCTGCATGCGGCTCAAGCACGGTGGGCATCGCCTTGTCCTCTCCTTCGGCGACCGATCCGGCGGCAATGTCGGAGAATACGTCCTGCGGCGGCGGGCTGCCAGACGCTCATTCGGAGGAAGCGCGACCGTCATCTCGACGTGTGAGGAAACCTTCGCTGCCGTGGCCGGTTGGTCCTCCAGCGCGCAAGGCGCAGCAATTCGGAAAGGATCAAGCCATGGCCCAGCCAGAAAACAAGATGCCGCCGCGGCGGCCGGACGAGCCGTTCGACGACGACGCTTTCGCGCAGGACCGGATGGGCCGCAACAGCCTGCAGGGCGACGACCAGGCGAACGTGCACAACCAGCGCCAGGACCAGCCGGACGCGAAGGACGAGGCCGACGAGGACGTGCTGGAGAGCTTCGAGAAGCTCGACAAGGACGTGCGCGCCGAAAGGGAACTCGGCAAGGGCAACCGCAGCGGCGCAAAGAAATAACGCATGGCGTTCGGCCGGAGGGCCAAAGGCCGCCGGATCGCCGCACACTTACCGATCCGTAAGGTTTCCGTCAGCGGGCGGTAATGTGGCCGGAGTATCAGCTTGGCTGACCATGTTGCTTGGCGATCCGGAGGCTCGGCGATCCGGAGGGAGGTTCGCGTGCTCGATCTCGTCTGGCCGCTCTTCGCGCTCGTGCTGGCCGCGGTCGGCCTTCTCGGGCGCCTCATGCTCAGAGAAGACGACGCCCAATCCTCGATCGCCTCCGCGGCGGCCGGAGCGGCGCATGTCGGGAACGCGCCGTCTCCCTCGGATCCGGAGGAACGTTCGCTGCGGCGGTTCGTTAGCGCTCAGACGCAACGATCGGAGGAAGCGACATGACCGACCCGAATCCGAAGCGCTCGACGATCCCCGCCGCAGGTACAGGCACGCTGTCCCTCTACAGGCTGAAGCCGATCGCGCAGGAGAACGATCCGCGCTGGGACATGGCCTCCTATCAGGGCGAGGTGGTGGTGCGGGCCTATTCGCCTGGCGATGCGCGCGTGGTCGCGGCGGAAGCGGAGACGGACTACCTCGACGTCGCCGCCGCGCCCGGCCATGGCACGTCGACGAAGATGGCGAGCGCCTTCCGGGACGACAAGCTCTATACGGTCCTCGACGAGCCGCCGGGCGACTTTCCCTCCGAGGGCGAGCGGACGGTGGTTTCGGGGCTGATCACGCGCGACGTCATCACGCCGGTCGGGCGCGACGAGCGCTCATAAATCGAAGCACGGTCGCTGCGTAACGTGCTGATCGTTCAGCGGTTTGCTGTCGCGGCTTGCGGCGGCGCGTGCTTCTCGATCTGCCGGTCGAGGGCCGCGAAGGAGAAAGCCGAGACGGGACGCGCGGTGCCTCCGTCGAGTGCCAGGTCGGCGAGGATTTCGCCGACGACCGACACAAACTTGAAGCCGTGGCCGGAGCAGGGCGAGGCGACGATTATCGACGGCTCGCCCGGCATCGCGTCGATCAGGAAATCCTCTCCCGGCAGCATCGTATAGCGGCAGGTGTCGTAGGCGCGCGACTCTCCCGCCGCGGGCAGGTAGTCGCGCCGGAAGCCTTCGAGCAGCATCCGGTCGGTCTCGTTGACCGGCGCATTCGGCTCGTCCGGCACGACCGGTTCCATGAAATGCGCATGGCGGCCGAACTTCAGCCCGTCGGGCCCGAGCAGCGGAAAGCCGAAATAGGAGCCGTCGCCGACATCCCGAAGATAGGCCGGCATGGCCCGCGGCGAAACGTCGAAGCCGCCGCACGGCGCGAACCAGCCGACCACCTGGCGGATGGGGTTGGCGACGCCGCGAAGACGCGGCACCAGGTCGGCGATCCACGATCCCGTTGCGACGATCGCCTTGCGGGCGCGAACGCGTCCATTGGCCGTCATGACGGTGACGCCGCCGTCGCCGGGCTCGATCGCCGTCACCTTCTCTCCGAAGCGGAGCGCGGTCCCGCGTGCCGCCGCTGCCCGCTGCATCGCGAGCACCGCGATTTCCGGATAAAGGATGCCGCCCGCCGGATCGAGCACGGCGAGCTCGTCGCGATCGAGGTGGAACTGCGGATAGCGCGCCGCCATCGCGTCGCGGTCGAGCACCTCATGATCAAGATCGTAGAGCTCGCAGGCGGCAAGCGATCCCTTGACGACCGGCGCCTCGGGCCGGCCGATCTGCAGGACGCCCGTGACGTTGAGGATGCCCGCGCCGGTCTCCGCCTCGAGCGCGCGCCAGTTCTCGTAGGCGCGCTTCAGGAGCGGCACATAGGCAGGGTCCTCGAAATAGCCGAGGCGGATGATGCGGCTGTCGCCGTGCGAGGAGCCGCGCGAATGGGCGGGGCCGAAGCGCTCGATGCCGACGACGCGCGCGCCGCGGGCGGCGAGGTGGTGAACCGCCGACGTCCCCATGGCGCCAAGACCGATGACGGCGACGTCGTATTCCGCTGCGGTCGTCATTTTCCGGCTCCTTCGTTTCCGGCAGGGGTGGCCGACGATGCCCGCCCTGTCAATGCTCCTGGCCGGAAAGGAAGCGGCGAAAGCGGTCGGACGGCGGCTGCGAGAACATCACGTCCGGACTGCCCTCGGCGTCGACCTTGCCGTCGTGGAGGAACATCACCCGGTCCGACACGCCGCGGGCGAAGCCCATCTCGTGCGTGACGACGAGCATCGTGCGGCCTTCCTCGGCGAGCGCGCGCATGACGCGAAGCACCTCGCCGACGAGCTCGGGGTCGAGCGCCGAAGTCGGCTCGTCGAAGAGCATCGCCTTCGGCCGCATGGCGAGCGCCCGGGCGATCGCGGCGCGCTGCTGCTGGCCGCCCGACAGATGCGCCGGATAGTAGTTGCGTCGGTCGGCGAGCCCCACCTTGGCGAGCAGCGCCTCGGCCTCCGCGGTCGCCTCCTTGCGGTCGCGCTTCTGGACGTAGACCGGGCCTTCGATCAGGTTCTGGAGCACCGTCATGAGGGACCAGAGGTTGAAGCTCTGGAAGACCATGCCGAGTTCGGAGCGGATGCGGTCGACCTGGTGGCGGTCGGTCGGCTGGCGCCGGCCGTGGCGCTCGGCGAGGGCGATCTTCTCGCCGGCGACGCTGATCTCGCCGCCGTCCGGGATCTCGAGCAGGTTGATGCAGCGCAGGAACGTGCTCTTGCCGGAGCCGCTGGCGCCGAGGATCGAGACGACGTCGCCTTCGTTCGCCGTCAGCGAAATGCCCTTCAGCACCTCATGGTCGCCAAAGGACTTGCGGATGCCGGTGACGGTCAGCGCCGGCGCGGCGGCGGCTTCGCTCATGGTTCGATCCCTTGAAGGCTGCCGGCCGGCGACAGCGACGGACGGGCGCGCTCATGGCCGGACAGGCGATATTCGGCAAGCATGAAAAGCCGGACGATGACGTAGTTGATGGCGAGGTAGATGACCGCTGCGCAGAGGAACACCTCGCTCGTGCGGTAGGTGTGGGTGATGATGCGCTGGGCGACCCCCGTCACTTCCCAGACGGTGACGAGGCTCGCAAGCGAGGTCGATTTCGCCATCAGGATGATCTCGGTCGAGTAGGCAGGCAGCGCGTAGCGCAGCGCGATCGGCGCGATGATGCGGCGGAAAAGCAGGACGCCCGACATGCCGAGGGCGCGCGCCGCCTCGCTCTCGGCCGGCGGCACGGCGATCAGGCCGCCGCGGAAGATCTCGGCCGTATAGCCGCCGGTGCAGAGCGCGAGCGACAGCACGGCACAGCCGAACGGGTCCTTGAGCACGACCCAGAAGACGCTCTCGCGCACGGCCTGGAATTGGCCGAGGCCGTAATAGATCAGAAACATCTGGATGAGCAGCGGCGAACCGCGGAAAACGAGGATATAGGTGCGGGCGAAGCGGTCGAGCGGGCCGATGCCGCTCACCCGCATCCAGGTGATCAGAAGCGCGATGCAGCCGCCGAGCGAGACGGAGCAGACGAGGAGGAGCAGCGTCGTCGGCACCGCGGCCAGAAGCTGCTGCAGCGTGTCGAGGATGAAGGGGAAGTCCACCGGCCAGTCCCCTTCTAGCTGCGCCCGGCCGAGGGGCGGAAGGAGCGGTTGACGCGCGCCTCCGCCTTGTCGAACACTCGGTTCGAGATGCCGGTGAGGATGAGGTAGAGCGCTCCGCCGGCGACATAGAAGAGGAAGTACTGGCGCGTCGAGCCGGCGGCGACCTGCGAGGCGCGCATCAGCTCGGCAAGGCCGGTCACGGAGATCAGCGCGGAATCCTTGAGGCTCAGCTGCCAGACGTTGCCGAGGCCGGGCAGCGCGAAGCGGACGACCTGCGGCATGACGATGCGGCGAAGGCGCATGCGGGCGTTCATGCCGATCGCGCGCGCCGCCTCGATCTCGCCGCGCGAGACGGCGAGGAAGGCGCCGCGATAGACCTCCGCCTGGTAGGCGCCCGAGATGACGCCGACGGCAAGCGCGCCCGCCGCGAAGGCCGGCATGCCGACGAAGCCTTCGGCGCCGAAGAGGTGGCCGAGAGCGGTGACGCCGGAGGAGCCGCCGAAATAGACGAGGTAGATGACGAGGAGCTCCGGCACGCCGCGGAAGATCGTCGTATAGAGGTTGCCGAGGAAGAGGCCGAGGCGGGTGCGCGACAGCTTCGCGGCGGCGACCACCGCGCCAAGCACGGCGCCGATCGCAAGCGCCGCCAAGGTCACGGCAAGCGTCATCAGTGCGGCGGCAAGAAGGGTCGCGCCCCAACCGCCGGTTCCGAAGCCGAGGAGTTGAAGGATCCCGATCATGAGCGGCGCCGAGGCAGGGAAGCGCCGGCCGGCTCAGGCGGCCGGCGACGCTCCGCCCGGGTGATCGTCACGGCGCGACGTTGACGCCGAACCACTTCATCGAGATCTTCTTGACCGTTCCGTCCTGGATCGCCGCCTTGATCGCCGTGTCGAACTTCGCGATCAGGTCCTTGTCCTCCTTGCGGAAGCCGAAGCCTTCGCCCGGGCCCCAGACGGTGCCTGCGATCTGCGGGCCGGCGAGCGTCAGGTTCTCGTTGCCGGACTTCTTGAAGGCAGCGAGGAAGTAGGTCGCGTCGTCGAAGGCGACGTCGATGCGGCCCGAGGCGAGGTCGAGATCATGCTCGGCGGCCGTCTTGTATTCGCGGATCGTCGACGTCTTGCCGAAATTGTCCTCGACGAACTTCGTGTAGACCGTCGCCGTCTGGATGCCGATCGACTTGCCCTTCAGCGCCTCCTTGAGCTTGTCCACGGTGGCGTTCTGCTCGTCGGGCGAGGAGAGCTTGATCGTCTCGCCGGTGCCCGGCAGCTTGGCCATGTCGGAGCCCTTCACGGCGGCGAAGGTGGCCGGCGTGGCGGCATAGGGCGTGGAGAAGGCGATCGCCTTCTCGCGCTCGGGCGTGATCGAGACGGCGTCCATCAGCACGTCGTACTTGCCCGCCGTCAGCGCGGGAATCGCGCTGTCCCAGTCCTGCGTCACCAGCTTGCACTGGATCTGCATGCGCTCGCAGAGGTTCTTGACGAGCTCGACCTCGAAGCCGTCGAGCGTGCCGTCGGCCTTCGTCATGTTCCAGGGGGCATAGGCGCCCTCGGTGCCGATCGTGACGCTTTTCCAATCCTTGGCGGCCGCCTGGCCGGCAGGCAGCGCAATTCCGATCACGGCCATCAGGCCGGCGGCCAGGGCGCATTTGATTGTCATGTCCGTTCCCCGTTTTTGATTGTTGTCCCAGTGGTCGTGCGGACGCTGCGGCATTTCCCGCCGGTCCGCGGCTTCCCGAGAAAAGCCGTGTCTTTTGAATACCGCAGCCCGGAAGGGGCTGTCGATTCTTTTATCGTTTTCATCGATGTGCGGGTTTGCCGCGCGGCGATCATCCCTACGGTTCCGGTACGGCATGCGAATGAAATTTCATCCTTGCATCGGCGCGCACGAGACGATAGGGAAAGCGCGCCGCGGCAGGGACCGCGGGCAGGTGTCGGAGTGTAGCGCAGCCTGGTAGCGCACCTCGTTCGGGACGAGGGGGTCGCAGGTTCAAATCCTGCCACTCCGACCATTCATTCAGCCGGTTATCACGCTTTTCTGCCCGGCCCGTCCGAAGCTTCCGGATCGGTCATGCCCGTTCGGCCCGTGGCCGACTTTGGCCTCTCTCGCTCGAATTCTGCGGGTATCGCAATCCCGCTCTTCCCCTTTTGGTGGAACTTGAGAGGGGCGGAGACCGTTTTCAAACAAGTGCGTATATATTCGGGAGTTCATCATGAAAGCCCTTTTGAGAACGATCCTCTTGTCTGCCGGCGTCGCGTCCCTGGCCCTCGCGCCGGTCACCGCCGAGGCCCACGACCATCACCATGGTCACCACTGGCATCACCATCACCACCACGGTTGGCGGGGCCATCATCATTGGCACCACCGCCACTGGCGACACCACCACTACCACTACGGCTATTACCATGATGACGACGACGGCGGTGACGTCGCGCTCGGCATCATCGGCGGCGTTGCCGGCGCGATCATCGGCAACGCCATCGTGAACGGCCAGTAGCCGCTCGAGCGGCCCGGGCTGGGCCACAACGGCTCGCCGCTCCCCGAGGTGGTGAAAAGTCGCCTCGGGGACTGGCGACCTCTGTTTCGAGCCTCGATAATCCGGCGATTCCATCGGCCGGGGTGATCCGGCGATTCCTTTGGCCGGTTCACCCGCAATCTCCGAGGTTCATTCCATGCCGCTCGATCGCGCGACTGCCGCCGCCCTCAGGGCCGTCTCCACTGCAACCCTGACCACGGTCCTCCTGAAGAAAGGGCTGCGCAACGTCTGGATGCGCGGGACGGCGCCGCTGAGGCCTGGGCAGGAGCGCGTCGTCGGGCCGGCCTTCACGCTTCGATTCGTGCCGGCGCGCGAGGATCTGGCGACGCCCGCTTCGTGGGCGTCCCCCATTTCGACGCGGGCGGCCATCGAGGCGATGCCCGACGGCGCCGTTGCCGTCGTCGATGCGATGGGCACGGTCGATGCCGGGATCTTCGGTGACATCCTCTGTCAGCGCATGAAGAAGCGGAACGTCGCCGCGCTTGTCACCGACGGTGTCGTGCGCGACCTCGACGGTGTGCTCGCGACAGGCCTCCCCGTCTGGTGCCAGGGGAGGGCGGCTCCGCCTTCCGTCGCGGGACTGACCTTCGTCGCCTGGCAGGAGCCGATCGGCTGCGGCGGCGTCGCGGTCTTCCCCGACGACATCGTCGTCGCCGATGCCGACGGCGCGGTGCTCATCCCGCAGAAGCTCCTCGACGAGGTGGCGGCCGAGTCGGTCGAGCAGGAGCGCATGGAGGAATGGATCATGGGGGAGGTGTCGAACGGCGCCGTGCTCCCCGGCCTCTACCCGATGAACGCGGAGACGCGGCAGCGCTACGAGGCGTCGAAGAAGGGCTGACGCACCGCGAGAATCTCAGCGGGCGGAAAAGCCGAACATTTCGAGCAGGGTCGCGACCTTGTTCTTCGCCTGCGGCAGGCGCTCGAAGTCGCCGCGCAGCGCCTTCAGCGCATAGCGCTCGCGCTCGATCTCGCTCTTCGAGCGGAATCCGAGCCGCCGCAGCACGCGCGCCGGCGGGCAATCGCCCGTCGCGGCGTGCTGCACGAGGAAGCCGGCGCAGACCGCCGGAAGCAGGAGCCAGGCGCGGGAGGCCTTCGCGCCCAGAAACGCGCCCGTCACCATGAAGAGCCCCGCATTCGCCTGCAGGATGCGCTCGATCGGCCATTCCTCGTCGAGCGCATGCAGCCGGAGGTCGATCTCCAGCGGGTGGTCGACGTAATAGGAGAGCTGCGCGACTGTCCGGCGCTCGCTCGCCTCCCTCAATTCTTCGGCATCGAGGATCGGGGCGGTGTGGACGGTCGCGACCATGGCTGGCTCTCCTTGGCGGGTGGAACCGGGATAACCGCGACGCGGGGCGGGTGTTCCACATTCGCCGGCGGGGCGCGGCAAGGCGCCGCGCGGACGCCATCCGACCGCACCGGTCACCTTCTCTTCTCCCCGGAACCTTCCGCGCCTTCGCCGGTTGCCGCGCCATCGACATCGCGAAGGTTGACTTCCTTGGACTGGACGGCGTTCCTGCACGAGATCATCGGTTCGAGCCAGAAGGACATCACCTGGTGGCAGATGACGATCCGCGGCGTCGTCGCCTTCATCTTCGGGCTGGTGCTGCTCAGGCTTTTCGGCCGGCGCGCCTTCTCGCAGCAGTCGCCGCTCGACATCCTCCTCTCGATCGTCATCGGCTCGAACCTCAGCCGCGCCGTGACCGGCAACGCGCCGTTCTTTCCGACGCTGTTCGTGACCGCCGTGCTGGCGCTGCACTACTTCGTCCTGGATCGGCTTGCGGCCCGTTGGCCGGGCCTATCGCGCCTCGTGAAGGGGCGCCCCACATGGCTGATGCGGGAGGAGGGGGCGCTCGACAGGGCGGCGATGACACGGGCGGGCGTCGGCATGGGCGACGTCGAGGCGACGCGGTCCTCGGGCACGCTCGAGGTCGGCCAGCTCAAGGCCGTCGTGCTGGAGCGCAACGGCAAGATCAGCACCATCAGCAAGTCTTGAGTCGCGAAAGCGCGGCCGGTCCTTAATCATTTCCGCGTTCCGCTGAATCGCGAAACGATCTCTGTCTTTGTTCTGTCGCGTTTCCGGACGGAAAACCGGTTTCCACTTTTCCTGGAAAGGTTTAGCCCAGACGCCGGCGCGTGGCATAGAGGGCGATGGCGGCGGCGTTCGAGACGTTGAGCGACTTGATCGGCCCCGGCATGTCGAGGCGTGCCAGGGCGTCGACGGTGGCGCGGGTCTTCTGGCGCAGGCCCTTGCCCTCGGCGCCCATGACGAGCGCGATCCTGTCGCCGGCAAGCGTCGCCAGCGTCGCCTCGAGCGGAGCGGGACCTTCCGAATCGAGACCGACCGTCGCGAAACCGAGCGAGCGGAGTTCGGCCAGGGCGTCCGCGAGGTTCGTCACCTGGATATACGGAATGAGCTCCAGAGCACCGGAGGCGGCCTTGGCAAGGACCCCCGATTCCTGCGGGCTGTGGCGCATGGTCGTGATCACCGCGCCGGCTTCAAAGGCGACGGCCGAGCGCATGATCGCCCCCACATTGTGCGGATCGGTGATCTGGTCGAGCACGAGGAGGAGCGGACTGTCGCGCAAGGAGCCGAGCCGGCGCACGGGAAGCGGGCTCGCCTCGATCATCACGCCCTGATGGATCGCGTCGGGCCCGAGCAGCCGGTCGATCGCCTGCGGCGGGACGATCTCCAGGGGGAAGGGGAGGCTTTCCGGTTCGCCCAGGCCAAGGCGGCCGAGGGCGTTGCGGGTGACGAGCATCCGCGTGATCCGGCGGGCCGGGTTCTCGACCGCCGCGCGGACGGTGTGAAGGCCGTAGAGGCGGACCTTATCCGGGCCGAGCTCGTCGTCCGACTGGGGCCTCGCCGCCTCCCTTCCGAGGGTGGCGGCGCGCTTTGCGTCGCGATGGGCGCGGCGCAGGTTGGCGTAGTGGGTGTCCTTGCGGCTGTGGTCCGGCGGCTTGCTCATCATCGGCGGCTTATAGCGGGTTGCGGCCTGCCCGCAAATGCCGTCACGCCTGGTCGCGCCCGCCCCGGCCGCGGTCAAAGAAGCGACGGAAAATCCTCGCTGCGGCTTGTTGACAGGGACAGGTCGTCTCGGCATAACGCCCCCGCGGATCGGCCGGGTGTTTTGCAGCCGCTTCCGTGAGTTGGGCATGTGCCTTGCGAGCAAGGAGGGGTGTCCGAGTGGTTAAAGGAGACGGACTGTAAATCCGTTGGCTAAGCCTACGCTGGTTCGAATCCAGCCCCCTCCACCATCATTTTCGCCGGCCGTCCCACCTGTTTCGATGCGGGTATAGCTCAATGGTAGAGCAGCAGCCTTCCAAGCTGAATACGCGGGTTCGATTCCCGCTACCCGCTCCACCTCGCTTCCTTCCGAAGCCTTCATCCGATCCGGTACCGGACGCGACGTGCGCACGCCGTGCGCTCCGGCTGCGGCGCGACCGATCGGCCCGGCAGGTCAGCGCGCGAAGCGGCGGGCGAAGCCGGCGAGCGCGGCGATGGGACCTGTCGCCGCGTTGCGCTCGGTGACGCCGTTCTTCGCCTGCCTCAAGCCGCGCGGGACCTTCGGGATCCGGTAGAGCGGCGGGTCGACCTCGCCGACGAGGTTGACGAAGAGCCGCGTCTTGTCCGTCGGCTGGCGGACGGTGACGCCGTGCAGCGAATCCCATGAATTGATGAAAAGGACGAGCACGTTCCTGTCGTAGCGGATCGTTTCGACGTGCTCCAGGTTCTCATCCTCGACATAGGCGCCGACGAAATGCGCGCGGCGTTTCTCCGCGGGAATGTCCCGTCTGAAACGGCTGATGGTCAGGTCGCCGCCGGTCGCGTCATAGCCCTCCGGCCGCATGTAGAAGAGGCCGGAATAGAGCTTGGAGCCGGAATCGATGTGCGTCGTGCGGACGGAGCTTGCTTCCGTGACAGGCGTATTGCCGGCGATCTGCGCATCCATCAGCATGCGCGCGTTTTCGAAGCTGTCGACCTTTCGGACGCCGATCGTCATGTCGACCAGCGCCGCGCGATCCGGGAACCGCTCGGGATAGAGCGCGTGGACCTCCTCGAAGAAGAGTTCGGCGATCTCCCGATAAAAGGCGCCCGAGGCGTGGTAGGCGACGAAGTCGCGCCAGAGCTGCGGCAGCCTGTCATTCGTGCGCACCACGCCTGCGGAATAGTTCCATCGCGAATTGTTCTCGAGGTCGTGGATGCCGAGGCTCTCGGGCGACGGGAAGGTCCCGGCGAGGCTCCGGTAAAGCGCATCCGGCAAGGCGTCGCGGATGATGATATGCGGGAAGGGATCGCTGCGCACATCGCTCCTGCGTGCGCGCTGAAGGACGGAAAGCTCGGCCATGCTGCCTGTTCTCCAAGCATTCGAGAAAAACCTGCCGGCAAAATTATCGCGGTTGCGCAGGCGAGACAACTGAAGCCATGGGGCGAGGACGAGACGGCCGGACGCTCGGCGCGGGCCCGACGGCCGCGGGAGGGGCTTGAATCGGGCGGCAAAGGTCATTAAGCGAGCGTCATTTCACGAGGCAGTCGTTCGGCTGCCCGGTTCAGTCCAGCGCGAAACAGGGATTGGCAATGGCAAAGGGAAAGTTCGAACGCACGAAGCCGCACGTGAACATCGGGACGATCGGTCACGTCGACCACGGGAAGACGACGCTGACGGCGGCGATCACGAAGTACTTCGGCGACTTCCGGGCCTA
>JBQCEN010000335.1:0-15279 GCA_051960215.1 Pararhizobium sp.
TGCATGGCCTTCGTCGGCCTTCCCGGCGCCGACAACGCCCGCGAGCGCATCCAGGGCATCAAGGACGTCATCAAGGGCACCAAGATCGAGATCGTCGACGTGCGCGCCGACGACATCGACCAGGCCCGCGCCAAGCGCAACGTCGAGGATACGCTGACGGCCCATCCCGAGGTCAACTGCATGCTCGGGATCTACTCCTACAACATCCCGCAGATCTACCAGGCGCTGAAGGAGGCCGGCCAGCTCGGCAAGATCACCGTCACCGGCTTCGACGATGACCCGATCACGCTCGGCGGCATCCAGGAGGGCACCATCGTCGGTACCGTCGTGCAGCAGCCCTACCTCTGGGGCTACGAGGGCATGAAGGACATGGCGAAGATCCTGGAAGGCGACAAGTCGTTCATTCCGGACAACAAGCTGATCATCGTGCCGACGAAGGTGGTCGACAAGTCGAATGTCGAGCAGTACGCGGCCGACCTGAAGAAGCTGCAGGGCAAGAGCTGACCGTCTTGCCTCTCGCGGGACCGGCGCCTGCGGCCATCGCCGCCGGGCGCCGGTCGCCCTGATGCGGCGGCGGGGCAGGCGCCGCCGCACCTTACTTTTCGAAAGCAGCGCGATGAGCGAGCCCTTCCTCGAACTTGTCGGAATCAGCAAGACCTATCCGGGCGTGCAGGCGCTCTCGGACGTCGGCTTCTCCATACGCGCCGGCGAGGTCGTCGGCCTCATCGGTGAGAATGGCGCCGGCAAGTCGACGCTCATGAAGATCCTCGGCGGCGTCGTCGCGCCGACGGCGGGGACGATCCGCATCGACGGCATCGAGCGGCCGTCGCTGACGGTGGACGACGCGATTGCCGCCGGCATCGCCTTCGTGCACCAGGAGCTCAACCTCTTCGACAATCTCGACGTGGCGGCGAACGTCTTCATCGGCCGCGAGCCGCGCATGGGCGGCATCCTCAACCTCGTCGACCGGAAGGCTCTGGAAGCGCGGGTGCGGCCGCTGCTGAAGCGTCTCGGCGTGGATTTCGCGCCGGACACGCCGGTCGCGGACCTCTCGATCGCGCAGCGCCAGCTCGTCGAGATCATCAAGGCGCTGTCCCTCGACGCCCGCGTCGTCATCATGGACGAGCCGACGTCGAGCCTGACGATCTCGGAGACCCGCCGGCTGCTCTCCGTCATCGCCGACCTGCGCGAGAGCGGTGTCGCGATCATCTTCATCTCGCACCGGCTGAACGAGGTCGAGGAGTGCGCCGACCGGGTGATCGTGCTGCGCGACGGCCGCTTGAGCGGACGCCTGGCGCGCAACGAGATCAGCCATGACGCGATGATCCGCCTGATGATCGGGCGCGACCTGAAGGCGCTCTATACGGCGCCGGCCGCTCCGCCGAGCGAGCCGATCCTCGAGCTTTCCGGCTTCCGGACCCGGGCCTTTCCCGAAGCGAGCGTCGACCTGTCGCTGCGCCGCGGCGAGATTCTGGGGCTGGCGGGCCTCATCGGCGCCGGCCGCACCGAGCTTGCCCGCGCCGTCTTCGGCATCGACCGACCCGTCGCCGGCGAAATCCGGCTGAACGGCGCGCCGGTCACCGTGGCCGAGCCGACGGACGCGATCGACCGCGGCATCTATCTCGTGCCGGAGGACCGCAAGCAGTCGGCGCTGATCCTCGAGGATTCGATCACGCAGAACATCTCGCTCGCCAACATGAGGGCTTTCGCCCGCTCAGGCCTCGTGCGCCCCGCGCTCGAGGAGGCGAACGCGGTGCGGCAGGCGCGGGCGCTGCGCATCAAGGCGGCGAGCGTGGCGTCGGTTGCCGGCAGCCTGTCGGGCGGCAACCAGCAGAAGGTCGTGCTGGCGAAATGGCTGTCAATGAAGCCGCAGGTCATGATCTTCGACGAGCCGACGCGCGGCATCGACGTCGGCTCCAAGAACGAGATCTACGCGCTGATGCGCAACCTCGCCGATAACGGCGTCGGGGTCCTGATGATCTCCAGCGACATGGAAGAGGTGATCGGCGTCAGCGACCGGATGGCCGTGATGCACGAAGGGGCGATCGCCGGCATCATCGGCCGGGATCGGTTCAGCGAGGCGACCGTCATGGCGCTCGCCGTCGGCCGAACGATTGATTGAAGGAAGAACGATGTTCAAGAAAGACCTCGGCCTGCTCATCCTGGTCATCGCCGTGTCGGCCATCGTGGCCTTCCTCAACCCGCGCTTCATCTCGCCGATCAACCTGTCGAACACCGCGAACCTCGTCGGTCTGTTCGGCCTCATCTCGATCGGCCAGGGCTTCGTCATCATCACCGGCGGCATCGACCTCTCGGTCGGTTCGATGCTGGCGCTTCTCGGCGTGATCTTCATCGATCTCCTGACGACCTACCAGATGAACTGGATCGTCGGCGTCGGCGTCATCGTGCTCGCCGGCGTCGCGCTCGGCTGGGTCCACGGCTTCCTGATCACGAAGCTGAAGATGCAGCCCTTCATCGTCACGCTCTGCGGCCTGCTGCTCTACCGCGGCGTCGCCCGCTGGTATACCGACGACGGCACCGCCGGCTTCGAGTTCGGCCAGAGCTTCCCGACGCTCGAATTCCTCACGACCGGCCGCATCTACGGCGTGCCGCTCACCTTCATCGTCTTCATCCTCGTCGCGATCGTCATGGGCATCGTGCTGCACCGCTCGGTCTTCGGCCGCCATCTCTTCGCCGTCGGCCGCAACGAGGAGGCCGCGCGCTACTCCGGCATCAAGAGCGAACGCGTGATCGCGCTCACCTACATCATCCTCGGCGGGCTCTCCGGCCTCTCCTCGATCTACTTCGCGATGTATACGCGCTCGATCTCGCCGGCTTCCCACGGCACCTTCTACGAGCTTTACGCGATCGCTGCGGCGGTGCTCGGCGGCTGCTCATTGCGCGGCGGCGAGGGCTCCGTCTTCGGCATCGTCCTCGGCACGATCCTGCTCCAGGTGCTCCAGAACCTCGTCAACCTGCTCGGCATCCCGAGCTCGCTGAACTTCGCGGTCATGGGCGCGGTGATCCTCGTCGGCGTGCTGGCGGACCAGCAACTGGTCAAGTATCGCAATCGGCGCGCGGCGGCGCGGGCGCGTAATCCTGTCGCGGCGGGAGACAAGGCGGAAGCGGTCGTGTAGGTCGTCGGGCGCGGACGGAGCCGGCGTCCGGAACGGCAGGCGGAGAACGGGCGATAGAGACGACGAGGCAGACCTTCACATCCGGGGCGCAGGCGGCAGTGGGTCGTCGGCCTCCGACACGCGGCGCCTTCCAGGCTGTCCTGCGGGGCATCGGGCTCGGCATCGTCGCCGGCGAGTTCCCGATCGGCCAGACGCTTCCGCCGAAGGACGTGCTGATGCGCCGCTTCGGCGTCTCCAATACGGCCCTTCGCGAGGCGCTGAAGACGCTCGAGGCGAAGGGCATGGTGGCCGCGCGCACCCGCGTCGGCTACTGGGTGACCGGCGAGGACAGCTGGAACCTGCTCGACGAAGACCTCCTCGGCTGGCAGCTCGAGGTCGGCGTCGACACGCGCTTCATCGGCCGCCTGTTCGAGATGCGCCAGTCGATCGAGCCGATGGCGGCGGCGCTCGCGGCGCTGAGGCGCGACGACGAGCACATTGCCCGGCTCGACGTGCTGACCGCCGCGATGCTGAACGCCGGCCTCGACCGGCAGCGCTTTACGGATGCCGATCTCGCCTTCCACCTGCTCATCGTCGAGGCGTCGGGCAATCCCGTCATGCGCTCGATCGGCGCGCTGATCGGCGCCGCGCTCGCCGCCTCCTTCACGCTCAGCGCCCCGACCGACAGCATCGAACAGTTGCGTGTCGCCCGCGACCAGCACGCGGCGATCGTCGATGCGCTGAGAGCCCGCGATCCACAGGCCGCGGCCAACGCCCTGATGGTGGTCATCGAGCAGGGCTGGGCGAACTTCTCGACGATCGAGGAGCCGACCGTCGCGACCATCCGCACCCACCTTTTCGAGAGCTGACGGCGTCGCGAGCCGGCTCCGGAACCAACGGTGCCTTGATACCGTTTCCGCGGGCGATGGGAGGAAACGTCGATGACCGAGAGACGACCGATTTCGACGGCGCCGATGGACGGGAGCAAGGTGACGGTCCATTGGGTCGACGAGGACGGGCAGGAGAACGAGACGATCGCGCACTACCGCTCCCTCGACCGCCTCAGGAGAAGCGGTGGCGAATGGGACGAGGCCGACGAGGGCTGGTGGGCCTTCGTCGACGGCGATACGCAGCGCAAGGTCCATCCGGACTCTTGGATTGCCGCCGGCGCGGCCGAAGACGAGGACGCCTGAAATAAAGCGTTTCAGGAAAAGTGAAACCGGTTTTCTGTCCGGAAACGCGACAAAGCCAGGCATAGATCGCTTTCGCGATTCAACGAAACGCGGAAGCGATTAATAGGCGTTCTCGGTGTTCAGCAGCCTGATCGGCGTCAGGAACAGGATCTTGAGGTCGAAGAGGAGCGACCAGTTCTCGATGTAGAAGAGGTCGAAGGCGGTGCGCTGCCGGATCTTCTCGTCGCTGTCCATCTCGCCGCGCCAGCCGTTGATCTGCGCCCAGCCCGTGACCCCCGGCTTGACCCGGTGGCGCGCGAAATAGCCCTCGACGACCTCGACGTAGAGCCGGTCCCGCGTCTGGGCGGAGACGGCGTGCGGGCGCGGGCCGACGAGCGAGAGGTCGCCCTTCAGCACGTTGAAGAGCTGCGGCAGCTCGTCGATCGACGTCTTGCGGATGAAGCGGCCGACGCGCGTCACGCGCGGATCGCCCTTGGTCACCGCGGCCTTCGCCGTCGGGTCGCTCAGATGCGTATACATCGAGCGGAACTTCAGGACGTCGATCTCCTCGTTGTTGAAGCCGTGGCGCTTCTGCCTGAAGAAGACCGGGCCTTCCGACGTGGCCTTCACGGCAATCGCAGTTGCGAGCATCATCGGCCAGAGGACGAGGAGGGCCGCCAGGCTGAAGACGATGTCGAAGATGCGCTTGGCGACCGAATCCCAGTCGGCGATCGGCCGATCGAGGATGTCGAGCATCGCGACCGAGCCGACATAGGAATAGGAGCGCGCGCGGAACCTGAGACCGCCGGAATGGGCGGCGAGCCGGATGTCGATCGGCAGGATCCAGAGCTTGCGCAGGAATTCGAGCACCCGGGCCTCGGCCGTCAGCGGCAGCGCGATGATCAGCATGTCGAGCCGCACCTGCCGGGCGAAGCTGACGAGATCGTCGACGGTGCCGAGCTTCGGATAGCCGGCGACGAGGTTCGGCGAACGCTGGGGCCCGCGGTCGTCGAAGAGGCCGCAGATGCGGATATCGTTGTCCGGCTGCTGCTCCAGCGCGCGGATCAGGTCGCGGGCCGCCGCCCCGCCGCCGACGATGACGGCGCGGCGCTCCATCATCCCGTTGCGTGCCCAGCGGCGGATGGCGAAGGCGATGAACCTGCGGTTCAGGACGAGAAAAAGGATGACGGCGACGAACCAGCCGGCGAACCAGATGCGCGAATAGGACTCCGCGATCTTCAGGAAGAAGCCGGCCGCCGACATCAGCCCGAAGACGGCGACCACCGCCGTCAGCGCCCGCGGCAGGGTGCCGGAGGCGGATCGGAAGGCGGCGATGCGGTATGCGTCAGCGAACTCGAGCGCCAGCGTCAGGAAAGCGGAGCCGAGCGCGATGCCGGCAAGGTAGTGCGGGCTGTTGCCGAGCCCGCCCTCGACGTGCAGGAGGAAGACGGCGAAGCCGGTGACCGCGAAGCCGCAGAATTCGACGATCCGGATGATGCCGGTGATGATCCCGGGAGAATAGCCGCCGTCACCGATCTGCGCCGTCGCCCGTCGCGCCATTTGCCCGATGTCCGGCGCCGCGGGCGAAGGCGGCGCGAGAGGCGAACAGGAGCGCTCCAACGCCTCGGCGTCAGGCCCGGACGCGCTTGCGCCCTCGAAGTCCGGCGGTCGGTGGAACGTGTTCATGGCGGGACCTTGCTTGCCCGGCACGATAGCGCAGCGGCGCTAACAAAGCTTTGTGGCGATCGCTAAGATTGCCGCGATGTCCCGATCCGGACGCTTCCGTCAGAAGAGCCGCTCGCGGACGTAGATCGTGTCGCCGGCGAGCACCGGGTCGGTGATCGGGACGCGGCCGGTCAGCACCTTGCCGTTGATCTTGCGGGTGATGTCGACGTTCGTCTGGTTGGCGCGGGGGCTGAAGCCGCCAGCGGCCGCGATCGCGTGCTGGACCGTCATCCCCGGCACGTACGAGTACTGCCCGGACTGACCGACCTCTCCCATGATGAAGACGGCGCGGTAGCGGTCCACCTGCACCGTCACGTCGGGATCGCGCACATAGCCCTTCCGCAGCGCCGCGGCGATCGCCGCCTCGAGCTGGTTCGTCGTCTTGCCGCGGGCGGCGACGGTGCCGATCAGCGGAAAGGAGATGTAGCCCGCCTGGCTGACGTCGTAGAGGCCGCTCAGGCCGTCCTGGTCGAAGACGGTGATGCGCAGCTGGTCCCCCGCGTCGAGCCGGTAGGGCTGCGTCGTCATCGCGCTGAAAGCTGGCGGGGCAGGGCGATAGCCCGTGCAGCCGGCGAGGGCGAGCGAGAGGCCGGCGCAAGCAAGGAAGGACAGCCGTTTCGATCTGGCGCGCAGCATCTGCATCGGACCTCGAAGACCCTCGTTCAATGACGTCGTTATCGGCCGGTTAGGGTTAATGCGCGGTAAAGGCGCGCTTGGGTCGATCCTCCGGCGCCGGCGTTAACGCGCGGGTTACCATGAGCGTTTACGCTTTGGTCATCGACGCAAGGAGCGGGCCGCATGACCATGGTCGGTGATGGACAGAGGCAAGGGGAGGCGGAGGTCGAGCCGCTCCCGCGGGCGGTTGCGCGGCACTGGCGAGGGATCCTGCTGACGGTCCTGGCGGCTGGCTTGGCCGCTTATGTCTTCACCTGCGGTGAGCCGCGGCTCTACCGCGCGGCGGCGCTGGTCGAGCTCGACATGCCGAAGACGGCGACCCCGGGCGCCCCGGCGCACGAGGTCGAGGCGCTCCGGGCGCGACCGCTCGTCGATCGGGTCGCCAAGCGGCTCGGCCTGGATGATCGGCCGGAGTTTTCGCGCGAAGCGAAGCCGTTTCTCGGCCGGCTGATGCGGAGGATCGGGCTTGCCGCCGCGGGCGAGCCCGTCGGCAAGACCGAAGCGCTGCGGCGTGTTCGCGAGCACCTCGACGTCCACGCCGTCGGCTCCGACCGCATTGCGGTGGAGTTTTCCTCGGAGGACCCGAAGCTCGCGGCCGCCATGCCGAATGCTCTTTCCGAAGAGTATCTCGCGGGCTTCTCTGCGCCGCACGACGACGGCGACATGCGGGGCGGCTTCGGTCAGGCCAACGACGCCCTCCAACTCGAAGCGGAGCTTCGCCAGGCGGAAGCCCGGCTGACGAGTCTCGAAAGCGCGGAAACTGCGGTTGGCAGGGCCGATGCCGCGCAGGATCGTGCCGCGCCCGCGGCGCTGGCTGCAAAGACCAAAGCCGAGCAGCGCGTGACGCGGATCCGCACGGCGCTCGCCTCGCGGAACGCCGCGGCCATTGCGGCGGCCGTCGATACGCCGGCGGCCGATGCGCTCGCCGGTGAGGAAGAGAAGGTGGCGGCGGAGCTTGCCGACCTCTCGCTGACCCTGCTCGACAAGCATCCCCGGATCCGGGCGCTGAAGGCACAACAGGCCGACCTGCGCCAGCGGATGTCTTCCGAGGCGGAGCGGGCGCTCGCGGAGGCCGAGAAGGCGGCGCAGGCTGGCGCCGCCACGCTTGCGAACCGTGACGCCCGGCGGACGGCGGCGGACGGGAAAGGTTCTTCGGCGCCTGCCCACGACGACGCGCGGCTGCAGGCACTGCGCGCGGAGATCGCGGCCCTGCAGGATCGCTTGGCGGAGGACCGAGCCGCCACCACGACGGGGAGCATCCCGTCCGATGGCCGTGCCGTCGCCGCCAGCATCGCCGCCCGGGCCAAGGTGCCGGATAGCCCCTACACGCCGAAGACGGCGCTGATCGTGACGGCCGCGTGCAGCGCAGCCTTCGTCGTCGCCATGCTTGTCGCCGTCGGCGCCGCGCTCTTCGGCGTCCGCAGCGGACGGCTTGCCGTCGAACCCGCCTTCGAAGAAGACGACGCGCTTGAGGTGCCGGCTGCCGCGGATGAAGCGGAAGACGAACCGGGCGGTGACAACGAGCCGCTGGACGTTTCGCTGGCTCCCGGCGTCGATGTCCGGGAAGGCGCCGCGCCACCGGCCGCGCAGTCCGAATCTATGGCTGAGCCGGTTGAGGTCGCCGAAGCGGCGGATGAAGAGCCCATCGACACCGATTTCTCGGTCTCGGCTGCCGCGCTCGAGCTACTGGAGCAGGGCTCCGGTCGGGTGGTCTGCGTCTCGCCGGAAGGCGACGAGGGATCGGCTGTCTCCGTTGTCCTCGCGCGCCTCGTCGCCGAGCAGGGGGTGCGCGCCGTGCTGGTCGACCTCACGGAGACGGCGGGGCCGACGCGGCTGATGGAAAGCCGGCCCGGGCTCGCCGGCCTGACGGATTTCCTCGTCGATGGCGTGGCGGCGGCCGAGACCATCCAGTTCGATTGTGGGTCGCCGGCGCATTTCGTCCCGCGCGGGCTTTCGGAGCGGCCGCAGGGCCTGGAGGCCGCGGCGGACTTTGCAGGCTTCGTGGAGGCTCTGGAGAACGCCTACGACATCGTCCTCATCGAGTGCGGCCGGCGCGATGCGGGCGCTGTCCGGCTCCTGATGCGGGATGACGCGGTAAGGCTGATCGTCACGGCGGTCCAGCCGGACGAGGAGGCACTGGCGGCGGCGCTCGCCGACCTCTATCGCGCCGGGCTGACGCGCTTCCGGGTGATGATGCCGGGCCTGCCTTATCGGGAAGAGCCCGGCGCGAGCCGCGCCGCCTGAGGCTCAGGCGTCAGGCGCCGGACGAATGCTTCCGCCTCGGCTCGCGTGCCATCCAGCTGATGACGAACATTGCCGGCACGATCCAGAGCAGGCCGCTCAGCAGGAAATAGAGGAACTGCGCCCACCAGGGCGCCCCGACGAGCCGATAGGTCGCGACCGTCACGGCGACGAGCGCGTAGACGACCACCAGCGCCAGGATGACGAAGGTGCCGATGAGTTTCTTGAGGCGGACCGGCATCGTGACTTTCCTCTCGGCTTCGGCATAGCGGCTTGCACGGCGCTCGCCAAGGCCTTTGGCGCCATCGGCGCGACGGCATGCCGCAAAGCGCGCGACCTTGTCTTCGCCATCGGCTTCGGGCATGTCACGGCGAACGCGAAGGACTTCGACCCATGACGACATTCAACGTGGCAGCGAGCGACAGCATCGAGCGCCCGCGCCATCGCGTGCTCGCGGACCGGCGCTGGGTTCAGGCCTGGCTGATCCTCGTCATGCTGTCGATCTTCGGCCTCGTCATCGTCGGCGGCGCGACGCGCCTGACGCACTCCGGCCTGTCGATCACGCAGTGGAACCCCATCCACGGCGTCATCCCGCCGCTGAACCACGCGCAGTGGCAGGAGGAGTTCGACCTCTACAAGAAGATCCCGGAATATCAGCAGCTCAACAAGGGCATGACGCTGCCGGAGTTCAAGGGCATCTTCTGGTGGGAATGGAGCCATCGGCTGCTCGCGCGCAGCGTCGGCGTCATCTTCGCCCTGCCGCTGCTCTTCTTCTGGCTGACCGGCCGGATCGAGAACCGGCTGAAGCTGCCGCTCGTCGGCATCCTCGCGCTCGGAGGGCTGCAGGGGTTCATCGGCTGGTGGATGGTATCCTCGGGCCTCGTCGACCGCACCGACGTCAGCCAATACCGCCTCGCCACGCACCTGACGCTCGCCTGCATCATCTTCTCCTCCACCGCCTGGGTGATGCGGGGCCTCGCACGGCCATCGACGGAGCGGCCCGCGCCGCGCGGCCTCGTCTGGCTCGGCGGCCTGACGGCGCTTCTCGTCCTGATCCAGATCTACATCGGCGGCCTCGTCGCGGGGCTCGATGCGGGCTTCTCCTTCAATACCTGGCCGCTGATGGACGGCGCGATCATCCCTGGCGACCTCTTCCCGATTACACCCCTCTGGCACAATTTCTTCGAGAATCCGAAGCTCGTGCAGCTCGTCCACCGGATGAGCGCCTATACCGTCTGGACCTTCGCCTTCATCCAGATGATCGCCACGCTCTGGCTCGCGGGCGGGACGCGCCATGCGCGCCGTGCCGTCTTCCTCTTCGGGCTCGTGACGCTGCAGGCGATCCTCGGCATTGCGACCCTCGTCATGCGCGTGCCCTTCGACGTCGCCCTGACGCACCAGGCGGGCGCCATCGTCGTCCTCGCCTTCGCGATCATCCACTGGCGGGGCCTTGCGGGCGAGTATCCGCTGCCGAAGGACGCCGAAGCCTGAGCCTCCGCCGTCGCGCCGGCCCGACCTTCGAGTTACGCAGAAGGATGAGTGGCCCCGGCCGCCCGGTCTGCTAAGCTTGAGCGGTTATCCGAGGGGATAGCCATGCTTGGCCCGTCGCAGCAGATCATGAGGCTGGGGTTCGGGTTTGCGATCTCGCAGGCCCTGCGCGTCGTCATCGAGTTCGGTGTGGCGGACCGGCTGGCCGACGGTGAGCGGACGGCGGAGGACCTGGCCAAAGCGAGCGGCGCCGATCCCGACGCGCTCTATCGGGTCATGCGGCTTCTTGCGGCCGAGGGCGTTTTCCGGGAGGTCGGGCCGCGTCGCTTCGCCATCACCGAGCTCGGCGCGATCCTGCGCTCCGACGCGCCTGGACCGGCCGACTTCGTGCGCATGATCAACGGCACCGCCTATCGCGCCTTCGAGCAACTCGGCCATTCCGTCCGCACGGGCGAGCCCGCCTTCGATGAGGTCTTCGGCAGCGGACGGTTCGAGTGGCTCTCGCAGCATCCGGACGAAGCCGCCCTCTTCCAGCGGGCGATGGCCGCCATGGGACGTGGCATCAACGAGGCGATTGCGGAGGGCTACGACTTTAGCCCGTTCAGGTGCGTCGTCGATGTCGGCGGCGGCCACGGCGAGCTCCTGTCGGCGATCCTCTCCGCGCACCCGCACCTCTCCGGGGTGCTCTTCGACCTGCCGTCCGGCGTCGCAGCCGCCCGCGCGGGCGACGGCGACCTGTCGCGCACCCGGATCGTCGCCGGCAACTTCTTCAAGGACGTGCCGGCGGGTGACCTCCATATCCTGAAGAAGGTCATCCACGACTGGGACGATGAGCGGGCGGGGCGGATCCTCGCCAACTGCCGGAAAGCCATGCCGCCGGAGGGCAGGGTGCTCGTCGCCGAGACGCTCGTTCCGCCCGGCGACGACCCGCATCAGATCAAGTTCATCGACGTGGTCATGCTGGCGATCACCGGCGGCCTCGAACGGTCCGAAGCGCAGTATGCGCGGCTCTTCGAGGCGGCCGGGCTGCGGCTCGAACGGGTGATCCCGACCAAAGCGCCGATCTCCATCCTCGAGGCGTCGCCCGCTTAACTTGCGAGCATCAGGTCCATGTTCTGGACGGCGGCGCCCGAGGCGCCCTTGCCGAGGTTGTCGAGGAGCGCGACGAGGTTGACCTGGGTGCCGCCCGGCTGGCCGAAGACGTAGAGGCGCATCCCGTCGGTGCCGTTCAGCGCCGTCGGATCGAGCCGGGCGAGCGCCGCGCTCTGCGAAAGCGGCACGACCTCGACGACCGACTGGCCCGCATAGTGGTCGGCAAGCACGGCATGCACCTGCTCCATCGTCGGCCGCTCCGCCAGGTCCTCGAGGAACAGCGGCACCTGCACGATCATGCCCTGCGCGAAACGCCCGACCGACGGCGAGAAGAGCGGCGGCCGGTCGAGGAGCGCGTGCGTCGTCATCTCCGGCACGTGCTTGTGCTGGAGCGTCAGGCCGTAGAGGAAATGCGGCGCCGAGATCGCATCCTCGCGCGTCGCATCCTCCATCTGCGCGATCAGCTGCTTGCCGCCGCCGGTATAGCCGGAAACCGCGTTGACGCTGACGGGATAGCCATCGGGCAGGAGACCGGCGGCGCGCAGCGGCCGGAGGAGAGCGATGGCGCCCGTCGGATAGCAGCCCGGATTGGCGACCAGGCGGGCGCTGCGGATGCGCTCCGCCTGCTCGCGCGCCATCTCGGCGAAGCCGTAGGTCCATGAGGGCGCGACGCGGTAGGCCGTGCTCGTGTCGATGATGCGGACGGAATTGTTGCCTTCGAGCATCGCGACGGCCTCGCGTGAGGCCGCGTCGGGCAGGCAAAGGATGGCGACGTCCGCCTTGTTCAGGAGGTCCTCGCGCATCGCCGGGTTGCGCCGTTCCGCCTCGGGGATCGAGAGCACGTCGAGGTCCGATCGGCCGGCGAGACGCGTCCGGATCTGCAGGCCGGTGGTGCCGTGCTCGCCGTCGATGAAGATTTTCGGTTGCATGCTGTCGGTCCTTGAAAGCGATGTTCCCTGAAGCGGTTGCGCCGGCTTCCGGACTCCGATTCGGAACGCGGACCGGCGCTTCAGCGGCCGGCGACATGGCGCTCGGCGCGCAGGCCGAGCATATACAGGGCGACCGTCGCACCCGCAATGGCGGTGATGTCGCCGTGGTCGTAGGCGGGCGCCACCTCGACGACGTCGGCGCCGCAGATGTCGAGCCGGCCGAGGTGCCTGAGCACCGACAGGATACGCGCGGTCGACGGGCCGCCCGCGACCGGCGTGCCGGTGCCTGGCGCATAGGCAGGATCGAGGCAGTCGATGTCGAAGGTCAGGTAGCAGGGGTTGCCGGCGACGCGCCGCTCGACGGCGTCTGCGATCGTCTGCACCGACATCTCCTCGAGCTCGTGCCCATAGATGATCTTGATGCCGAAATCCTCCGGCGCATGGGTGCGGATGCCGACCTGGATCGAAGTGTCCGGATCGATGATGCCGTCGCGCGCGGCGCGGGCGACGAAGGAGCCGTGATCGATGCGCCGGCCGTCGTCGAACCAGGTGTCCTGGTGCGCGTCGAACTGGACGAGCGACAAGGGGCCGTACTTCGCCGCGTGCGCCTTGAGGAGCGGCCAGGTCACGAAGTGGTCGCCGCCGAGGCTCATGAGGAAGGCGCCGGCTTCGATGATCCGTGCCGCTTCCCGCTCGATCGTCGCCGGCGTCTCCTGATGGTTGCCGTAGTCGAGCAGGCAGTCGCCATAGTCGATGACCGCCATCTCGGCGAAGAGATCGCGGTGGAACGGATATTGCGGATCGTTGTCGAAGATGGCCGAGGCGCGCCGGATCGCCTGCGGGCCGAAGCGCGCGCCCGGCCGGTTGGAGACTGCCGCATCGAAGGGGATGCCCCAGACGACGCAGTCTGTGCCTTCGAGCGACTTCGTGTAGCGGCGGCGCATGAAGGAAAGCGCGCCGGCATAGGTCGGATCGGTCGCCGCGCCCTTGGCGCTCTGCGCGGTGAAGGCATGGTCGATCGACCTGGACGGCATGGCAACGCTCCCTCTCGCTCTCGCCGCACCCTTATTGGCCATTTCCGGCGGAAGATCGAGCCCGCGCGTCGATTGCGCCTTCATCTCAAGGAGCGATTCCCACGCGATCTCACCAGCTGAGGTCGGCGCCGTACGTGGGAGAGGAAAAGGAAAGGGCCGGTCGCGAGACCGGCCCTTTCCGCATCCGCATCGCGCCGATCGGTCAGCGCTTCGAGAACTGGAACGAACGGCGGGCCTTCGCCTTGCCGTACTTCTTGCGCTCGACGACGCGGCTGTCGCGGGTGAGGAACCCGCCCTTCTTGAGCACGGCGCGCAGGCCCGGCTCGTAGTAGGTGAGCGCCTTCGAGATGCCGTGACGGACGGCACCGGCCTGGCCGGAGAGACCGCCGCCGGCGACCGTCGCCATGATGTCGAACTGGCCGTCACGAGCCGCCGCGATGATCGGCTGCTGCAGCACCATCTGCAGCACCGGCCGGGCGAAATACTCGTTCATCGGCTTCTCGTTGACGACGATGCGGCCGGAGCCGGGCTTCAGCCAGACGCGGGCGACCGCATCCTTGCGCTTGCCGGTGGCATAGGCGCGGCCGTGCTGGTCGACCTTCTTGATGTGGACGGGCGCAGCCTCGGCCTTGGCACCGACGGCGCCGCCGAGATCCTGCAGGGAGTTGAGCTCGGCCATGATCAGGCGCTCCTAGCGTTCTTGGTGTTGAGGGCCGCGACGTCGAGGACGGACGGCTGCTGCGCCTCGTGCGGATGGTTCGGGCCGGCATAGACGCGCAGGTTCTTCATCTGGCGCCGGCCGAGCGGGCCGCGCGGGATCATGCGCTCGACAGCCTTCTCGAGGACTCGCTCCGGGAAGCGGCCTTCGAGGATCTGGCGCGCAGTGCGCTCCTTGATGCCGCCCGGATAGCCGGTGTGCCAGTAGTACTTCTTGTCGAAATACTTCTTGCCGGTGAGGACGGCCTTGTCGGCGTTGATGACGACGACGTTGTCGCCCTCGTCGACATGGGGGGTGTAGGTGGGCTTGTGCTTGCCGCGCAGGCGCATGGCGATCACGGAAGCGAGCCGGCCGACGACGAGACCTTCGGCGTCGATCACGACCCACTTCTTCTCCACCTCTGCAGGCTTCTGCGAGAAGGTCTTCATGGGATTGCTCTCGTTTCTGGAACCCCGCCTGATGAAGGCCGGGGCCGTTTCTTGTTGCTTGGCTTCGCGCATCTTGCGGCGCGCGAAAGGTCACAGTCCGGCTGTGGCCGGCCTGCGCGCGCTCTATAGCGTCATGAGCGCCTGTGCGTCAAGCACGAGAAACTTGGCGCATCGCGAAAATATAAAGCCTCATCAGTGGTTTATCGAAGAGGTAGTATGACACCACATAAAAATCCGCCGACGTCTCGCCAAGTTCCGGTGAAGGTCTTAGGATCGGTCGAAAGCCAACGAGGTGCCGGATGGCGGATGTGGTCGCATTGAAGAGGCAGGAGCAGGACGGGCTGGTTGTCGCCGAGAGGACGGGGGCGATGCTGCGCCTCACGCTCAACAATCCGCCCGCCAACGCTCTTTCGGTCGCCATGATGGAGACGCTCAGGGGCGCTCTCACGTCGGCGGCCATGAATCGCGACGTGCGGGTGGTGGTCATTGCCGCGAGCGGCAAGGTGTTCTCCGCCGGGCACGATCTCAAGGAATTGACGGCCCGCCGCGCCGACCCGGACCGGGGCCGGACCTTCTTCGAGGCGACGATGCGCCTCTGCGCTGATCTCATGCAGACCATCGTCGGGCTGCCGAAGCCGGTGATCGCCGAGGTGGACGGGCT
>JBQCEN010000336.1:0-18766 GCA_051960215.1 Pararhizobium sp.
GATCGCCTCGCGCTCCTGCACCTAGCCGTCGAAGGCATAGAGAGCGACCTGGTCGACGACACGCGTCGCATCGGTGATCTGCTCGACGAGCTGGCGCGGATCACCTTCGAGCTCGCGGCGCAGCCGATGGAACAGCGCCTGCTTCAGCGAAGTGACGAACCACGCGGCTTCCGTCGGCGAGACGCCGCGCTCGGTGCGGCTCTTGCTGACGCTGACGAGCGCTTCGCGCACCGTGTCCCAGGCGGGATTGGCGAAATCGAAGTCGGAATCGGTCGCGCCCGTCTCCGCCGCCCGAGCGAAGGCGCCGAGCAGTGTGCGGCTCTGCGCGGCCGTCTCCTCCGCCGAGATCAGGTCCGTGCGCTTCACGCCCTCCTGCGCCTGCACATGCAGCCACTCCGACAGTATTCCTTCGAAACCGGACTTCAGGATGGAAGCCAGGTCGATCGTTCCTGCGCTCATTCGTCTTCTCGTCGCTTGTTGTGGTGGCGCCCTTGCGGCTCCCGCTTAGCAAATCGAAACCCTGAAATCATCATCAAAAGATCAGCGGCAGTGCACCGGCGCTCTCGCGCGCTCTTCGGCCGGACCCTCGGCAACGGGCGAGGCATACGCCGGAACGACGATACCTCTCTAACGCGAAAGGACGAGAGGCGGAGGTGCACGGCAGATTGAAGTCGGCTGCGCGACGCGAGAAGCTTGTCGACGGCGTTCAGCCCTTGGAGGGGACAGACGATGCCGGTGGCGAGCTGGCGCGGGACGGCGCTTCTCTGTCTCGCAGCGATCCTTCTTGTGACCGCGGGTACGGCGCGCGCGCAGATGCCGCCCGGCGACAACAATCAGGCCTTCCGGAAATTCGTCGCCGACGCCGACTACAAGAGCGCCAATTTCTATATCGAGAACGGGATGATCGATCCGAAGACGCTCGACACGGCGCAGATCTTCTTCGACGTCTTCATGCAGAACTACGCGCAGAAGCTCACGGAGAACGCGGCCTCGATCGACCGCCTCTACACCTATCTCAACAGCCTCAAGCCCGTCGACTTCAACAGGAAGGTGACCTGCGGCTACCAGAACCAGAACGCTTGTCTCCTCGTCGACACCCTGTTCACCGGGGCGCCGCGCGACGCGATCGACTATTTCGTCCAGCGCGGGCTCGACCTGAACGCCCGGGTCCCCGGCGTCGTGCCGGCGACCGTGCCGCTCATGCTGCGGCTCGGCAGCACCTACAGCCTCGACGACCTCAACCACTTCGTCTCGGAAGGGCTGGTGCTTGGCGACGAGACCTACCCGATCAACGAGCTCGTTGCATATTCGGATACCGGCATCAGGGGCCAGTATAATTCGAAGCTGACGATGCCCGGCAACTACCTGTCGCTGCGCGACCAGAACTTCCTCGACGTGCTGGTGATCGCGCTCGGGACGGAGGTCTACGGTTATTCCGGCGAGGCGCAGGAGAGCGCCCATCGCAGCGTCCTGTGCGGCTTCATCACCTATGCGGCGCCGTCCTTCACGCCATCGTTCGACTACCTCTCCTACGTGCTCAATTCCGTGAAGGACTTCCGCGGCGGGAACATCGGCGCGCAGAAGCAGAGCAGCGACCAGATCTTCCAGCCCTTCCCCGACAGCTGCGTCAGCCTGGTGCAGGGCATGGCCGCGAGCCATACCCGGCTCGCGGAGGTCGTCGCCAGCTTCACCGCCTCCGGCGACATCCAGACGGCGCGGTGGCTTCTCTCGATCAAGGCGGCGCCGGCCGCTTCGCCGCGCGCAGCCGCCCCCGACCGGGGGAAGAAGCCGTGATCCGCGCCGGCTGCCTTGCCCTTGCCGTGGCGATGGCCGCGGCGGCGCCGATGGCCGCCTCCGCCGACGACCTCGTCCGCGGGCTCGTCGGCATCGGCGCGGCGGCGCTCCTCAACGGCATGCAGCAGCAGAACGCCGCGCCGCAGCAACGGCCGATCGGCCGGGTTCCGGGGCCTGTCTATCGCACCTCGCCGGCCGGGGTGCGGGAGAGCCCGCGGCTGCGTACATCGGCCGGGCGGCGCGACGTCCAGGTCCGGCTGAACGCGCTCGGTTACGATGTCGGAGAACCCGACGGCGCCTTCGGGCGCCGCACGCGGAACGCGATCGCCCTCTTCCAGTCGTCGATCGGTCATCGTCCGAGCGGCGTCATGACGGAGGGCGAGCTTCTCCTGCTCGTCCAGCGCACCGGCGGCTGGGAGGCCTCTCCGCAAGGCTTCGCGGCGCTCGGACCGGCGGCCGGCGGCCACAGTCCGGGCACATTCCCCAAGCTCGGCGCAGCGCCAGGCGGCGCCGGTGGCGGCTTCCCGAAGCTCGGGGGCCCGCAGGGGCAGGCGGGCAGCGCCTTCCCGCCACTCGGCGGGCCGGCTGCCGGTCGCGGTGCCAGCGCCGGCGGCACAGCCTTCCCGAAGCTCGGCGCCGCGAGTCCGACCGCCGCGCCCGGGACGTCCTTCCCAGGCCTCGGGAAGGCTCCGCAGGACCCGTCCGGGGCGAGCCCCTTCCCGAAGATCGGCAGCGCGCCTCAGGCATCGGAGCCGCAGCCCGGCTTCCCGGCGCTCGGGGCGGCGCCCACCGAGAAAGCCGCTTCGTTCCCCGGCGTGGCGCAGCCGAAGGCCGCGGATAGGGCGGCGCCCGCGATGCCGGAGCTGGCCGAGGCCCCGTCGGTCACCGATCCGCCGATGCCGAAGCTGTCGAAGCCCAGCCAACCACCGGCGCCGGCCATGCCGCCGCTTGCCAAGCCAGGCAAGGAGCTGTCGGGCGGAAGCGGAGAACCCGAGGCATCGACGCTTGCGGCCGAAGCGGCCCGCACGCCGTTCCGCGAGGTGGACGCGCTGCCGGCCGTTCTCGGCATCCGGCTCGGCGACGCGAAGGAGGGCGTCGTGGGCCGTCTGGAGAAGGCCGGCTTCAGCGGATGCACGACGGCCTCATCCACCATTGCCTGCATGCGCAAGACTGCGAGCCTCATCGATACGCTAACGGTCCACCTCGACCGGGGCCGGACGTGGGCGATCCTGCGCACCCTCTCCTTCACGCCGGCGATGGACGCCGACGCCGTTCTCGCGCCCTTCAAGGCAGCCTTCCCGAAACTGATGGCAGCGGCGTCGAACCGCATCTCCTCACGGGACGCCTGCGGACGTGACGTCGTCTCGGACCCGGATCTCGCAAGCATCGTCCGCGGGGTCGCCGCGCTCACGCCCGGCGCGCCGGTCCCGGTCGCCTTCAGCGATGTCGCCCGGAGCTGTCCGCTCGTCCTGTCCGTCTCCTTCGACGGAACCGACATGCTCGCCGGCGCGCGCCTCGCTTTCGTCGATCTCACCGCCGTCAGCCGCCAGGCCGCGGCCGCCTCCGCGCGCGCGGCTGCGGAAGAGAAGGCGCGGCGCGCCCGCTTCTCCGACGATCTAAAGCTTTAAGGCGGTCCGGGGCGGCTTGCGCAGCTGTTGCAAGTCCATCAAAGCCTGCTACATCGGCGCCCATGGAAACGCCCCTTTCGCACATCCGCAATTTCTCGATCGTCGCCCATATCGACCATGGCAAGTCGACGCTCGCCGACCGCCTGATCCAGATGACCGGCTCGCTCGAGGACCGCGAGATGAAGGACCAGGTGCTCGACGCGATGGACATCGAGCGCGAGCGCGGCATCACCATCAAGGCGAACACCGTCCGGCTGGAATACGACGCGAAGGACGGCGAGCACTATGTGCTGAACCTCATCGACACGCCGGGCCACGTCGACTTCGCCTACGAGGTATCGCGCTCGCTATCGGCCTGCGAGGGCTCGCTGCTGGTGGTCGACGCCAGCCAGGGCGTCGAGGCGCAGACGCTCGCCAATGTCTATGCGGCGCTTGACGCCAACCACGAGATCGTCCCCGTCCTCAACAAGATCGACCTGCCGGCCGCCGAGCCGGAGCGCGTCAAGGAGCAGATCGAGGAGGTGATCGGCCTCGACGCCTCCGACGCTGTGATGATCTCGGCGAAGACCGGCCTTGGGGTTCCCGACGTGCTGGAGGCGATCGTCAAGCGCCTTCCCGCGCCGAAGGGCGGCACGGCCGGCGATCCGCTGAAGGCGCTGCTGGTCGACTCGTGGTACGATGCCTATCTCGGCGTCATCGTGCTCGTGCGCGTCATCGACGGCAAGCTCGCCAAGGGCCAGACGATCCGCATGATGGGCACCGGCGCGCGGTATCAGGTGGAGCGCGTCGGCGTCATCACGCCGAAGATGGTGCAGGTCGACAGCCTCAATCCCGGCGAGATCGGCTTCATCACCGCGTCGATCAAGGAAGTCGCCGACACCCGCGTCGGCGACACGATCACCGAGGACCGTCGTCCGACGGCGACGCCGCTGCCGGGCTTCAAGCCGGCGCAGCCGGTGGTCTTCTGCGGCCTCTTCCCGGTCGATGCCGCCGATTTCGAGGACCTGCGCGCGGCGATGGGCAAGCTTCGCCTCAACGACGCGAGCTTCTCGTTCGAGATGGAGACGTCGGCCGCGCTTGGCTTCGGCTTCCGCTGCGGCTTCCTCGGCCTCCTGCACCTGGAGATCATCCAGGAGCGGCTGGAGCGCGAGTTCGACCTCGACCTGATCGCGACCGCGCCTTCCGTCGTCTACGAGCTGACGATGACCGACGGCACGCAGCGCGAGCTGCACAACCCGGCCGACATGCCCGACGTCGTCAAGATCGCCGAGATCCGCGAGCCCTGGATCCGCGCGACGATCCTGACGCCCGACGACTACCTCGGCGCGATCCTCAAGCTCTGCCAGGACCGGCGCGGCGTCCAGATCGACCTCTCCTATGTCGGCAGCCGCGCCATGCTCGTCTACGACCTGCCCTTGAACGAGGTGGTCTTCGACTTCTACGACCGGCTGAAGTCGATCTCCAAGGGCTATGCCTCCTTCGACTACCAGATCACCGAGTACCGGCCGGGCAACCTCGTCAAGATGTCGATCCTCGTCAACGGCGAGCCGGTCGACGCGCTGTCGATGCTGGTCCACCGCGGAGCCGCCGAAAAGCGCGGCCGCGACATGTGCGAGCGGCTGAAGGAGCTGATCCCCCGGCCCATGTTCAAGATCCCGATCCAGGCGGCGATCGGCGGCACCGTCATCGCCCGCGAGACGATCTCGGCGCTCCGCAAGGACGTCACCGCCAAGTGCTACGGCGGGGACGCGACCCGCAAGCGCAAGCTCCTCGAGAAGCAGAAGGCCGGCAAGAAGCGCATGCGCCAGTTCGGCAAGGTCGAGATCCCGCAGGAAGCCTTCATCGCGGCGCTGAAGATGGGCGACGAGTAGGCGAACCGGCACCCGTCAGCTTGCGTTCCCGGCTGCACCCGGGACGCGGCCTAACGCGAGAGCGCGAGCGCGTCCTCCGGCCCGATCGTGTCGGCCGGGCACCCTGGCGACAGGGTGACGGCGCGCACGTGGAGCGGTGCTGCGGGCAGGCCGAGATAGCCGAAAAGCCGTCTGCGGTAGTTCTCGAGCCGTGTCCGCGCCACCGGTTGCTGCGGATAGAAGCGGCCGTCGAAGGCGAAGCTGAGGGCTTCGCCGCGCGTCTGCTCGGCGACGATCCTGCGCGCCCAGCCCTCCGGTGGCACGTCGACGATGCGCACCCGGCAGGCTCCGCGCGTACCGGTGATCCAGTAGGGTGCGCTCCTGTGGTCGGGCAGGGTGACGGCAAGGCCGCGCGCGCGGAGCAACGCCACCACGGCTGCGGCGTTGTCGGCTGCGGCCGGCGCACGCGGCATGGTGGCGATCGCCTTGCCGGCGAGGCTCGTTCCGAGGAGGGCGACGAGCGCGAGGCTAGCTGCCGCGAGGCGCATCGTGGCCGATCCTGTGGTAGCCGATGAGGAGGATCGCGGCGAGCGTCAGCCAGCCGGCGATGGTCGCGCCGGGTTCGCCGTGGATGAGATCGTAACGCCAGGGGAAGAGCCCGATCAGGCTGATGCGCACGACGTTGATGACGACGACGAGGAGCGCGCTCGCAACGCTCCACGCGACTGCTGCGCGAGACCATCGTCCCTCGCGCTGTTTGACGAAGACGGGGGCGCTGAGCAGCGCCAGCGACAGGTTCGCAACCGACGAGCAGGACGGGGCGAAATAGAGGGCGCCACCGGTCGGCAGCGGCACCACATTGCCGTCGGGCGTCGTCCCGATCACCCAGCCGACAAGATGGGCATCGATCGCAAGGATCTGGTCGTTGAGCACCACGAAGACGATCCGTGCCCAGAAGAGCGGGATCGTCAGCGCAAAGACCAACGCCGCCGCGCGCCGCATTTCGCTGCCGCCTCGGCAGGTCGCGAGATGGCCCGCGACGACGCAGAGCCCGAGCCAGCTCGCCGCCGGCACGGGAAGCAGGAAGGCGAGCGCCGCAAGGGCGGCGGCAAGGCCGTCGCGCACGGCAAGCGGCGGGCCCGCAGGCAGACGGGCGAGCCAGACCACCGCCGCCGCGCAGGCTCCCCACAGGATGAGGCTGACGTCGAAGGTGCCGAGTGCGGCATCCCACGGCCCGACGCTTTCGACGGAGCGCCAGACCTTCTCGCTCACGCCATTGGCAAAGCCGACTGCCACGAGGCCGGCAAAGAGCATCGGCCTCGTGAGGCTCGCTTCGAGGGTCCAGGATGCGGGGCGCCGCGCTTCCGCCGCAACCGGACCGGCCTCTGCCTCGATGCTATTGCTCACGCCCGGCACGCCGGCCACTGTTCCGGCGACGGCGCGTCATCCAGAAATAGCCCGCAGCCGCGATCGCGACGGGCAGGCCGATGCCCGCGACCGGCGCTGGCACGGCATAGCTCTTGCCGGGATCGCCGTCATGGTGATGGTGGTACCATCCGAGATGAAGGCCATGCGCTTCCGCCGGCCTGACCACTGCGGGCGACGCGGCCAGGGCACAGACGGCGGCCGCAACCAGGAGACTGCTTACTTTCGACATCACTCGGCTCCTTCGTACCGGGTCGATCGTGCGGACTAGGATAGGCCGCGCCAATCGGGCGGCGATGTAGCCGTTCAGGGGAGGAGGAGGAGGAGTCGGCGCGAAATTCCGCCGACTACTTCTTTCGGCGGAGCGACTGCGTACCCGTTGCGCTCCCGTTCCGTGCCTTTCAGCTGTTGCGATGATCCTGAAGGACGAGCAGAAGCCGCACGGGGTGCCGATCGCCGCGGCGACTTGCGGCGCTCTGCCGCACGTCAGCGGGTCCCCGCAGAGCATCGCGCGGGGCCGACGGGCGCAGCCGGTGGGCGGCTTCGCCCGGGCGTGTTTCGTCTCGATAAGACCCGATAGAAGCGGTCGGCGGTCATTACCTTGGTCCAGGCCGCGACGAAGTCCTTCACGAACTTCTCCTGCGAGTCGGTGCAGGCATAGACCTCCGCAAAGGCGCGAAGCTGCGAGTGCGAGCCGAAGATCAGGTCGACGCGCGTCGCCGTCCATCTCCGCTCCTGCGTCGTCCGGACGTGGCCCACATAGACGCCGTCGGTACCGGTCGGCGTCCACTCCGTCCGCATGTCGAGCAGGTTGACGAAGAAGTCGTTGGTGAGCCGGCCCGGCGTCTCGGTGAAGACGCCGTGCTTCGAGCCGCCGACATTGGCGCCGAGCACCCGCAGGCCGCCGATGAGGACGGTCATCTCCGGCCCGGTCAGGGTCAGGAGTTGCGCCCGGTCGACCAGTGCTTCCTCGGCCATCATGTATTGCAGCTTGCTGCCGGCATAGTTGCGGAAGCCGTCCGAGCGCGGCTCCAGCGGGGCGAAGGACTCGACGTCGGTCAGCTCCTGCGTCGTGTCCATGCGGCCCGGCGTGAACGGCACCGTGACGCCGAGGCCGGCGTCCTTCGCCGCCTTCTCGATCGCGGCGCCGCCGGCAAGCACGATCAGGTCGGCGAGCGACACCTTCTTGCCGCCGGCCTGCGCGGCGTTGAACGCGTCCCGGGTCGCTTCGAGCTTCGCCAGCACCGTCGCGAGCTGCTGCGGCTCGTTCACCTCCCAGTCCTTCTGCGGGGCGAGGCGGATGCGCGCGCCGTTGGCGCCGCCGCGCTTGTCGGAGCGGCGGAAGGTGGAGGCCGACGCCCAGGCGGTCGAGACGAGCTGGGGCACCGTCAGGCCCGAGGCGAGAATCTTCGCCTTGAGGTCGGCGATGTCCTGCTTGTCGACGACATCGTGGTCGAGCGGCGGGATCGGGTCCTGCCAGATCAGCGTCTCCTGCGGCACGAGCGGGCCGAGATAGCGCTGGACCGGGCCCATGTCGCGGTGCGTGAGCTTGAACCAGGCGCGGGCGAAGGCGTCCGCGAACTGGTCGGGATTCTCGTGGAAGCGCTTCGATATCGGCCCGTAGATCGGGTCGAAGCGCAGCGACAGGTCGGTCGTCAGCATCGTCGGCAAGCGCTTCTTCGACGGATCGGCGGGATCCGGCACGTCGGCGACGGCATCCTTCGCCTGCCACTGCCAGGCGCCGGCCGGGCTCTTCGTGAGCTCCCATTCGTGATTGAACAGGTTGTCGAAGAAGTAGTTGCTCCACCGCGTCGGCGTCTGCGACCAGATGACCTCCGGGCCGCCGCCGATCGCGTCGGCGCCCATGCCGGAGCCATGCGTGCTCTTCCAGCCGAGTCCCTGGTCCTCGATCGCGCCCACTTCGGGCGCCGGACCGACCAGCGAGGGATCGCCCGCGCCATGGGTCTTGCCGAAGGTATGGCCGCCGGCGATCAGCGCAACGGTCTCCTCGTCGTTCATCGCCATGCGGAAGAAGGTCTCGCGGATGTCCTTGGCGGCCGCCAGCGCGTCCGGCTTGCCGTTCGGCCCTTCCGGATTGACGTAGATCAGGCCCATCTGCACCGCCGCCAGCGGCTCGGCAAGCTGCCGCTCGCCGCTGTAGCGCTCGTCGCCGAGCCAGGTGCCCTCGGGGCCCCAGTAGAGCTCTTCCGGCTCCCAGACGTCGGCGCGGCCGCCGGCGAAGCCGAACGTCTTGAAGCCCATCGACTCCAGCGCGACATTGCCGGCAAGCACCATCAGGTCCGCCCAGGAGATCTTGCGGCCGTATTTCTGCTTGATCGGCCATATCAGCCGGCGCGCCCTGTCGAGGAGCACGTTGTCGGGCCACGAGTTCAGCGGCGCGAAGCGCTGCTGGCCGGCGCCGGCGCCGCCGCGGCCGTCGGTGATGCGGTAGGTGCCGGCGCTATGCCAGGCCATGCGGACCATCAGCCCGCCATAGTGGCCGAAATCGGCCGGCCACCACGCCTGGGAATCCGTCATCAAGGCGTGCAGGTCCCTGATCACCGCATCGAGGTCGAGGGTCTTGAACTCCGCGGCATAGTCGAAGTCCTTGCCCATCGGATCGGACAGGGCCGAGTTCCGATGAAGCATCTCGATGTCGAGGGCGTCGGGCCACCATTCGCGGTTGCTCCGTCCGCGGGCGCCGCCGCTGAACGGGCACTGGCCCGCGCTTTCGTCTGTCTTTGCGTCCATCTTCGTCTCCGATCCTGGCTCAGTGCCGTTGAACTGCTCCGGTGGCAGGGGCGGCTGCGCGCGCCGGCGGCTGACCGCCGGCTAAGTCGTGCTGTCGCCCGAAATTCGGCCTCGTCCTCAATAGCAACCCGGCGTCATTGATTTAACTAGGATTTCCTAATGGCTGCGATAAGATTGCCTTATGAGAGGTCTTACCTTCAAACAGCTGCGCTATTTCGAGGCGCTTGCCCGGCATGGCCACTTCGGCCGGGCGGCCGATGCCTGCGCCATCTCCCAACCCGCCCTGTCGGTGCAGATCAGGGAACTGGAAGAATCGCTGGGGACGGAGCTCTTCGAGCGGGGCGCGCGGCAGACCCGGCTCACCCAGTTCGGCGAAGCCTTCGCTCTGCGTGTCCGCGACATCCTGCGGTCGGTCGAGGAACTGGAGGATCTGGCGCGTTCCGCGCAGGCGCGGCTTGCGGGGCGGCTGCGCATCGGCATCATCCCGACGATCGCGCCATACCTGCTGCCGGCCGTCCTCGACACGCTCTCCCGCACGCATGACGGCCTCGACATTCATGTGCGCGAGACGCTCACGACGACGCTCGTCCAGGAACTTGCCCACGGCCGCCTCGACGCGGCGATCGTCGCGCTGCCCGTGTCGGAACCAACGTTGACGGAAATCGCGCTTTTCGTCGAGAAATTCGTGCTCGTCCGGCCGAGCGCGGATGCGGGCAAGCCGGTGCCGGACCGGGACACGCTGCGCGAGATGCGGCTCCTGTTGCTGGAGGAGGGGCACTGCTTCCGCGACCAGGCGCTTTCGTTCTGCAGTACGCAGTCGGCGCGGCCGCGGGAATTGCTGGACGTGAGCTCGCTCTCGACGCTGGTTCAGATGGTCAGCGCCGGCATCGGCGTCACCCTGATCCCCGAGATGGCGGTGGCGGTGGAAACCCGCTCGGCCGCCGTGTCGGTCAGCCGCTTCAGCGGCCGTGAGCCGTCGAGGACCATCGGCATGATCTGGCGCAAGACGAGCCCGCTCGCAAAGCAGCTCATGCAGATTTCCGAGGTGGTCCGCCAGGCGGGCGAGACGATACGGGCGGAGCAGCCCGACACGGCCGGAGCCGGCTGAGTGGCGCGCCGGAAGGCTGACGGGCCGGCCGGAACAGCACCACTTGACCTCGACGTCCGCCGGCCGATGGCGAAGGCGGTGATCGCATCCGCCGGATCGGTCGCCACGGCGTTCTTCTATTTCCCTTGATACTGAACGTCGGTGACGTGCTCCATCCAGTCGACGACCTTGCCGTCGAGGTTCTCCTGGATGGCGATATGGGTCATCGCAGTCGTCGGCGACGCCCCGTGCCAGTGCCTCTCGCCCGGCTCGAACCAGACGACGTCGCCCGGCCGGATCTCCTCGATCGGGCCGCCCTCGCGCTGGACCAGGCCAAGGCCGCTGGTCACCACGAGGGTCTGCCCGAGCGGGTGCGTGTGCCATGCGGTGCGCGCACCGGGCTCGAAGGTCACACACGCGGCCGCGGCGCGCCGCGCAGCGTTGGCCGCAAAGAGCGGATCGATGCGGACCGTGCCGGTGAACCAGTCGGCCGGCCCCTTTCCGGATGCCTGCGAGCCGTTCCGGGTGATATCCATGATGACTTCCTTTCTGTGCGAATGCTGCTTGGCGCGCGAACGCGGCGACCTCCGTCTCGACGGAGACGTCGGTGGGGATGGACGAAGGGGACATAGGGGGCGGCGGCCGCGCGGATAAGATGGTGCGATCCGCTAGGACTTATGTTCAGGATGCATCAATACTGCGCGACAACGGCAGCGCGCCCACCGCCCTCGCCGCCGTCGCGCGGGGGGTGGGCTTCATGCGGCGGGGCGACGCCGTCCGGCCGACGACGCTCGACGGTGCGATCGCTCGCCGGCAGGCTTGGACCCATTGCGGATCGCAACGAGCCTGCGCCCGCGGCCGAAGACGCCGGGCGCAGGCTCCTGCGTGATACGCGGCGGCCGGTCAGCCCTTCAGCCTGGTATTGCACATGCTGTAGTAGCCGCCGCCCTTCTGGATCCACTTGACGCCGTTCAGCGTGTTGTTCGCCTTGTTGGCCTTGTACTGCTCGAGGCAGGTGTGCAGCCGCGCCTTGCCGGGCGTCTCCTTGGCGAATTTCGGATCGATGGCTTTCGGGAAGGTGACGCCGCGCGGCGCCGTCATCTTGGTCGGCGCCGGTTCCGGCGCGTTCTCCGTATTCGCCATGGTGGGTTCTCCGGAGGTCTCCTTCTTCGAAGCCTTCGTCGCCGCCGCACCGCATTCGGCCTTGCGGAAGTCGTTCCACTTCATGCCCTTGAGCGTGCCCGCCGACTGCGCCGCCTTGTACTTCGCGCTGCATTCGGACATCGAAACCGCATGGGCTGGTGCGGCGACCGCCACGACCGAGACCAGACACGCCGCCATCGCCAAACCACGAACCATCATCAACCCTCCCACGGCCAGGAACCGGAGCCGAGTCGCGCTTGAACGCGCGAAAGCTCGCCCATACGCGCAGGATTTCCCAAATCTCGCGCGATGTAAAGCCGGGTCTTCGTGCGGGTCTTGCCGCGCAGACTTGCGGAACATATGATGAACATCAGATCAGACGCCAAAGGACCATGATGGACCCTTCGCTCATCCGGAAACTGCGGATCCTGGCGGACGCCGCCAAGTATGACGCCTCCTGCGCCTCCTCGGGCGCGCCGAAGAGAGCCGCAGGCCTCGACGGCCTCGGCGCGACGAGCGGCTGCGGCATCTGCCACGCCTATACGCCCGACGGACGCTGCGTCTCGCTGCTCAAGATCCTGCTGACCAACTACTGCCTCTTCGACTGCGCCTACTGCGTCAATCGCCGCTCCTCAAACGTGGCGCGGGCGCGCTTTTCGGTCGACGAGGTCGTCGCGCTGACCATCGCCTTCTACAAGCGCAACTATATCGAGGGCCTGTTCCTCTCCTCGGGCATCGCGCGCTCGCCCGACCATACGATGGAGCAGATGATGCTCGTCGCGAAGAGGCTCAGGCGCGACCACGGCTTTGCCGGCTACATCCATCTGAAGACGATCCCCGAGGCGAGCCCCTGGCTGATCGAGCAGGCGGGGCTCTGGGCCGACCGCCTGTCGATCAATCTCGAATTGCCGTCGCGCGCGAGTCTCAAGCGGCTTGCGCCGGAAAAGGACGGCGGCAGGATCGAGACGGCCATGGGCCAGATGCACGAGCGGATCACGGAGGCGCGCGAGGAGCGCCGGCTCTTCTCGCCGGCCGGCCAGAGCACGCAGATGATCGTCGGCGCCGACGCGGCGAGCGACGCGGACGTCCTGAAGACGAGCGCCGAGCTCTATGGCCGCTTCGACCTCAAGCGCGTCTATTACTCGGCCTTCAGTCCGATTCCCGAGGCAAGCGCGCTCCTGCCCGTCAAGTCGCCGCCGATGCGTCGCGAGAACCGGCTCTACCAGGCCGACTGGCTCTTCCGCTACTACGGCTTCTCCGTCGAGGAGATCACCGCCGGCACGCCGTCCGGCATGCTCGACCTCGACGTCGACCCGAAGCTCGCCTGGGCCCTGAAGAACCGCCACGTCTTCCCCGTCGACGTCAACACGGCCGAGAAGGAGATGCTGCTGCGCGTGCCGGGGCTCGGCAGCAGGGCGGTCGAGCGCATCGTCGCGGCGCGGCGCCGGACGCGGCTTCGCCTCGACGACGTCGGCCGTCTTTCGGGCGCGCTCCGCCGCGCGCGGCCGTTCCTGATCGCCGCCGACTATCACCCGGGCAAACTCACCGATCGCGGCGATCTCCGCGGCCGGCTCGTCCGTCCCGCCGAGCAGTTGAGCCTGTTTTGAGCCGCCGCCAGATCGCACTCGCCGAGGGCGCCGACCTCTCCGGCTTCCGGCAGGCGGTGCGCCGGCTTCTTTCCGACGGCGTCGCGCCGGAGGAGGTCGCCTGGGTGAGCGACGAGGCGCCGGACCTCTTCGGCGCCGGAGCCGCGGGCGAGGCGCCGGCGGTGTCGCTGCCGAAGGACGTCGCCGAGCTGATCGGCCTCGTTGTCTGCCATCGCGACCCCGAGCGCTACGCGCTCCTCTACCGGCTGGCCTGGCGCGTGACGCGGGGCGAGCGGCGGCTTCTCGAGGTGCCGAGCGACCCGCTCGTCCACCGGCTCGAGGCAATGCGCAAGTCGGTCGGCCGCGACCTGCACAAGATGCACGCCTTCCTGCGCTTCCGGCGCGTCGAAACGAAAGGCGGCGGCGAGCGCTTCCTCGCCTTCTTCGAGCCGGAGCACTTCATCGTCGAGAAGACGGCGGCCTTTTTCGTCGAGCGCTTCCGCGCCATGGACTGGACGATCGTCACCCCTCTCGGCTCGCTGCATTGGGACCGCGAGACGCTGACGATCGGTCCCCCGGGGGCGCGCGCCGACGCGCCGGCGGACGATGCCGTCGAAGCCGGCTGGCTCGCCTATTACGAGAGCATCTTCAATCCGGCGCGGCTGAACCCGATCGCGATGCGCGCCGAGATGCCGAAGAAGTACTGGCGCAACCTGCCGGAGGCGAAATCGATCCCGGCCCTGATCGAATCGGCTCCCTTGCGCGTTCGGGAGATGATCGAGAAGGAGGCGTCGATGCCGCTCAAGCGCAATCCGGAGAAGGCGATCGCCGCGATGGCGGAGCGGGAGCCGGCGAGCCTTGCGGCGCTGAACCGGCTGATCGCCGAGGCGGGGCCGCTGGTGCCGGGCGCGACGCAGGCCGTGCTCGGCGAGGGGCCGGAGGGTGCGCCGATCGCCTTCGTCGGCGAGCAGCCGGGCGACCAGGAGGACCTGCAGGGCCGGCCCTTCGTCGGACCGGCCGGGCAATTGCTGACGCGTGCGATGGCGGAAGCCGGCATCTCGCGCGAGGAGAGCTATCTCACGAACGCGGTCAAGCACTTCAAGTACGAGCAGCGCGGCAAGCGGCGCATCCATCAGAAGCCGACGACGGGCGAGGTCAGGCACTATCGCTGGTGGCTGATGAAGGAGCTCGACTTCGTCCATCCGCAGATCGTGGTCGCGCTCGGCGCCACGGCCGTGCTGGCGCTGGCCGGCAAGGCGATGCCGATCGGCCGCAACCGCGGCCGCGCGACGTTCGACGGGTGGCCGGGCTATATCACGGTCCATCCTTCCTATCGCCTGCGCCTGCCCGACGAGGCGGCGAAGGAGACGGCCTGGCGTGATTTCGTCGGCGATCTCCGGCGCGTCCGCGAGGCGATCGCGGCCTGACGGGCCGGGGACCGGACTATCGGCCGAATTGACCCCGCGCGGCGCCCGCATGATGCTCCGCGTCGGGGGCGTCCTGGAGGTGCGGCGTGGCGGCAGATCGCGATCCCGTCGAGCACGTCATCGTGCTGATGCTCGAGAACCGGTCGTTCGACCAGATGCTCGGCGCGCTTGCCGGCGAGCTCGGCCTCGACGGCATCCAGCCGCCGGGCGAGCCGGCCCGGTCGAACCGCGATCCGGAGCGGCGGGTCTACCGTCAGGCGGCCGGCGCCGCCCGCATCACGCGATACGACCCGCGCCACGAGCTCAACCACGTGCTTGCCCAGATCGCCGACGGCAACAGCGGCTTTGTCGCCGACTTCGCGCGCGCCTATCCGAACGCCGGTCGTGACGACCGCGCCGAGATCATGAAGTATTTCGACGACCTGCCGGCGCTGCATGCGCTCGCCCGCGACTTCGTCGTCTGCGACCGCTGGTTCGCCTCCGTGCCCGGTCCCACCTGGCCGAACCGCTTCTTCGTCCACAGCGGCACGTCGCTCGGTCGGGTCGGCATGCCGAACGGCATCCTCGACGCGAACCTGCACTGGTACGACCAGGTCACCGTCTTCGACCGGCTGAACGAGCGCGGCAAGTCCTGGCGCGTCTACTATGGCGACATCCCGCAGTCGCTGATCCTCGTCAACCAGCTCGAGCCGCGCAACGCCGCGAACTACCGGAAGATGATCGGCTTCTACCGCGACGTCGCGCAGCACCCGGCGACGCCCTTTCCCGCCTATTGCTTCATCGAGCCGACCTATTTCCAGCCGGGCGCCAACGACGATCACCCGCAGCACGACATCGCCGCCGGGGAACGGCTGATCGCCGACGTCTACAATGCGGTCCGGGCGAACGAGGCGCTCTGGCGGACGAGCCTGCTCGTGGTCCTCTACGACGAGCACGGCGGGCTCTACGACCACGTCACGCCGCCGTCGGCGGTGCCGCCGGACCACCATCGGGAGGAGTACGACTTCACGCAGTTCGGCGTGCGCGTGCCGGCCCTCATCGTCTCGCCCTTTGTCGGCAAGGGCGACGTGCTCTCGACGACCTTCGACCATACGAGCCTCCTCAGGTACCTGACGGACAAGTGGGACCTCGGTCCGCTCGGCGCACGCACCGCTGCGGCGGAGAGCTTCGGAGGCGCGATCGGACCGGCCGCAAGGGACGATTGTCCGGCGGCGCTGCCCGTCTCGCCGCTGGCGCCCTCGGCCGGGTCGCCCGCCACGGCGCGCGCCGAGATGGACCGGCACCAGACGGCGCTGATGGCGATGACGCAGCTCCTGGAAACGAAGACCAGGACGGATGACGGAAAGCTGCGCAGCCGCGCCGACCGGATGATCACCGGCTTCGACGGCGCCGTCGACGTCGGCATGGAGCGGGTCGAGGATTTCCTCGCACAGGCGCAGGCGGCGACACGGATGTCCTGACGACCCGTCAGCCGAAGGTGATCTCGATCGTCGCGCTCGCAAGGCCGAAGGGGGCGGCGCCGACGGAGCCGGAGAGCTTCCACTCCTTCGGCGTGATCAACCTCAGGAGAAGCTGCCAGAGCTGCCCGCCGATGCGCTTCAGCCAGGACTGGAGCGTCGAAAGCCAGCTCGCCGTCGTCTGCAGTGCCGAGGAGAGGCGTCCGGCGGCGGTCATCTTCTGGCGGGTGAGGTCGACGAGATCCTCCAGCCGCGACCAGAGGCCCATCAGGCGCGAATGCAGTTCCATCATCTTCAGGACGTCCTCGCGCGCCTCGCCGGTCTCGACCGTCTCGACGCTTGCGCTGCGAAGCCGGCCGAGGCGTTCCCTCAGGATGTCGAGGAGGGAGAGGATGCGCTCGCGGACAAAGTCGAAGGCCTGGAGGTAATCCCCTTCCTCCATGGCATCGCGGATGTGGGAGAAGCCTTCGTTGGCGAACTCGCGGCCGATCTCGCGCTCGGCCTCCGAGATGTCGGCGATCAGGTCTTCCACCTCGTCGGAAAAGTCGCTCATGGCGTCGTTCCTCCCGTTTCGTAGGCCGCCAAGGATACAGGCGCCACGGCCGAAGCACATCCGCCGGTCGATCTACGAGCGTCCTTTCGCGAGGAACCTTGGTGCTGCCGCCGGTGTTGGGCGCGACGCGAACACGAGGAGACCGCCATGCCGACTGAGACGCACAGATTGCAGGAAGAGCCGCCGGAAGGCTCGCGCGAGACCATCGACAAGGAGCTCGAGCGCCAGCAGGCGGAGCGCAAGCGCCAGGACAAGGACGCCGAAAAGGCCAAGGGCGCGAGGAAGGAATGACCGCAACGCCCGCGTCCCCCGGTCGGCCCCAGGGTAGCCGCCGCAGACCGGACATGACGCGCCGGCCGCCGTGCCAAGACAAGCCTCTGCACGATTGAGACGCTGCATCAGCGTGCAGCGCCGTGCAGCCCCTTGATCAGCCCGGCGCCCCTCTGAGGGTTCCGGTCACTCCCACTCGATCGTGCCGGGGGGCTTGCTCGTGATGTCGTAGACGACGCGGTTGATGCCGCGGACTTCGTTGATGATGCGGGTTGCGGCCTGGGCGAGGAAGTCCATGTCGTAGTGGTAGAAATCTGCCGTCATGCCGTCGACGGAGGTGACGGCGCGCAGCGCGCAGACATATTCGTAGGTGCGCCCGTCGCCCATGACGCCGACGGTCTGCACCGGCAGGAGGACGGCGAAGGCCTGCCAGATGGCGTCGTAGAGGCCCGCCTTGCGGATTTCGTCGAGATAGATCGCGTCCGCCTCGCGCAGGATCTCGAGCTTTTCGCGCGTCACGGCACCGGGGCAGCGGATCGCAAGGCCCGGGCCCGGGAAGGGATGGCGGCCGATGAAGCTTTCCGGCAGGCCGAGCGTGCGGCCGAGCGCGCGGACCTCGTCCTTGAAGAGCTCGCGGAGCGGCTCGACGAGCGTCATGTTCATCCGTTCCGGCAGGCCGCCGACATTGTGGTGCGACTTGATCGTCACCGACGGGCCGCCGGTGAAGGAGACGCTTTCGATCACATCCGGGTAGAGCGTGCCCTGCGCCAGGAAATCCGCGCCGCCGATCTTCTTCGCTTCCGCCTCGAAGACGTCGATGAAGAGGCGGCCGATCGTCTTGCGCTTCTTCTCCGGGTCGCTCTCGCCTTCGAGCGCAGACAGGAAGAGGTCGGACGCGTCGACGTGGACGAGCGGGATGTTGTAGGTCTCGCGGAACATCGCGACGACCTCGGCCGCCTCGTTCTTCCGCATCAGCCCGTGGTCGACGAGGATGCAGGTGAGCTGCTCGCCGATCGCCTCGTGGATGAGCACCGCGGCGACGGAGGAATCGACGCCCCCCGAGAGGCCGCAGATGACGCGGCCGGCGCCGACCTGCTTCCGGATCGCGGCGACGGCCTGTTCGCGGTAGGCGTCCATCGTCCAGTCGCCGGCGAGGCCCGCGATCCTGTGGACGAAGTTCGAGATGAGCCGCGCGCCATCCGGCGTATGGACGACCTCCGGGTGGAACTGCACGGCATAGAAGCGGCGCCTCTCGTCGGAGATCGCCGCAAAAGGCGCGCCGGTCGAGGTGCCGATCGCGGAAAAGCCCTCGGGGAGCGCGGTCACGCGGTCGCCGTGGCTCATCCAGACCTGGTGGCGCGTGCCCTTCGCCCAGACGCCGTCGAACAGCGCGCTCTCGCTTTCGATCTCGAGGAAGGCCCGGCCGAACTCGCGGTGATGGCCGCCCTCGACGCGGCCGCCGAGCTGGGCGCACATGACCTGCTCGCCGTAGCAGATGCCGAGCACCGGCAGGCCGCTCTCGAAGATCGCCTGCGGCGCGCGCGGGCTGCCGGTGTCGGTGGCCGATGCCGGTCCGCCGGAGAGGATCACCGCCTTCGGCCGGATGCGCGAGAAGGCCTCCTCGGCGGCGTTGAAGGGGACGATCTCGGAATAGACGCCGGCCTCGCGCACGCGCCGGGCGATCAGCTGCGTCACCTGGCTGCCGAAATCGATGATCAGGACGGTGTCCGGATGGGGGAGCGCGCTCATCGCCCGCCGATAGAGGAAAAGCCGGCGTGGCGCTACGCCAAAGCAC
>JBQCEN010000337.1:0-3700 GCA_051960215.1 Pararhizobium sp.
AATCCGGCCGCCAAGATGGGGAAGGGGATCTTCCTCGACCATGCGACCGGCCTCGTCGTCGGCATGACGGCCGTCATCGGCGACAACGTCTCGATCCTCCAGGACGTGACCCTTGGCGGCACGGGCAAGGAGATCGGCGACCGCCATCCGAAGATCCGCGACGGCGTGCTGATCGGCGCCGGCGCCAAGGTGCTGGGCAACATCGAGATCGGCCATTGCTCGCGGATCGCGGCCGGCTCCGTCGTGCTCAAGCCGATCCCGCCGAAATCGACGGTGGCGGGCGTGCCGGCGCGCATCGTCGGGACGGCGGGCTGCGACGAGCCCTCGCGCGCAATGGACCAGCTTCTCGCCAACTGTCCCGAGTGAGGCGAGCCGCGGCGCCGGCATTTTTAAGGGCGTCGGGGTTTACTTGCCGAACGCGCCCATGCGACAAGCGCCGGCAGACATTCGGCATCGGAGAGCACGTTGAAACCGGAAGAACTGAGAAAGCTCGACGCCTATTTCAAGCGGACCTTCAACCCGTCGATGGTCGTCAAGGCACGGCCGCGCAAGGATGATTCGGCCGAGGTCTATCTGGGCGACGAGTTTCTCGGCGTGGTCTTCCGCGACGACGAGGATGGCGAGCTCTCCTACAACTTCTCGATGGCGATCCTCGATATCGACCTCTGAACGGCGCGCTCCACGCTCCGTCAATACATGAACTGCTCGGCAAGGATCCGGTCGGCCCAGGAATGGTCCGAATCCGACAGGATTCGTGCCGTCGCCGTCGCCGATTCGGCGATCCGGACGGAGCGGACGGATCTCACCTCGATGTGGTCCGCGACCGCGTGGACCGGCCGCTTGGCCGGCTCGAGCACCTCGATCTCCACCGTCGACCGGTTCGGCAGCAGCGCGCCGCGCCAGCGCCGCGGCCGGAAGGCGCTGACCGGCGTCAGCGCGAGCAGCGGCGCCTCGAGCGGCAGGATAGGGCCGTGGGCGGAGAGGTTGTAGGCCGTCGAGCCCGCCGGCGTCGCCACCATCAATCCGTCGCAGATGATCTCCGCGAGCCGCTCCTGGCCGTCGACTGAGAGCCGCAGCTTCGCCGCCTGGTAGGACTGGCGGAAGAGTGAGATCTCGTTGATCGCAAGCCCCTCGTAGACCTCGCCGTCGCTGTCGACGGCGCGCATCATCAGGGGCCGGATGATGTTCTCGACGGCGGCGGCGATCCGCCCGCGCAGGTTCTCCTCGGCATAGTCGTTCATCAGGAAGCCGACGGAGCCGCGGTTCATGCCGTAGACGAGCTGGCCCGTCGACATCGTCTGGTGCAGCATCTGCAGCATGAAGCCGTCGCCGCCGAGGGCCACGATGACATCGGCCTCCGACGGCGCCGCGTTGCCGTAGAGCGCCGCCAGATGACGCGCCGCCGCCTGCGCGTCCTCGCCCGGCGCGGCGACGAAGGAAAGTGAATCGAACATGCGGGCCATGGCTGCTCCGGACGGGCTGGCAGAAGGCGGGAAGCTAGGTCTAGCGCGTTTCGCCCGAAAGTGGCCACCGCTTTTCAAGCGCCGGCGACTGCGACCGAGCGAGACGACGCAGGGCATCCGCGCCCGTCGTGCGACGGCGGAGTCGTGCGAATGGCGGGCCGGCCACCGCGGCTGTCCCTTCCCGACCTTTCGCCGTTATGTTAATCGGAAGGCCATGCCCTTGTAGCTCAGTTGGTAGAGCACCTGATTTGTAATCAGGGGGTCGCGGGTTCGAGTCCTGCCGGGGGCACCAGTTTCGGCGTGTTGTAGCCCGTTGCTGATGCGGGCTTCATCTCCGTCGGCAAGGGCCCAGGCCGTCGCGGAATGCGGGCGGACGTGTCGGGTGGGGAGCTTCATGCGGATCGTGCTTCGTTGTGATCCTGCACTTGCGGACATCCTGCCGCGGCCGGTTCCGGCGCGCTCGATGCTCCCGCAATGGCTGCGGACGATGCCGGCGAAGGCGCATTCGCCAGTCCACGGGCGCGAGATCCGGACGGTGAAGCAGTGCCCGCCGTTCATCGACGCGATGGCGCACGGCCTCCTGATCCTTCTGCCCTGCGACGTCGCGGTGGAGAACGGCCGTTTCACCTGGGACTGGCTTATCCCGCACCCGGCGACGGAGCGGCATCCGCGGGCGCCCCTGAGCTTCCATGTGCCGGAGCAGATGCTGGGCTCGCCGCTCGAAAGCGGCAGGGCCGCGATCAAGTTCAACAGCTTCTGGACGATCGAGCTCGAGGAGGGCTGGTCGCTCTATGCAACCCATCCGGTGAACCGCGACGACCTGCCGTTCCGCACCGTCACCGGCCTCGTCGACTGCGACCGCTTCCACGATGCGGGTATCAACTTTCCCGCCGTCTGGACCGATCCGCAGTTCAGCGGCGTCCTCGCCAAGGGGACGCCGGTCGTCCAATGCTTTCCGGTGCCCCGGGCGGGTCCGGACCTCGTCTTCGAAAGCTTCGACATCGATCAGGCCGCCCGTTATGCGCAGATCGTCGGCGAGGTCCTCTTGGAGCCCGGCGTCTACCGCAAGCGCTTCCGCGACAAGGCCGGCCGCTCATCCGCGAAGAAAGATCTCGAGGTCGGACCTGTCGAGGAAGAGGGCCCCGCTCGGGCCTGAGGTCAGTGCGTTGGCGACCGCGCCGAACATCGCCGGCGACAGCCGGTAGGCCTGCCGATAGGCTGCGAAGGCCTCGTCCAGCCGGTGAAGCTCCTGGAGCACCGCCCCGAGATTGAAGGCCGCCTCCGCGTCGTCCGGCTTCTTCCCAAGGGCGGTACGGAAGGCGGTGGCGGCGCCTTCGAAATCGCCGAGGTCCTGAGTGGCGAGGCCGAGATCGAACCAGGCCGAGGCCGGCGCTTCGCCGCTGACGGCAAACCGCAGAAGATCACGCGCCTCCCGCGGATCGCCGGCCTCCCAGGAAAGCCGGCCGAGGCGCGCCGCTGCTTCGCGCGAGCCGGGCGCCGCCCGGCGCACCGCCTGCCAGGCGACCCTGGCGGCTGCGCGGCGATCCGCAATCTCCAGCGTTCGCGCCGCCTCCGACAGCGCCTCCGGATCGCCGGTGGGCACCGCCGCCTCGAAATGAAGAATCGCTGCGTCGAGCAGTCCGACGGCGCGTGCCGCGCGACCGGCAAGAAGATGTGCGGCGGCGTTCTCCGGCCGGCGCGCGAGGCTCGCCTCCAGGCTTTCCAGCGCGGCCGCGTGGTCACCCTGGCGCAGGAGGAGGCTGCCATAGAGGTGAAGAAGCGCCGGGTCGTCGGGCGCGGCGCGCAGCGCATCACGGCAGAGAGCGAGCGCCTCGGTCACATGACCGGCGTTGAAACTGCCGACGATCCGGCGGACCTGCCGCTCGACCGATGCTGCTTCCATGGCCCTTTCCAAGTCTCCAACGCTGCCACCGGACGGCCGCAGGCGACAGTGCCGCGGCTTCATTCGGCTCGCAAGGGCCGAAGCGCTGTCGCCGACTGATAAGGCACAAAGATTCGCAAACTTTCTTTTGACATTCGTTCTTATTCGAATAACGTCCGGGAAGTTTCGGATCGGCGGGGACAGTATCAGACCGAAACGACGGGAGGACGGCTTGCAGGACAGTCGAAGCGTCGACGTTTTCGTCATCGGCGGCGGGATCAATGGATGCGGCATCGCCCGCGACGCCGCAGGCCGCGGCTATTCCGTCTGCCTCGCCGAGATGAACGACCTCGCC
>JBQCEN010000338.1:0-2468 GCA_051960215.1 Pararhizobium sp.
TTCATCTTCCAGTTGCCCGCAACGATCGGACGCACGTCGGGTGTCATCGCCCGCCTCCCCTCTGGATCTGTCGTCAGCGGCCGTAACAAAAGCCGACGCGAAAGGAAATGCTCTTCCACAATTGTCGCCGGCTGCCGGGAATTCCACGGGGCGACTTCAATTCACGGATCGTTTGATTTAGAAGGTCCGGCAAATCGGCCGCCGGGCCGCATGGCAAGACTGCGAAAGGTTCACCACTTCATGCTCGACGTGCTGCGCAAGGGTGCCCAGACCTGGGTCGCCAAACTGCTCATGGGCCTCCTCGTGGTCTCTTTCGGCGTGTGGGGCATCTCCGGCTCGTTGCTCAACAACTTCGCCGGCGGCAACGCCGTCATCAAGGTCGGCGACGTCAAGGTGACGCCGAATGAGTTCCGCCTCGCCTACAGCCAGGACCTCGCGATGATGTCGCGCCAGTTCGGGACGCAGCTGACCCGCGAGCAGGCGAAGCAGCTCGGGCTCGAGAGCCGGGTCTATTCGCAGCTCGCAGCGGGCGCGGCGATCGACCAGCTTGCCAACGACATGGGCCTCGGCCTCTCGCAGGACCAGCTTGCGAAGTCGATCGCGGAGGACCCGGCCTTTCATGACGCCTCCGGCAAGTTTGACCGCCAGACCTTCAGCGCGGTTCTCAGCAACGCCGGCATGACCGAGAACGACTACATCGCCAATCGGACGCAGACGGCGAAGCGCTCTCAGATCATCGAGGCGGTCGGCAGCGGCCTCAAGCCGCCGGTCGCGCTCGTCAACGCTTTCCTGCAGTACCAGAACGAGACGCGCGACATAGACTATTTCCTCGTGACGAAGGAATCGGTCGGGCCGATCAAGCCACCTTCCGACAAGGAGCTGGAGGAGTATTTCAAGGCCAACAAGAGCGCCTATGCGGCGCCTGAGTACCGCAAGATCGTCTATGTGGCGCTGACCCCGCAGGATATCGCCGATCCGAAGACGGTCTCCGACGAAGAGGCGAAAGCCTATTACGACACGCACAAGAGCGACTACGGGACGCCCGAGCAGCGCACGATCGACCAGCTCGTCTTCTCCGACAAGGCGGCGGCCGAAGCGGCCGAGGCGAAGCTCAAGTCCGGCACGAGCTTTGACGAGCTCGCGAAGGAGCAGGGAAAGAGCGCCACCGACATCCGCCTCGGCACCTATTCCAAGGCCGGCTTCCCTGAGAAGAACGTGGCCGATGCGGCCTTCTCCGTGCCGAGCGCGGGCGGCACGACCGGGGTCGTGCAGGGTCCGTTCGGGCCGGTCATCCTTCGGATCGCCGAGATCAAGCCGGCGAGCGTCAAGGACTTCAAGGAGGTCGAGCCGGAGGTCCGCAAGGCGGCTGCCGTCGAGAAGGCCAATGACCGCATCCAGGACGTCCACGACGCTTATGAGGATGCGCGCGCCGGCGGCGCGACGCTTCAGGAAGCAGCGGCAAAGGAGCATCTGAAGCCCGTGGTGGTCGACGCGGTCGACAGGAGCGGCAAGGCGCCCGACGGCAGCGCCGTGAAGTCGCTGCCCGAGGAGCAGGACCTCTTGAAAGCGGCCTTCTCGAACGAACAGGGCGACGAGATACCTGCGCTGAACCTCGGCGCGAACGGCTATCTCTGGGCCGAGGTCCTTGGTGTCACGCCGGCCCACGACCGGACGCTCAAGGAAGTCCACGACAAGGTCGTTGCCGACTGGACGAGCGACCAGGTCGACGCGGCGATGGAGAAGAAGGCCGAGGCGCTCGAGAAGGAAGTCGAGAGCGGCAAGAAGACGATGGAGCAGGCTGCCGCGGAGATCGGCGCTGCCGTCGAGCACAAGGCCGGAATCAAGCGCTCCGACAGCGATGCCGTCCTCGGCCAGCAGGCCGTCAATGCCGCCTTCTCCGGCCCCAAGGGACTGGTCGCCGCGGCAGAAGCGGCGGACAACAGCGGCAAGCTCGTCCTCAAGGTCACCGACGTGCAGCAATCGACGAAGTCAGGCTACGACGCGCTCGAGCCGCGCCAGGTCGAAGCCCTCGGCGGGCGCATGTCGGACGATCTCTTCGGCGAGATGGTCGCGCAGCTGCAGAGCCACTACGGCGTCTCGGTCAACCAGAACCTCGCCGATCAGGCCGTCAACTATTGAGGCCTCCCGCCGTGGCGGCCGTTCCGGGAGGATCGACACGCGATGCCTGATCTGAAGTCGCTGATCGCCAAGGTCGCCGGCGGCAATCCGCTCGATCGCGAGGAGGCGCGGCGCGCCTTCGACATCATGATGTCGGGCGACGCGACGCCCTCGCAGATCGGCGGCTTCCTGATGGCATTGAGGGTGCGCGGCGAGACCGTCGACGAGATCGTCGGTGCCGTCACGACGATGCGCTCGAAGATGGTGCCGGTCGTGGCGCCCCCACGCGCCATCGACAGCGGCGGGCCCCGGGGCGACGCGTCGGGGGGCGACCAACGCGCGCCGGGGGC
>JBQCEN010000339.1:0-20998 GCA_051960215.1 Pararhizobium sp.
TATCGAATGGGATGTTGGTCGCTTCACAGCGCCCCTGCCTCAACCCGGGCGGCGAACCACTCCAAGGAGATCGAGAACGGGATCGAGGACCGTTTTGCTCGCTGTCTGGCGTTGTTCCAGATGCGGTAGATGCGGGTGGTAGGATCGTCCTTGACCCGGGCGTAGTAGCCCGACTGGGACATTGCCTAGGCGGCGCAGGAAGGCCGGCTGGAGCGCCTCGACAGCTCGGGGCTATCGTCTTGGGTCTGAGACCTCAGGCGCTCCCAGCCAGCCTCTGTGGCTTAATGCCGGGGGTAGGCGTCGTCCTGGTACTCCTCGCCGTTGAACGGGAGGCGGGACGCAATGTCGTTCACCACCGGGTTGGTTCCCGGGGCAATGTTGGTGCCGGTGTCCTTGAGAAACTGGCGGACGACGTTCAGGGTGGCCGCGTCCGGGGTGATCTTGACGATCTCACCTGTGGCCTTGTCCTCGACCGTCTTGCCGTTGACCACCGTGTCCCGGAGGACCTCGGCGAAGGCGTCGAAGAGCGAGGCCATCGCCTTGCTGTCGGTCTTCATCCCTTGCTGGCCTTCATCACGGAATAGAGCTTCGTGCCGATCTGCACGGCGAGCCACAGCGCACCGAGAATGGGAGCCACGGTTGCCGCCATGTCGGAGGCGGACTGGAGGTAATGGAGCCACGCAGGGCTCGTCACCGCGCCGATGGCGGCGGCGGTCGTGGTGTTCTCCACGAGGGGGTTTCCTATGTTGTCGGATGACATCAGAGCCCTGCTCCGTAGAGCCAGAGATCGTCGAATTGTTCGGGCGGGAAGCCCATCTCAGAGGCCAGCATCACCACGAGGGGGTGCAGGCGCTCATATTTGGTCGCGAACTTCCACTCGATCATAGAGGCCTCGCGCTCCTTCTCGTCGCCGATCGCGTTGATCTTGGCGACGATATCGGCGTCGGACAGCCCCAGGTCGAGCATCACGAGCCGAAGCTGTCGGGGGGAGAGGGCTGGGAAGTCCGCGCGGGCGGCATCTCCGGACAGCGGCACGAAATCCGCCACTGTTCCGGTGGCAAGGGCGGCGTCGAACATCGCCTTCCCAAGAACGACGCTGCCGTCTTCTATCGTCTCTCGATCGAGCGGGTTGGCGGTCCACTGCACCCACCCCATGACAGGGTGGTTGATCTCCATGTCCATCGCCGAACGATCCGCCGAGGAGTACCTGGCGTTCCTGAACTCGTACATCACGCCACCCTCATGAATAGGCCGATCCGGTCAGAGGAGCTCCCCATGTCACAGAGAGCCATCCACGTGCCGGCCGCGAACTGGTTGTTATCGTTCGTGCCAGAGCTGGGCTGGATCGAGCACCACTTGAGGTTCGAGCCTGCGATGTAGGCTCCGTGGTTGCAGTTGACCGAACAGCGGAACAAGCCAAGGGAGCCGATTCCTGCGGCCCCAGCCCGGTAGGGGATGCCGGAGATGATGTTGCTGAGGTAGCCGCCCCACGCCGGCCCATAGACATCGCCGTTCGTCTGAAGAAAGGCAGCGCTGTTTCCGACGTAGCAGTTGTCGCGAGCGGAGAGACTGCCGCCGTTCGCATGAACGCCGGTCCCAGCGTAGAGCTGGCCGCTGACCGTGACGGACTGGTCCGCGAGGTTGACCTGCAGAGGGACGACCGCTCCACCGCCTCGGTAGGAGCCGTAGACCCGCCACACCTCAAGGCTCATGTCGATATAAGCAGCGGTCCCATGAGGATCGTCTAGGAACCGGATTTCGGGAGTATCCGATGCTCCGTTGTCTAGGATAATGCTGCCAGATACCGCGCCCCCGGCGGCGCTGAAGGGGGTGTAGCCCAACCTCGCAACGACGTCGGTATACCAGCCGCTGTCCCGGCCATCGAACAGGTCAGCGTCCAGCCCAGAGTTGGGCCCATCAACCGTCTTGATCTTCGCCAAGACGTCGGCGGCGCTATAGGAAGCGGCGTCCAGCTTCGTCGCTGGGTCGAAGTTCGCCGCCGTCCACGGCACAGAGTTGTTGATGTAGGCGAGGCCCGACACCAGATCGACCTGAAAGGGGCGGACGCCGTTCCACAGGCCGTACTGGTCCCCCGCCGCCGTAAGCAGAAGGTAGAGACCGCTGCCGTCGTTTCGCCAGAACGCACCGTAGTTGCCCTGCACCATCCGATAGCAGTTGGCGCTGGTGGACTGCAGCTCACCAGATACCTTACCTCCGATCGACCTGATGTACCGGCCGTCGAGATTGTCCTGGGTGAGGTAGTCGAGGAGTGGCCCCGGCGGGCCTCGGTCTCCCCGAGGGCCCTGAGGCCCGGTTGCTCCGGGCGGGCCATCGAAGCCCACCACGGAGTTGGGGTCCTGCCCAAGATCGGCAGAACCGGTGTCGAACGCCATTAGGCCACCCGTTGGATGAGGTTGTAGTAGACGCGCAGGATCGAGCCGTCCGAGTACGGGCTGTACTGGTCGGTGAAGGTTCCTCGGCAGCGCCACGTGCCCTGCAGATTGACCGAGACAGGCGCGTTCAGAGGAAGGTTGCTTCCCTGGACGATCATCATGTGACCGACCGGGTAGACCGTCTCAGAGGCGGACGTGCCGGTGTAGACCGCGAGGTTTCCGGCGGGACCCTGTGGGCCGGTAGCGCCTTGCGGTCCAGTCAGGCCCTGCGGGCCGGAGGGGCCCTGCGGCCCTTGAGGCCCCTGAGGTCCGGTGTCTCCCTTCTGACCCTGCGGCCCAGTCGGGCCAGCCGGGCCCTGAGAACCCTGAGGTCCGGTATCCCCCTTAGACGAGACGAGCCCCCAGTAGGTCGCATTGGTGGGGAGGCCGGTGTTGTCGCCGGTCGACACGAGGCGGACGTAGGAGCTGCCGCTATAGGTGACGACGTCTCCCTTGTCGTAGACGTTCGTCGAGGAGTAGAGACCCCGGTAGACGCCCCACGGCTTACCTTCGTCGCCCTTGTCGCCCTTCGGCCCCTGCGCGCCAACGACGCCCTGAGGGCCCTGCGTACCCTGTGGTCCCTGAGGACCTTCGGGACCCTGCGGGCCAACGACGCCCTGCGGGCCCCGGACGCCCTGAAGGCCCTGAGGGCCCTGTCCGAAGGCGACACCGTTGGACCAGTCCCCGGGCGCGGCTGAGAGCTTGAAGTAAATCTTCCCCTCGGTGAGGTCGAGGAACGAGAAGCCCTCGGCTTCGGCATCGTACTGGGGACGGGCTTCGGTCGGGCCGAGAGCCTCAGGCTCAAATGACGGGCCCAGATCACCGCGCGGGCCCTGAGGTCCCTCGGGACCCTGGATGCCGGGAATGCCCTGATCTCCCTGCGGCCCACGAATACCCTGCGGCCCCTGCGGCCCCACGATGCCCTGGGGCCCCTGATCTCCGGTCGGGCCCTTGTCGCCCTGCGGCCCCTTCGGCCCGGACGGCATGTTGTACTCTGTGTAGATCATGAAGCGGCCCTCGCCGTCGAAGCCCATGATCTTGTTGGCGCGGTCTTCGATCGACGGGATCACGAGGTCGACCCGGCCGGCGTCACTCTCCGGGGCGATGATGCACGAGGTCGAGATGTAGACGGCGCGGTCGTAGGCCTCCTGCGCCACGTACATGGCCTGCAGCGCCTGTCGGTTGAGATCGACGGCCCGCAGCGAGGAGCCGTCCTTGATCGACACCAGCGGGCTATCAGCCGGGGTCTCGCGCTTGATCTGGACTTTCGTCCCTTCGACCGGTGCCGTCGCGAACTGGAGCGAGTAAGCGCCCATCCAGACGAAGTCGCCGTAGGAGACGCCGTCGATGTAGACCTTGACGTGATCCCTATCGAGATACGGGAAGTCGAAGGTGAAATCCTTGGAGGCTCCATCGCCGTCGTAGAAGACGAAGGAGAGAATGGGAGATGCCATTGATGTCCCTGTGGAAGGGTTGCATGAGTGGAGGAGAGAGGACGCACTGGTCCCCTCTCCCGGTTCTGCTTAGTTGTCCTTCGGCGCGTAGAGCGGGAGGTCTCCGATCAGGGAGTTGATCCCAGCCGAGACTGGCAGGAAGTTCCCGTAGAGCATGATCCTCTGGACCTGACGCGCCTCTTGCTGAGACCATGGCCGGTCCTCGAACAGGCCGGCAAGCGCTCTGGTCGCCTGCGTCAGGTCGTCGATGCCGCCGGACGTCGGGTTTCCGAATATCATGTTCGAGGCCTGCCCCGTCGTCCTGGTGTGGGAGAATAGCCCGTCAGCTCCGACCGTGAAGCGGCCGGTGTCGATGAGCATCGGGAGGATTGAGGAGTACCCGGCGCGAGCGAAGGCGGCGGTCCCGATGTTCTTCCATGTCAGGCGGTTGTCGAGCCACTGCTTCGCGTCGGAGCGGCCCACGGCCTGCAGCTTGGACTGCAGCACGTAGACGGCCCCGGCAACGGCCGTGGTCATGATCGCCGCCATCGCTGCCTGTCGATCCCGGAAGTGCAGCGCCTTGAGTGTCTGCCGGCCATAGGCCCCGACCATAAAGGTGCGGAACTGCATCAGCATCTTAGCGGCCGGGTTCGACATCCACTTCATCATGTTGCCGATGTCGTTCTTCTGGATGAGCTGCCGGCCGTAGCGGAAGACAGCTCGACGGAAAGCCTCAGCGGCCTCCTTGTCGTTCCACGCGTCGAAGTGGGCCCGAGCCACCTTCCGGCCTGTGATCAGGCTCGGGGTGTATTCGAAGTTCCCCTCCTCGTTGAACATCCTCATGATGCGGGAGGTCATGTCCTTGTCGAGACCGAGGTCAGCGAGGCGGGCTTCGCTCATGCCCTTGCCGCCCTTCGCCGCCATGTTGGCGAACTTCTGGACGATCGAGGCGGCCGTCCAGCGCTCGAGCAGGATGTTGGCCTGGGTCATCCCGGAGACCTCCGAGGTGACCCTGTTGGCCTTGTGCAGGAGGCTGTCAGCCTTGGCCCGCCACCCACGCCCTACCTCTTCGCGCAGGCCCGTGACCTCGTCGAACTGGTAGTCGGTAGGATGGCGAAGGCGCTCCGTCCCGACGTCGCCGAGCCACGCCTCAAGGTCCCGGCCGAGGCCAGACTTGAGAACAGTCTCCCCGTCTTCCGTCATGATGCGGCGCAGGGCCGGCACTTGGGAGAAAGCAGCCTTCACTCCGAGCGCACCAACGGTGACGCCTGCCTCGGCGACCTGAGCGAACCCTACTTGGTTCATGATCCGCGAGAAGTTGAACTTCCTGACGGACCGCATCCACCAGCCGGCGTCGGTCTTCTCGACGTCTGACAGGGGGCGGCCCCGGATAGCGCTGTAGGCGAACTCGAGCCTTTGGACATCGGCGTCGACCTCGCGCTGAGTCATGTGGCCCTTGGAGACCTCGTCAGCACCGCGCTTGCGCACGATGTCGATGAGCTTGCCGAACTCTCCGTCGCTCGTGATCCCGTCTACGAGCATATCTCCGGTGACCGGGTCCTTGAGGCGGAAGCGTGCCAGAGCGACGAGGCCTGCCATGTTGTCAGCGTACCGGGTGTAGGCGTAGGCCGCGTCCTTGACGATCAAGTCGTCGAGGCCGAGACCCTCCTCGTCCACGGTGCCGTCCTTACGAATGGGCCGGGAGAGGCGGTAGCTCTCGTCGAGAAGAATGCGCCGCTTGGCCCGAGCGTCCCGACCGCCGTCATCCTGAGCATGGATCGGCTTGCCATCCGCGTGGCTATTACCCCGGAAGGACCGGAGCAGCTCCTCGGCGTCAGCCTTGGACACCCCGTTGGACGTGAGCACCTCAACCAGCGACTGCATGTCCTCGGCTCCCAGAGCGCGGACGGCAACATCGTCTAGACCGTGTGCGCGGCTGATGATTGCCTTGGCGAAGCCCTTGGCGGTCCTCCGGAGAAGAGCTTCGTCTACGTCCGGGTTAGCCGAGCGCATCGCGCCGAAGACGAAGTCGTCGAGAGTGCCGTCAGCGTATTCCCTCGTGGCGAGGACAACGCGGTCGGGGTCCCAGAGGCGCATCATGTAGTGCGGATCGGGCCTGACCTCCTCGAAGCCCTTGACGGCTTGGCCGATGAGCCGCTCACGCACGAACGGGTTCCGGGCCATCTCCAGCATGTCCGCCTGCAGCTTCGCGATCTGATTGCCGAGGCGCACCACGGCCTTGTGATAGTTCTGCTCCCGGGCGACCGAGCGATCTCGGATGTAGGTATCGACCTGTCGGTTGAACTCCAGCTCTGCCCGGGCCCGGCCGAGGACGCCACCGTTGTCGGCGAGGAACTCCTTGGCGGCCGGGTTGTAGAAGCGGTGGAAGGCCGAAACCCACTCGTCGCGGAACATGGCCCGTTCTTCGGACGCCGCAAAGGCGTTGATAGCGCCGCCGACCTTGCCGGTGCCGTCGTTGACGAGACCAGCGAGCAGCCGGGTGACCGGGTTCTTGGACTTGTCGAGCATGGCGAAGAGATCGCCACGGGCCCGGAGGAACGCGCTCTTCGGAGCATCCTCGTGCTGGACGAACTGGAACGCCTCGTCATTGAGGAACTCCCGCTCCGGAGCAGATCGGGCAGCACCTGCAGAACCGGCCATGGCTATCCCGGGGAGGTCCACGCCCTCGTGCGCCGAGACCTCATTCTGCGCCATGCGCGTGGCGGCCGCCGATTCCGCGAGCGTGTGCTCGCTCTTGCCGAGGGTACCAGCCAAGCCGCCCAGGCCGAACCCGAAGACCGTGCCGTAGAGGAGGTCCATCTGGTCCCGGTGCGGATTGACGGCGTAACTCACACCGGCCGAGGCGAGGCCACCGGCAGCGCCCCCGAAGGCGGTCTCCACGGCACGAGCCGTGCGGACGGCCCTGCGCCCGAAGGCTACCTCGGGAACGATCGTGGAGGCCGCAATGTCGGCACCGAGGGCGATCGGGTCAAGGATCGAGTTGGCCAGCCGGAGGAAGCCACCCGTCAGCCCGCCCTGGGCGAGCCGCTGTTGGCGCTCGAGATCAATCTGGGCCTTGCCGAGGTTCTCCTGATAGTTCGCCTCCGAGTGGCTCCCCTGCATCCAAGATGCGTATTCCTGCGGATCGAGACCGCGCTCCTTCAGGTCGGCCGACAGCCTGTCCGTGGTCAGGGACCAGTTTGGATCGGGCTGGGTATCGGTCCCCTGCTGGAGGAGCCAAGGCAGCGTCTGCTCGACGCTGAAGGCGTCCTTTTCGAGCTGCCAGATGCCGGGAGCGGCGTCGGGCTGTTGGACGGCTGGGGCGGGGTCGGCCGGGATTTCGATGTTGGACGTGCCGAGGTTGCCCTCAGCTCGGGGGTCCGGGACGGTCTCGGCAGGAGCCGGGGTTGCTGCGTTGGCGAGAGGACCACGCGCTACCGGTCCGGGAGCCGCATCGACCACAGACTGAACCGGGTCCGAAGAGGCCGGGGTCCCAGCACCGGTCATGCCGTAGAGCTGACGCTGGTGATCGTTCAGGCCCCCTTCCCAGGAGCCCCCGGCCATGCCGAGACTGTGCGATCCCCCGAGGTCGAAGTGCATTAGGTCCATCGACCCATACTTGCCCCTGGGTCCGCCGAAGTACCCTCCCCAACGGAACGCCTGATCCAGCTCGGGATATAGCTCCTGCTGGGCCCTCCGAGCATCGTTGGCGAATGCCTGATAGGCGCTGAAGGTCTCAGGGGTCTGGTAGTTCGGCAGGGCCTTGCCGGTCTTCTTGTCGACGAGCCGGATGTCGGTCGCCTCTCCCTTGCCGTGAAATCGGGGGTCCCCCGGGCGGAAGCCGGAGTAGGCCTCAACGCGGTAGTCAGAGGTCTCGCTGGCCTTCTGGAGAATTTCGCGAAGGCGGGGGTCTACGTGTTCAACGCCTCGGGCGACGTAGCTGCCTGTCGGGACGAAATTATCGGACATTCAAAACTCCGGGGGTGGAATAGGAAAGGCCCCGGGTTCATCCCGAGGGCCTGCTTTGGTTACTTCCCTGCGGCGGGCGGCGTGCCGATCTCCACGGGGCCGAGCTGGACGTGTCCGTCCTTCACGGCATCCCAGCCGGACTGCATCCCGTCCCAGAGGTACCGGAGAGGGTGATGCACGATGCCGTTCTCGGCTGCGGCCTCAGCGCCATGGACCGCGTTGCCGACACCCTTCGCAGCCTTGCCGCCGAAGACGAAGCCGCCCTGAGGCGTCGTGAGGACACCCCGCTTGTACCGCTGCCCGGTCTTGGACCAGCGCGGGGCGCTGTCCTTCTGGCCGAAGCTGTAGGTGTAGATTTCCCGGGTGCTCTTATCGACCCAGTACGTCTTGCCGTCCGTGTCGACGGCCTGCACGAGGCCCTTGGCGGCGATGCTGCTGTTGAGCGCTGCATTGCGGACGGTCTCGCGGTCCTTGGCTTCCTGCTTGACCTTGGAGGACTGCCGGAGCTGGGAGAGGTTGATGAAGACGGCCTGTCCCTTGTCGTCGAAGACGGGCAGCATGGTGTGTTTGTCGACAAGCATCAGCCGGCCGCCTGAGGCTGTCCCCGAGGGAGCAGGCGCTACCGAGATGTCTGACTGGCTGATGTCGTTCCGCTTGAGTGTTAGCGGGGCCTTCTTCGCGTAATCAGCGATCGCATCGTCCAAGGCCTCGCTAAAGTTCTGCGGGAGGTCCTGCCCCTGCATGTCGAGGAGAACGCCGTTATAGGTGATCGAGGTCTTCTTGACGGCCTCGGCCGCCTGCTCCACCGCATCCGTGGGCTTCAGCCCCAGCCTGACGAAGGTCTGGGCGAGGTTCGTGACCCGCTGTTTGGCGATGGACGAGTTGGCCGGCTCGGCGCTGTTCGTCCCCCAAATCCACCCCGGCTTGGTGCCGAGGCTGTTGACTTGGGCGTCGATCTCGCGCTGGTACTTCTGGACGCTCTCCATGCCCTCCTTGGTCACCTGCGTGGTGCGGATCGCCGTGCTGAGCGCGGTATCCGGGTCCTGATGCAGGTACTTCTCGGCCATGAGATACGTTTCGGCGAACTGTCGATCGGGCTCCTTGGTATAGGCCAGAAGCGAGGCCGTGCTCTCGTTCTGCAGCCACTCGTAGGCCTTGAGCTTGCCGAGGAGCTTCTGCCTGCCCTCCGGGTCCTGCTCAAGGTCGATCGACGCCATGTCTGCGATCCCGGTCACGGCCGAGGAGAGCCCGGGGTGCTTCATCCCGGACAGGCGGTAGGCACGCAGCTCGCGGGAGAGCGTCTCCGGCTGGGTCTCCCGGTTGCCCTTGGCTATGTTCTGGGAGTGCCTCTGGAAGTCTTCCTCGGCCCAGTCCTGCTGCTGCTTGACGGTGATGGTCTTCTCGTCGCCCGTCAGCGTCTTGTAGTGGATGTCGGCAATCTGGTCGGCGTTGCCGTGGCGCAGGAGCTGGTAGTTCTGGTCGCGCAGCGTCGTCTTGAACTGCTGCTCCTCCTGCAGCGATACCGCCTTCTTGGCCGTTAGCTGGATTTGGAGGACCGTATCCTGCATGTCCGGGTTCGACATGAGGGAGCGCGGCGAGCCATCCTTGCCGGGGCGCTCGTGCGAGATCAGTGCCAGCGCGACCTCAGGTGCCGTGGCGGCAATCCGGCGGGCCTTGTTCAGGACTTCCTGATCGAGCTGCTTGTAGTCGACGCCGAGGGTGCCGTCCTTACCGAGGTTGGCATACTGGCCATAGATGCCGTCCGCGATCTTCCTCGGGTCGGTCCCGGTCTTGATCCCGTCGTCGACCATGGTGTCGATGAAGCCGAAAGCGGCGCGGTTCTGGGCGTCCACGAAGTCGGACGACTTGCGCTTCGTGGCATAGTCCATGGCCCACGTACGCAGCCCGTCCATTCGGCGCATGTAGGCGGCACCGAAGTTTCGGTCGGAGCCGTACTTGTCGATGTCGGCCTTGGTCGCCTGAGCGAGGTACTGGTCGACGTTGCCATGGTCCCAGTCGAAGTTCCGCGTCAGGTCCTGCTGGAGCTGGTCGACGCGGTGAGCGCCGTACTCGTCTCCGAACGATGCGTGGATCGCCTTCTGGGCGAACTGGTTGTCGTAGTTGGGGATCGAGCCATCCTCGACCGCCTTGACGTAGTCGTCCCGGGTCCAACCCGAGAACTTCCGCTGCTCGGCCCAGGCCTGATCCTGCAGCTCCTTGTCGGAGGGCTTCATCAGGGGGACGAGACTGCCGATGGAGCTGGAGAAGGAACCAAGGGCGTCGGCGAGGCGCGTGAGGTTGGTGTTGGCGGCCGGACGAGCCGGCGCGGCATAGGTGTCCGACTGGATCGGAGCGGGCCGCAGGGGGAGATTACCCTGCAGCTCCGGAGCCTGAACTCGTCCTTGAGCCATTAAGCGGCCATCCTCTTGAAGCGCTGATAGTTGCCGTAGCTGTCGACCCCGGCCCCTAGAATGCGGAGTGCCGCGTCGGCGAAGCTGGGGGTCTGAGCCTGCTGGACGGAGTTGATGCGGCCCTCGGTCTGAGCCTGGGTCGCGTCCATCTCGCCGCGCAGGTAGTCGGCGTTCATCTGGTAGTTGTTCGAGAGCGTCCGCTCGTAGCGGCCCTGCTGCCCGTAATAGTCGGCAATGAGAGCGTCGACGGACAGGCCAGAGACCCCGGCCTCTCCGGCCGCGACGTGAGCCGTGGACCGGCCCTTCATTGCGTCGATGTTCAGCTTCTGCTCCTCCTGCGACGCAGCCGCCTTCTCTTGGAGGGCGCGGTTCTGCTGGGAAGCGTAGGTGTTGACCGCAGCCTTGTTGGCCGCAATCCGATTATTCTCGTAGTACTGCTGCTGCGCCGCAGCCTGCTGCTTCTCGGCCGAATAGCCGGTGATGGCTCCGGCGGCCGACAGCGCGAACTGAGCCAGTGTCATGACGACTGGGCACATGGTGTATCCCTGAGCTTTGCGAATTCGATGAAGGGCCTCCGCTCCACGCCGATCTCCGGGACGACCCTCAGGAGCGAGAAGCCCATTCGGAGGAGCCAGCGGACGTGCGTGGTGTTGCGGACGTCAATGTGATTGCCCAAGAGCGGGTAGAGATCGTGGAGGCGCTCGAGCCACTTAGGGGCCTCGGTCAGGAGCAGCCGGCGGTACCTGAGCAGCTCCGGGGACGAGCACATCCAGACGATACCGAAATACGGGTGGAGGTCGACGCCCTGAACGCCGAACAGGCCTATGCACTGCCCGTCGTCGTCAATCATGGCCCATGCGTGGGGTGTCGTCTCGAGGGTGAGCGGCAGGGCGACCTGGGGTTCCAGCCCCAGCATCGCCACGCACTCCTGCCGATCGGCCTCCCGCAAACGCGGGGCCAGTGACCGGGCGTCGGCCACGGTGGCCCTGCGAATGTGCGGCATTAGGTCCTCTTCGACTTCATGACGTAGTTGCCTACCCACTCGGCCGCGAGGATCGAGCACGGAAGGTAGCTGTCGTTTACCAGCTCGATCCTGACGCGGTCGTTCTTCGACAGGATCGGCACCCGGAACGTCCCGTCTCCCAGCGTCACCTTGTCGGTGATGTTGAGAGGATCGCCCATGAGCCGGCCGTTGGTGAAGTAGGCCCGCATCTGTTGCGCGAGTGGGGTGATCTCGACACGGAAGTATGCCGTCTTCGAGAACTGGAGAAGCAACTGGATGAGCTGCAGCCGGCCCTCTGTTATGACCTCGGTCCCGCCTCCCCGGCTCTGCTCGCGGAGGAAGATCGTCGAGAGCCGGTAGCGCATCTCGTAGGGAACGCCCAGATGGACCGGGACGTCCCGAAGATCGCCCCGGACGATGACGTGGTTCGTGCCGAACTCGGTTACCTCGACCTCGAGCCCCGGCTGCATGGACGACGAGCCGGAACCGGCCGTGACCACGACATATGCGTCGTCGTTGGCCACCTGCTCCATCGGGATGTAGGTCAGGTCGGTATACGGGTCGTAGGTCCGGGCACTGCTGGGCTCGACGCGGAAGCGCCGGTCGAGGTGCGTGACGAAGGTGTTGTCCTCGTCAGTGCCTCCGGGCTGCACTTCCATGTATTCGATGAACACGCCGTTCGCCCTGCCGGCCAGCACGTAGAGCCGGCTCTCGACGAACCAGAAGTCGAGGACCTTGGATACGCCCGGGAACTCCCAGCGAGACCAGCTCGCCTGCAGCTTCTGGTTATTGGCCCAGTAGTACTTGTAGACGTAGAGCGCCTCGACGGCTCCATCCGACTGGACGACAAGGATGTCCTCGTGCGTCGACGCGGCCATCTTGATGACCCGGCCGGGGAGGTACTGAGGAACGTGCCCGGTGATGTCATCGGCATCCGCCACTCCCGTGCTGTCGTCGACCCGGAACTCCCGGACCATCGAGAACTGCCCCCGGTCTACTGCGAAGAAGATCGCAGGGCCCGAGGCCACGGGGCGCGAGACGGCCGATGCCTGGAAGGCCGTAGCCACACGAACGGAGGCCGTCTTCGGGGTGAGCAGCTCGTTGCCCATGAAGGAGAACTGCTTCTGGTCAGCGAAGAGGATAAGCCGGTCAGTGATGGCCTCGGCCGAGCGCAGGATTGAAACCCCGGCATCGGTGCAGGCCACGTCGATCGGATCGTCGTCGAGCAGCGCTGTCGCCGTAGCCCGCCAGAAGTCGAAGTAGCTCCCTTCCCGGGACAGGATCACGTTCTCGCCAGAGAGGAACCCGAGGCGGTTCTTGAAGAACGTCAGCTCGCTGATCACCTTGCCGACGAAGGACGGCTCCGGGATCGTCTTGGCATCTCCCGCCTTCCGCGCCTCCCACTCGAGGGCCTTGAAGGTGAACGTTCCGTCTTCCTCGCGGACGAGCGTGTGAGGCATCGTTGCGGCGTCAAACTGTGTCTTGATCCCCGGCTGCGGGACTTCCCGCCAGACACCGGGGGTGGAGATGGGGTCGTCCGGGGACTGCTTCCCGAAACGGACGTAATAGTCGTCGAACTCCGTCGACACGGACCCGCTCACCTTCACAGCCATTCCATCTTCACAGAACGCCGGTAGGTCGGAGAAGTCCTGGACCGAGCCTTGGATCGCCTTCATGGCGTGGCCGTTGTAGCCATCCTCGACCGCGACAGAGAAAGGCGTGCCGTCCTCGCGGAGGATGTAGATCGAGCCCTTGAAGACCCTCACCGTCCAACCGTTCGCGGCGTTGATGCCCTTGCCGGCGAGGTTGCTGTCGGTGGCCATCCACGTCCAGTTGCCGTTGCTGTCGCCGTTGACCGTCTTGGACAGAGCCACGGTCTCACCCGTGGCGAGCCTCCGGGCGATGTAGGCGGTGTCGACGGCCGGGGACTGTGCCGCGCTTGTGCCGTCCGGCGTCCGGTAGCGAGCGACCTCGGTGCCGTTGATCGAGATCGTGTAGTCCTTGCCGTAGTTGCCGGCCATCACATTGATGAGCGCCTCGCTCTTCGACGGGCTCTCGACCACGGAAGCATCCATGGCAGTCGCCACTGACGTGTTGGTGACGAAGGTGTAGTCGCCCACGGTTATGGCGCGGTAGGGCGGGCGCTGGTAGATGCCGGAGTTGAACCCGAGGTATCCGAAGCCGCCGGGGGCGTTCACGTCCCTCTCGACGCCGTTGATGTCGAACACCCGAACGCCGGCCGCTGAGAACAGCACCGAGTAGCGCTCGCTCGTGTCCCGGTTGATCGAGTGGACGTAGACCTGAGAGGGGATGTCGTTGCCGATTGACGCCACCGAATTCGTCGGGGGACGCTTGCGGAGGCCCTCTACCACGGTCGAATAGGCGTTGATCTGTAGGTCGCCCTGCGTCGCGAGCCGCAGCGCCATGGCCTGCTGGCTGACGCCGTTCGCGAAGTTCGGGATGGACCCGCTGATCTTCGCCATCAGGACCGGCCCCGCAGCGTCGTCATGAAGGCGCTGTCGGTCAGCATGTTCGGATCGCGGGCGTCGATCTCCTCTTCCATCATCGCGGCGCGGGCCAAGGCCTCGTCCTGCGCGGTGTAGGAGTGCTCCGCCTGATCGCCGAAGTAGCGGTCCTGGTACTTCCGGGCCGCCCGGATCGTGACGTACATGCGGGCAGTCGAAGGGAGGTCCTCGAAGTCGAGGCCTTGGACGATATCCACGGTCACCGGAGCGCCGAAGACGTAGGTGTGGCCGTCCTTGTTGTAGAGCCGCAGACCCCTCTGGACGCAGTTGATGCTGGCGCTGTCGCCCGAGGTGTCGACCCTGAGCGTGTTCCGGGGAAGTCGGATGAAGCCCTCCTGATCGGGTACGATCTTCAGGCCTTCGTCGGTGTTGAAGGACCAGCCCCGCGTCTGGATTTCGACAAGTGTGGAGCGGAGCGTGGACGCTGCGAGCGAGGCATCAATGATCTCGTTGTCGTCGAGCGACGAGATCGGGCTGTCAGCACCGACCGCGAGTATCTCATTGATGGCCTCAAGCTCGGTGAGAGGTGTCGAGCCGATTGCCATTGATGTCTCTGAGGGAGGGGATCACCGGACGTCGCCGGCGGAACGAAAAAAACCGAGGCCCCTTTCGGAGCCCCGGCTTGTGATGAGACCTTAGGCGGTCTTGAGTTCGATCGCGCACTCCGGCCGCAGCCAATCGTGGCCGACCGCGTACTTCGCGACGAGCAGCGTGCCCTGACGGGACACCATGTACTCGTCCTCGACGGCGAGATCGAGGAGCTTCACCGTGCCGACCGCACCCTTGTGCATGATCAGGCCGGCGGTCGTCGAGAAGTCGCCCTGATACTTCGCCGGGCCGTCAGCGACGACCGTGCCGTTCGGCAGGTTCGAGGTCTTGACCAGTGGGATGTCCGCGATCTTGACGACGGAGCCGTCCGCGTACGAGCCAGCTCCGCCCCAGTCCTTGTTGATGACCTTGGTGTTGCGAGCCAGCATGTAGTACTGGACCGACTTGAGGAAGCCGTAGCGGTCGGTCGCCGGGATGAACTTGTCGTCCAGGGCCGCAGCCGCATCGAAGTAGGCCTCGGCCAGCACGTCGCTATCCGTGAGGAAGTTTGCGTTGGTCAGCGCCGAGCCCCCCGGCATGCCGTCGACCACACCGCCCTGACGAGCCGCGATGACGGCCACACGAGCGACGTTCTTGTCGAATGCCTGAGCCAGCTCCTCGCCCATCTGCTTGGAGATTTCCGAGCGGATGTCGAAGTGGATCATCGCCTCGTCGATGTTGGCGACGAAGTGGTCAGTCAGCAGGAGGTCGTCGATGGTTATGACGCGCTCGGCCTGCTTGAACGCCGAGCCGAGGACTTCCGTGCCCGGGGCATGGTAGCGAGCACCGCTCTTACGGCCGGTCGCCGGGAACTGGGCGGACTTGCCGTTGGAGATCGAGCGGACCATGTGCTTGTCCGAGAACTCCACAGTCTGGGTGAAAGCCGTCAGGACCTCGCCCGAGAAGACCTTCTGGAGAAGAGCCTTCGTGTCACCCGCGCCGTTGATCTGGCCTACCGGGCTGTAAACTGCATCAGTCATGGTATTTCCCGTGAATGTTCTGAGGTTTGCGCGGACCTCGGAGCAGCACTGGAGGACGTGTTGGGATTGTCCGGCTTCCAAGCCCTCAGGCGTGGTCGGCGGGTCGCCAAGTTGTCTTCTGTGAGACTTCCTTGGTTCCTGTCGGGGCGTGGCCCCGTGATCGCCCTCTGAAGAGAGGCGGGATCGTCAGAACGTCGGTACGGGAAGGAGACCCCGGGCGCATGCCTTTGTCGGCATAGACGGGACCGGGGTGTAGGTCAGTTCGATAGGGCGTCGTAGAACGAGATCAGGCGCTTGCCGCACTCGGTCTTCGATGCCTCGGATTGCTTCAGCGCGGCGATCAGCTCGATCACCTGCTTCTTCGATAGGGCCCCGGGCTTGGGTGCCGGGACCTCGGTATTGAAACAGAGCCGCACGTCGGATGGCAGCTCCGGGTAGACTGCGGGCTTAACGCCAGAGGTCGCGCAGCCGGTCAGTGTCAGCGCCACTAAGGCACTCACGATCCCGATCTTGAAGCGCATTGGCGTACTCCGTCAGGTTGGTGATGCGGGAGTTCAGCTCCCCGAGCCGGGCCTGTGCGGCGGCGGCATTGGCGGCATCTGTTGCCCGAGCCGCCCTCTCTCTCGTGATGGTGTCCGTGGCTGTCTTGAGTTCGGACTTGAGGTTTGCGATCTCGGCCGAGTGCTTCGCGTCGATGTGGCCCTTGCCGTAGATCACCCCGACGATGGCGAGGACGGCGACTATACCTGCCAGCCATTTGTAGAGAGGGTTGATCACCGCAGTCCCTCCAGACAAAGCCTCGCCTCGGCCTTGCGCCGATTGTCCAGTCCACGTATGCCCCTGCGCGGGCGACCGGCCTTGTTGAACTGGAGCATGTGCGAACACGCCGCCCGGAGCTGGCCTCGGTTCACCTGCGGCGCGATCGAGGAGCAGAAGCGGCCGGGGCCGAGATTGTAGGCGAACGAGAGGAACGAGACGTAGGTCTTGTCGCTGAGCTTCTCGGAATGGGTTAAGCACCGGTTGATCCCGGGTCCGTACCGTTTCTCGATCGAGTGCAGGAACATCGCCCGGCACTGGGCCATCGTGAAGCGGTCACCCTTGTGGATGCCGTTGGTCTCGCCGATGCACGCCGTGTAGGGCGCACCGTGAGAGACCGGGTCTGGGTAGGCTTGCAGCCGCGTGCCCTCGAACCCGCCGATAACGGTGAAGGCGAGCGCAGCCACGGAAGCGGTGATCCGCTTGCCGTACTTGGGCATGGTCTGGTCCTGAAATGGAAAGACCCCCCGGGGTGCGCTTCTTCGAGAGGCGTGGGGGGGTTCTATAGGGTTAGCGCGGGTTGGAGCGGCCGAGCTTTGCTGCGACCTTCGCCCGGAAGGCGGCATCGCTGCGGTACTTGGGATCGCCCATGTCGGCGGTCACCTGAGCCCAGCTCTCGTAGACGTCCGAGGAGTTGCCCCCGGGCTTGCCTGAGACGAGCCTGGGATCGCGGCCGTTGGCCTGCTCGTAGCGGGCCTTGAGCTGCTCCATGGCGATAGCGGCGGAGTTGACGTCGCCACCAGCGAATGACTGGTTGTAGGTGTCGATCTCGGAGGGCTTGAGGCCGGTCTTGGCCCAAGCGAACATGCGCTCCATGTTCTCCTGACCACCAGCAGCCGCAGTGATGCGATCAGTCGCAGCTTCCTGCAGAGCCTTCTGGCCGGCGATGTAGTTGTCGACCGTAGCGCGATCGAAGCCGGCCTTCTCGGCCAGGGCGTAGTCGTCCTCGCCCAGCTCGCCCTTCTCGGTGAAGATATCGGTCAGCTTGGAAACGACCTCGGTAGCCTTGGGTGCCTCACCCTCGGTCTTCTCCTCGGTCTTGTTCTCGCCGTCCTTCGGCTTCTCAGCCGCAGCCTCTTCGGCCGCCGGCTTGCCACTCAGCTTGGCTTCCAGTTCGGAGTAGGCCCTGGCCAAATCTTCCGCTGACTGGAACTTCTCCGGGAGCCACGTCGGGCGCTCGGCCGGAGCGGCCTTACCGGCCTCGATCGCGGCCCGGGCTTCGGCCTCCGTAGTCGGAGCTGCGGCCGCTGCCTCCTCGAGAGCCTTGGCCTGAGCGGCGGCCGCTGCCTCCGGGTCTTCCGTGGTCGGGACCGAGGCGATATTCACGACGCCGGTCATCAGGCGTCAGTCCTCACGTTGCCGCTCGGCAGCTTGATGGCACCCTTGGGCAGCGCTGGTTCCTTCGAGAGCTTGGCCTTGGATGCCTCAGCCTTGGGCGTTTCCGCCATTCTGATCTCCTGATGCGTTGGATTTCATTGCCTCGCGGGCCATCCCGCCCATCTGGGAGATGGCCTGAGGTCCGAGGTGCTGGGCCATGGCGGCCATCTGTTCCTGCTGCTCGGCCTGCTGGATTTCCTCGTCCGAGCGGATGAGGCCTCCCATGTCGATGCCAAGGGCGGCACCACGGCGCTTGATGTATTCGCCAGGGTTGAGGTACCGGGCCGTGCCTTCGGGGCCGATGACCTGGGCCAGTCCTGAGACGAGGGCGTCGAGGTTACGGAGGTCGTTGCCTCGGCCGAGAGCGTCCAGACCCGTCACGATCGACGTGCTGGTGATCTCCTTCGGCAGCGGCGGAACCTTGCGCTTGTGCTGCATGCGGATTTCGAAGAGCTTCACGATTGGCATCTGGAACTCTTCGGACAGCAGCGAATAGACGCCGCCAAGACCCTGATCTAGTTCACCCGCGACGTAGCGGATTTCCTCGGCCGTCACGCGCTCCCCGTTCCGCTGAACGGCTGTGTTGAGCAGGAAGGCGAAGGACAGGCGCTCGGTGAGCTGCTGGATGAAGCGTTCGGCGACTGCGAAGTCGGCCTGCTTGTCGAGGCGAAGCGGCGTGACAGCCGTGGCCTCGCCTTGGACGAACCCGCCGTTCTCGGCCTTGGCCAGCTTATGGACACTGACGGTCGAGTTCGGGGCCACCAGCCAAATGACCTTGGCCCCCTGCACGGTCCCGTCACGCAGAGCCTGCGTCAGGACGTCGAGGGAGTTCAGATCGCCGATGTATTCGTCGACGAATCCGCGTCCGTAATCCTCGCCTTCGAGGTAGGTGAACCGCAGCGGAACCCAGGGCAGGACGTCCTTGGGGTATGTGCCCGAGTATTCGCCGGGGATGACGACATCGTCGATCTCCTGCGTGACGAGGTAGGTGGCCCCGTCGTCCTGAAGCGAGATGCGCGTGTAAACCTCGACCTTGTGGTCGCGGGGCGCGGCGGCCGATTCCTTCGCGGCGCTGATGTGCGCGAGGATGTCTGCCGGCAACGCAGTGCGGGCGATCTCTTCCTTGATGACGAGGTCGAGCAAATTGCCAGAGCCGTCCCGGGCCACGACGAAGCTGTCGAGCCGGAAGCCCCTCGGCTTGCCGTCCTTCGGGATGTGGAGGAGGTAGTTGCCGGAGACGACGAGCTGCCGGCACGCTTCGAAGGATACGGGCCTGAAGAGTGAGCCGTTGAGTTCGCCGAGGACTGCCCGTTCGCGGGCGTTCAGGGCCTTCTCGATGTCGCCGCGCTTGTCGGTAGCCTGGGTCAGCTCCTGCAGTGCGAGGTCATCTATCGAGTACTTGAAGAAAGGCGCGTTCACCGGGAACAGCGCGAGCTGGAGCTTGGACGCCAGATGGCGGACGCCGCGAGCCCCGAGACTTTGCGAAGGCTCGTCGAACGTCGTCGATCCAGATGCGCCTTCCTTGGGCATCAGGTACGGGACGGTCAGCTCAGCCGCCCGCCGAGCCCTCGTGAGATACGGGGCGCGGTCGGTGACGAGCTTGTTGTAGAGAGCCTTCGCCGAGATATCGTTCTCGGCCAGAGGTTACCTCGGGATGTTGATGCCCACGGGGCCGGGGGATTGGATCAGCGGGATGATGAGCGAGGAGCGTCCGCGCCGTGCCGTGTTCGCCTTGGACGCATCCGTGGTCTTGCCCTGGGTGGCCTCGTTCAAGACGGGGGCCTGAGGGGCATCCATGGGAGGCGGAGGCGCGGCGACGGGATCGGCCTTCTCGATCTTGGGCTGCTTAGGGGGACACATTGAGGAGTTCGTCTTCCTGGTTTCGGAGGACCGCCGCGAGGTGTTCGATCACGGCCTGCTCCCCGAACTTCGCTCCCAGCGCACGGTCGGTAATTGTAATCGTGTTGAGCGGGAGCCTGTTCGGGAATACCTGCTGGAGGTAGCGGATCAGCTCGCGCGTGACTGGAGGGGCCACGATGAACCCCTCCGTAGTGCTAGTGTGGCCCCTATTCTCCACTTCTACAGATACTCCTTGAGTGGAGCGAAAGTCTCGATGAGGGACTGGTTGATCACGCCGGCCACCTTCGCCCTCAGCTCGGCCACGGTCCCGTCATTTGCGATCTCGTGGTCGACCCTGTAAGGGCTCAGGCCCTTCTCGGCGACGTGGTTCGACTTCTTGCGGCGGCTGACCTTGGGCGTCAGGCGGATCACCTCTCCGCCCAGCGAGTGGATGGCGTCGGCCTCATTGTCGAACCGGCAGTCGTCGGTCACGACAGGCCCCGGCTCACCGGCCACGGCCCAACCCCAGGCATTGATCCAGAAGTCTTGGCCCATACAGACGCGCCCCCACTCCGTGCCAAGGGTCTCCATGGCATGGCGGGGGGTCCGGCCGTTCAGGTGGGCGTCGGGCACTTCCTTGAGGTCGCCTTCGATCCGGCGCTCGATCTCGGCCTCGGTCAGCCCGACCTCACGGTAGTAGGCGCGGAGCATGGCCTTGAGCGGACCGGCGAATTTGACGAGGGTAAAGCCCAAGGCCTCGGTCATGAAGAACGAAGCCTCGGACTTGCCGGAGCCAGCGGTGCCGCTGAGCCCGACTACGCGGGTTGCCACAGAATGGGTTCCTTGGTCTGGAAGTTGAAGTCGTCGGAGCGGAGGATGCGGGCGAGCCGCGCCTGCAGCAGAGCGTCCTCGGCGGTGAGACCGGCCTTTACGTACTGGGCGACGACGGCGTCCCAGAGCGTCGGGACCTCGACTGTACGCCACTTGGTCTCGGTCTCGCCCCTGCGCTTGCCGGAGGCGTAGGTGTGTTCGTACTGCTCCCAGCCGAGCTTGCCCCGGAGGACCTCGGACGCGGACACCGGCCCCATCCCAGGACACCCCGGGTAGCCGTCAGTCACGTCCCCGGTCAGGGCCTGGGTCAGCCAGTTGAACTCGGCCTCTTCCTCGGAGACCTCGACGATCTGGCCGTCTCTGTAGAGCTTGCCCGGGATCGTCATCAGGTCCTTGTCCTGGGAGACGATGATCTTCTCGCCCTTGATGATCCGAGGGTTGGTCGAGAGGATGCCCATGATGTCGTCGGCTTCGATCCCGGGGATCAGCTTCGCGCCGTGCTCTTCGACGAGCCAACGCTTTACCTCGGCGGTGCCGACCGGCTTGCGGCCTCGGCCTGCCTTGTAGTCGGGGTAGATGCGGTGCCTGAAGGTCTCGCCCTTGGACAGGCAGACGACGACGGCGTCCGCGTCGAGATCGATCTTGAGGTTCTCGATGGCCCTGAGGATGGTGGCCTTCACTTCACCGACGTCGCAGTGGAGGGTCCACTCGTCGTCGCCCCAGCAGATTTCCTTCTCGCAGGACGCGCCTGTCGAGACGACGAGGATGTCCCCGTCGAGCAGCAGTGTCCTCAC
>JBQCEN010000340.1:0-2010 GCA_051960215.1 Pararhizobium sp.
TGGAGGTGCCGCGGGCGGTTTTGAAGGAGGATGATTTCCCGGCCTTTGCCGTGTTGGCACGCGGCGCGCGCGGTTTCACCTCCGCAGTGTCTTCATCCGAGCGCGCGGCGGCCTTGCGGCGGTGCTTGCCGGCCTTCGAGGCGACCTCGCGGCGGGTTTCGATGCTCTCGGCCTCGGCCTGGCGACGCAACTCTTCCGCCCAGTCGGCAACGCTGACGGAAAGCGGCTTACCCTCGAACTCAGACTGCGGGGCCTCACCGAATCCCTGCTGCGGGTCGGGGCGCTTCTTGGACGGTCCTGGCATGCCCCGAATATGGAGAGAGTCCGGCCGCAAGGGAAGACCTCGCGACCGGACTCTCGCAACGCGTGACGCGCGCGCCGGACCGTCAGCAGCTGCCGTGGAAGCGGCCGTGACCGCCGCAGGGCGTGCCGCCGCCGCGATGGCCGGACCAGTGATGGCCGTCGTGCCGGTCGTTATGGCGCCAATGATGGTCGTGCCGGTCATGTCCGCGCCAGTGGTCGCGATGCCAGCGGTGGTGCCAGTGGTGGTGGTCCCAGTGGTCGTGGTCGCCGGCGAGCAGCGCGCCGCCGATCACCGCGCCGGCGATGAGCGGAATGCCGATCTCCGCGCCGTAGTTCGAGTAGGCGCGGCCGCCGGTCCGCTGCGCCAGGTAGTTCGCCGAGGCCCAGCCGTCATAGCCGTGCCAGTTGACGCGACACCAGGAATAGCCGCGCACGCAGCCCCGCACGTCGACGATGGCGCCGCTCGGCATGGCGGTGATGCGCGCATAGCCGGTGCCCGGCCCCGTGCGCAGGTTGAGATCGTTGGTGACCAGCGCCGGCGCCGCGAAAGCCGCTGTCGCCGTCAGCATCGAAACGGCAAAGGCGGTGCCCCTGAGAAGCTTCTTCATAGTGTTACCCTGGAATGACGTTGCCCTTCAGAATACGGAACGGGAGCGGGTCCCGGTTTGTTCCGGCGGACGCTTGGCACGACCGATTACCGCAGCTTACGAAGGCGCCTCTGAACCGCGGCTGGCGTGGCGTCCCGATGCGGTTCATGCGGGACGTCCGTCAGAGGGCCTCGATGCGGATGCGATGCCGGAAGGCGGCGAGGTAGCCCTTGGCGTTCCAGGTGTCGTCGGGCTTGTCCGGCTGGGTCTGGCCGGCGCTGTCCCAGGCGCGCACGACAAGGTCGTGGCTTCCGGGCGCGATCGGGAACTCGGCGATCCAGAACGTCCAGCTCCAGCGGCCGCCGGCAGGCTCCAGCCTGGCCTGCACCCATGTGCGGCCGCCATTCGCCGAGACGTCGACGCGGGCGATGGCACGGTCGCCGCCGAAGGCCCAGCCGCGCACCGCGGTGCGCCCGGCGGACAGGACGGCGCCGTCGGCAGGCTCGCAGATGGCGCTGTTGAGCGGCATGCCGTTGATGACGAGACCGCGGCCGGGCGACGACGGCTCCTCCGTCACCTCGGCGGGATAAAGATGGTAGTCGATCGCCTGCACGGGCGTGTCGGCCGGCTGCGCCTGCACGGTGATCGAGGCCAGCCACTTGGCGCTGCGCACGCCGGCGTAGCCGGGCACGATCATCCGTAGCGGCGCGCCGTGCTCCGGCGCGAGAGGCGCACCGTTCATCTCCCATGCGAGCAGGACCTCCTTGCCGATGGCCTTCTCGATGGGGATCGAGACGCCGTAGCGAAAGCGCTTGCCATGCAGGTCGCAGGCATCGAGGCCGGCGAAGGCGACGTGCAGGCCGGCGTCGTCGGCCGCCCCGGCCGCTTCCAGGACATCCGCCAGGCGGATGCCGGTCCAGACCGCGTTGCCGATCGCGCCCGGGCCCCAGGGATCGCCCTTGACCGGCCGGACCTGCCGCATGTCGCTGCGCCGGGTGCCCGCGCAGTGCAGCGTCGCCTCCACCTGGCGCCGGGTGAATCGCGGCGGCCGCGTCGGGAGGTCGAGCGTCAGCGGCCGGGCCCCCGGGCCGGGGATACCCAGGCGGTGGGGGGCCCGCGC
>JBQCEN010000341.1:0-3632 GCA_051960215.1 Pararhizobium sp.
CTGGACCTGGACGATCTTCATTCGCCGCCCCGTCTGCCCGCCGCGCGGCGAAGGAGGCCGAACAGCGACGGGTCGATGCCGATGGCGTTGCGGGCGATCAGAACGGCGATCACGTTCCAGGTGATCACCGTCGCGGCGATGGCTGCGGCCGCGCCGACCGGCCCGAAGAGGTCGGCCCCGAGCGCGGTGACGGCGAGCCCGACGATGTTGACGACGATCAGGAGCTTGAGGAGCGCATGCTGCATGCCGGTCAACTGCAGCAGGACCTCGATCGGCCCGCAGGCGGTGACGACCGTCGCGCCGGTGCCGAAGAGGATCAGGACAAGGCGGATGTCCGGCGTCGCATAGGCCGGATCGAAGATCGACAGGATGAAGCCGCCGAAGAGCCAGAAGGCGGCGAGGACGCAGACCGCGACCGAAAAGCTGCCGAGCGCCGTCAGGCTGGTGATGCGCTGAACATAGGCGCGGTTGCCGCGATAGAAGGCGCCGGAGATCTGCGGGGCCAGCGCCTGGTTGATGCCGTGCAGCGCGAGCGCGACGAGGCGTGTCGTCCGGTCGGCGACGAAGACGGCGCCGGCGACCTCCGGTCCGAGGATTCCGGCGACGAGAAGCGTGCTCACCTGGCCGAGGGCCGGCGGCAGCGACGTCACCCCCCAGAGCCCGAGCGTGACGGAGGCGAACTCGCTGCGCTGCTTGCGTGTCAACGGTCCGCGCTCCGCCTTCAGCGTGTCCGTGAGCAGCGCGATCGCCTGCGGCAGCGTCACGAGGAACAGGATGCCGGCCGTCAGCAACGTCGCCGTAACGGCGGAGACGGCGACATGGGAATGCCACAGCACCACGACGAGGACGACGGTGACGGCGCGCCAGAGCACGTCGCGCGGCAGGAGCCCGGAAATCAGCGCGTTCTTCGCCCGGAAGGCGCCGGAGGTGAATTCCGACCAGCCGAGGGCGAAGGAGAGCACGGCGGCGGAGGCGCACAAGGCGAACCAGCCGGGCGTGTCACGCCCGAGCGCCGGCACGAGGCCGACGACGACGACGAGGAGGCTCGTCGCGACGAGGCCGGCCAGCGTGACGACGATGGCGCGCGCCATCAGGCCGTGAGCCGAACGGAAATCGCCCGCACCCGCATATTCCGGCCAGAAGCGGAGCACGGTCGCCTGCTGTCCGACGCTTGCGAAGAAGGAGACGAGGCTCGCGCCGGCATAGACGGCACTGAACAGGCCGAACTCCCGCGCATCCGTCACCTTGGCGATGACGACGAACATCAGGAACGACAGGGCGGCGCTCGCAAGCTTGATGATGCCGGCGATCACGCCGTCGCGCGCCAGCCCGGCGACGGAGGACCAGACATCCATGACGGCGCCGATGCCGTTGCGAAGGCTGCTTGCGGAATCGCTCACCGTTCCACTTTCCAACAGGAATGCCGCTCACGGCGGAGCACGGCCCCCGTGGGCGGCCGGCCCCTCATAACGCAGCCGCTCCGGCCTGCACCACATAGAACAGCCGGAATGGTTACCGTTCGATGCCTGGACGCGGAGGGGCGTTCAACCGAGGCTTGCCAAGCGCGGATAACCTTAACCTGCAGCTAACATTGATCCGCTAAGCAGGGCTGCTAGCGTGGCGCGTGTCGTGCCTTTTGAGGATCGGACAATGAACGAAGCGACGGGCGAACGTGGCCTCCCGCCCCTTTTCGACTTCAAGGCGGTTGCGGGCGCGCTCTGGCGCGGACGGCTCATCATCGCCGGCACCACGGCGGCGCTGATCGGTTGCGCCGTGCTCTACGTGGTGACGACGCCGCCGGTCTATACCGCGACGGCCTCGATCCTCGTCGATCCGCGCGACTCGCGCGCGACGAACTACGACAGCGTGCTGCCCGGCATCGGCGCCGACAGCGCGGCGATCGCAAGCCAGGTCTCTGTCATCGACTCGCGCGACCTCCTCGGCAAGGTCTACGACGAGGAGCACATCGCAGGCGATCCCGAGTTCGCCGGGCACCCCGGGCTCCTCTCGCGGCTCATCGGACTTCTGAAGCCGCCGCGTCCTGCATCGAGCGACGCCATCTACAAGCGCTTCCAGGACAGCGTCTCGGTGGAGCGGGAGGGCCTCACCTACGTCATCGACGTCTCCTTCCGCTCGCGTGATCCCGAGAAGGCGGCGCGGGTCGCGAACGCCATCGTCGCCGAATACAAGGCGATGCTTGCCGGCGAGGCGGAAGCCGCCAACCGCCAGGTGACGAGCCTGCTCAAGGAGAGGATCGGCAGCCTGCAGGACGCCGTCACGGAGGCGGCCCGCACCGCGGAAGACTACAAGTTCAAGCACAACATCTACGACGCGCAGAGCGGTGGCACGCTCCAGTCGCAGATCGACCGGCTGACCGCCCAGCTCGGCACCGCGCAGGACGACGCGGACCGCGCCGAGAACCGCTACCAGCAGGCGCTGAAGGCGGGCGACTCGCCGGAGGGGCTCAACACGCTGTCGCAGATCCTGACATCGAAGACGACCGAGCAACTGCGCGACGAATACAACCAGCGGGCCGCGGCACTTGCCAATGCCGAGACGATCTACGGATCGCACCACCCGACGATCATCCGGCTGAGAGCCGAGCTTGCCAAGGTGAAAGGGCTGATCGCGGCGGAGGCGGAGCGAATCCGCCAGCAGCTCAAGGCGGCGCGCGACCTCGCCGAGGACAACGTCCAGAAGCTCCAGGCGAAGCTCACGGCGCTGCGGCAGAAATCGAACGAATCGAGCCTCGCCCAGGTCGAGCTCCGCCAGCTCCAGAGCAAGGCCGATGCGGCGCGCGCCGTGCTCGACGATTTCGTCAACCGGTCGCAGCAGACGGCGCAGATGCAGGGCATCCAGCTCTCGCAGGTGCGCGTCATCAGCTCCGCACTGCCGCCCGTCCAGCCCTCCTGGCCGAAGCCGAAGCTTCTCCTGCCGGTCGCCGCCGTGCTCGGCCTCTTCGCCGGCTGCGCGCTGGCGCTGATCCTCGCCTCCGAGGCCGCACCGGCCGTCGCCGCGGGGACGGCACCCATGCCTGCCCGCCGCGAAGACGATGCGGACGAGGACGATCGGCGCCCCATGGTTCCCGCCGAACTCGGCCGCTACGTGCTTCCCGCCGGGGACGGCGGGACGCCGTGGAGCGGCATCAAGGCCGTCCGCCACGGCCTCTACGCGGCCGAAAGCGCCCGGCTCTCGCTCGGCATCCTCAAGCTCCTGACCCAGGCGATCCAGGGCACCGAGCGGCACGCGCGGCCCTTCGTCCTCGTCGTCTCGTCGCTCACCGAGGGCATGGAGCGGCGGCTCGCCGCGGCGCTGATCGGCATCGGGCTGCAGGAGGTCAACGAGACGGTGCTCGTCGTCGACGTCAGCCGCGCCGGCGACCGCGCCTCGCCCTCCTACCGGGCGGCGGTGGAACGGGCGCCGCTCAGGCTCTCGGTCGATCCGGCAAGCGGCCTTCCGACCACCACCGTCGGCGCCGACCGGCTGCGTGCCAGCGGCCCCACGGCGATCGCGCTCGAAGCTGCGGAACTGATCGGCGAGACGCGCGACGCCTTCGACTTCCTGATCATCGCAGCCCGGCCCATGGACGAGGACGATTGCGGCGCAGCGCTCGCCGAAAGCGCCGACCTGAT
>JBQCEN010000342.1:0-2030 GCA_051960215.1 Pararhizobium sp.
CTTGACCCACTCGTCACCGACGTCGGCGGGAATGAATACATAGCCGTCGGGGTAACTGACCCCGTCGACCGGCTTTTCGAGTAGCAGATCCCCGTACAACTCGGTCTTCAGCATGCTGGTGCCGACCGTCCATTGGCGGACGCCGCGGCGCAGCTTGCGGCCACCGACCGTCACGTCGACCAATGTCGGCGCTGAGATGGCCTGCGCGACGCTCAGCGCCTCGCGTCCTTTCAGCGCCATCGCGAAGCCGGGATGCCGGCGGCACCAGGCGCGCGCCGGCATCGTCGTGACACCATCGCCGGTGTCGATTCCGACCCGCGTCAGCTTGAGCGGCCTTCCGTCGGCCGTGATCCACTCCCGCACGACGACGCTGTCGAGCTTTCGCCACGTTACCTCGTCGGAAAGCAGCCCCTCGACGTCGATGTGCTCGACCAGCGCGCGCCTGCGACCCGGCCCGAACGCCCAGACGTCGACCTCGATGCGGCCGCCACCCCCCTGCTGCAGGTCGCACGACGCGATGAGCAGCCCGGCCCATTCGGGAGGCGTGCCCACCGCCATTTCGGTCTCCCGGCGATCGTAGAGCCGCTGCCAGTCCGGCGCGTCACCCTTGTCGACCCAGGTCTCGCCGAGCGCGGTGTTGGTCCAGACCTTGTAGGTCTCGGGGCTTTTCCTCGCCTCGAGGAACGATTTGACCGTGTCGGCCAACTTCACCCATGGCGAATAGGCTTCCCAGATATGAAAGCCGGCGATCCCCTTGAACGGCGCCGTCGCCCGCCATTCGCCGAGCCGCACCGCTGCCCAGCGCTCGGCGTCATCCCAGAGGCAGCCGCATTCTTCGCAGACATAGGCGGCGGTCTCAGGCTTGTGGTCGCCGGCTTTCGTCCTCTGCCACCGCACCTGCTCCCACCGAAGCACCTGGCGGTGATCGCAATGCGGGCACGGCACGAAGAAGCGCCGCTTGTCGGACTCCTCGAACTTGGCCTCGATGCGCGATGCGCCCGCGATCGTCGGCGTCGAACCGGCCAGCTTGCGCCGGTTCCAGAAATTGTTGGTCCGCTTGTACGCGAGGGTGAGTGGATCGCCCTCGGTCCCGGCCGACGCCGGATAGCGGTCGACCTCGTCGGCGAGCACGACGCGGATCGGCCGCGACGCCAGCGACGCCGCGCTGTTCGCGCCGGCGATCGTCAGCTGCCCGCCGGCGAACTTCTTGTGCAGGACGGTGTTACCGCTGTCCCGCGACTTCGCGTCCGCGATTTTCGCCGTCAGCCGCGGCGAATCGCGCACCATCGGCGCCAGCCGGTCCTTCGACCAGGCCTCCGCCATATCGAGCGTCGGCTGCAGGACCAGCAGCGACGCCGGATCCTGGTCGACGAAATAGCCGACGATATTACCGATGATCTCGGTCCACCCGACCTGGGCGGACTTCATCACCACGACTTCGTCGATCAGCGGATCGGCGACGGCGTCCATGATCCCGCGCTGATATTCAGCACGGGATGTGTCCCATTTACCGGGCTCTGCGCTTCCTTCCGGGCTTAGAAACCGGTGCCGGTCCGCCCACTGGCTGACCGTCAGCCGCGGCGGCGGTGTCAGCACCGGCCACCACGTCGACGCGGCCGTCGCGATCTCCTGGCTCGCCACCAGGTGCATCGCGATCGCCGCGATCAGCGCTCGCTTCTTCAACCCCGATTTGCGTGGTCGAGAGCTCGGCAAGCGCTTCATGCACGAGCTCCGTCAGCTTCTCCTGGATCGTGACGACGGACTTCATCGGCGAGGTGATCGGCGCCGCCTTGCTGGGCAGCGCAAGCAATCGCGCGCGGACGCGAGCGAACGCGCCCTGCACCGCGCTGGTGACGTCGCCGCGCTTGAGCAACTCGCCCTTCAGCGCCGCCGTCTCCATCTCGTCACGCTCGGCCTTGGCCACCGCGCTTCGCGCTTTGGCGACGTCGATTGCCTTGCCCTTCACCCCGCCGGCGGCGAGGCTGGTCCAGGCCGCAACGAATTCCTTCAGCGACGCGCCGTCCTCGGGC
>JBQCEN010000343.1:0-3794 GCA_051960215.1 Pararhizobium sp.
CATCCCGTCGACGACGTACCGACTGTCGCTCACGATCTCCACATGAGCGCCTTCCGGGGTGGCCTTGAGGGCCTCGATTGCGGCCGTCATTTCCATCTTGTTGTTCGTGCTGAGCTCCACTCCCCCGGTGAGGGTGATTTCGTTCAGGACACGACCTTCATCGTCATAGAAGCGGATCGCCGCCGCCCACCCGCCGGGGCCTGGGTTGCCGATGCAGGCTCCATCACAATGCGAGATGATGGCGCTGCGCGGTTCTGTTTGTTTCATTGGATTTCCTTCTGTTCTGAAATTGCTGTGGGTCAAATCGTGCCAATGACACGGTCGAAACGTGTCATCAGGTGCCGGTAAGGATGGCACGTTCATACTGCCATTCGAGGAACGCTTCGTGCGTCTCGCCGTCCATGGCAACGAACTCTTGCTCCTCCGCCATCCGCCCGAAATCGTGCTCCCCCAGGTACTCCATGAGGGCCTTTCCGAAGAGGCCTGGGTGCTTGTGCCCTTCGTCGCCGAACGCCTTTCCAAGAGTGTCGGCCCACTTGGCTACCATGGCGTCCAGCCAAGCGTCCGGATCGCCACCGGCGGTCGCCCCACGGTCTGCCCGTAGGGCGGCGCGATGGTCCTCCCAGACGGTTTCGGGGAGCGGCGGGCAATCCCACTCCCCGCCCTTGTCCTGATCCATGAGGCGTCGGCACAGCGCCTTCATGCGATTGATGGTGCTGAGGCTCAGGCCCGAGATGGCCACAATCTTCACACCGCTTAACCGCTGGCCGCCCCCGGCTTCCGCCTGCACGACGAGCCGCCAAGCGGCCCCGTTGCGCTCCTCGCGGGACATGTTGAGGTGAACCTTCGCGTTGATCCGCAGGGCCTCGCTCACGGCCTCATCAATGCTGCCCTCGAAGTGCTGCACGGGGACAAGATCAGCGCCGCCTACCTCGTGATAGGCCGCATGGCGGTGGTGCCCGTCCAGCACGTAGAACCGGTTCCCAACGGCGAAGACCATAATCGGGTCTAGCACCCGAGCGTCGGCCGGCTTGCTGCCAAGCGCGGCAACCAGTGCCTCGATATGGCGAGCGTCCAGCCCGTCATGATCCTGCACGGCCCTCGGTTGGAACACAGCGGGACACACGGCGATTTCATCGAGCGGCAGCATCTCGGGGCGATCTGTCCGGCTTCCCTTCACAGCGGCTCTCCTGAGCTTGCTGAGGGCCTGCCGAAAGCCGCCCCTCATGCTGCCCTCGTGGCCTCCGCCTGGGCCCTCGCGAGCCACGTGTCGGTCCTCTTGCCGTTGCCCTTGGCAAGCTCCAGGTTCCACCTGCGGAGATTGGTTCGGTCACCCGTAAGATAGCGCACGTTCGACCGTCTGCCGGCTCCTAGAATGGCGCGTGCGACTGTGATCTGATCGCCCGTCGCCCCACGACAGAACGCGCGGACGTATTCCTGCCCACTGCCGTTCCGGGAGACGAACCATGAGGTGCCCACGCCCTCCGCCCGGAGCCTGTCAAAATCCTCCTCGAAGAGCACCGCGTGGCGCTCCCCATGGCGTCCGAGCGGCACCTTCACGATGGCCCGCCCCGCATTGTCCTTCGTCCGAATGACCGGACGCATGTCTGCCTTCATTTCTTCCTTTCCAGATGCGCGAAAGGCCGCCCCGATTGCCCGGAACGGCCCTTGCGTGGTTGATGATGGTGGCTGCCCTAACCGTACATGCTCCAAAAACAGCTGGTTACGGGCGGGGGTTGTGGAATGCGTCTTCCCGAGCCCCGAGGCTAAATCAGCACGTCATTCCGAGACTGAGTGGTAAGGTCCCCGCGAGGTCCCTACGCGACCGCTTCTAACGCTGCGGTGAGCCGCTCGTTTTGATCCATCAGCCTCGCCAAGTCCCCCCGGTCACCCGGTTCGGAAAGCTTGACGACCGCCGCGAGGGCCTGCTCTGCCCACAGGATGGGGTCCCGAGCACGTGTTCCAGTCGGATCGTCGCCACCGGCAAGGCTACGGATGGCGCACGCGGCGCTCTCTATCGCGTGTGTCAGAAGGTCAATCAACCTCTCCGGGTCGGGCCGCACCCTGTTATCGGGTTCCTGCTTCGTCATGTCTTCGCCTCCTCAGACGGCGCACGATTGCGCTGAAACGAGCGCTAGAACAGGCCGCAGCGAAAGAAAATATTGTTTGTTTGCAACAGTTTGTCCCGACGTGGGGACAAGTTATCGCTGAGGATGCATCGGCCTAACATGGAGAAAGCGCCGGGTTCTCGGCGCCCCGCAGGCGGTCCGAACGTCCCCCTGTGGGGACGATGGGCTTTCACGCCGCACGGGGAAGGGGTGAAGTTTTCCGAGATGGACGCCTAATGGCACGGCAGCCCTCAGCGCCCCGCCGCATCTCGGCATAAATGCCGCGCCCTCCCGGAGGCCGCCCGTCTGCACCACAATCGCTTGCAGCATGGGCACCGGAGAGGGGCGGGCCATATGCGAAGGCGCCCGCGTCCTGATTGAAGCTGTGATGTGGCGCCCGAAGGCGGGAGGTCCTAAACCTCCTCTTCCTCCTCTATCCCTCGCGTCGTCCGCCCCCTCGGGACCATGTCCCACTTCGCCAAAAGGGCGTCCGTCTCCGCCGGATTGTCCTTGATCCGGTAGACGGTAGGGCGGGGCAGGCCCACGGTCCTCGCCACCTCAGCCACGGCCACCCCCTTCGACAGAAGGTCCCGAACGGTGGTCACCTGATCTCCCGTGAACTTCGGCTTGCGCCCCATATACTTGTCTGGCTCACCCGCCTTTGCCGACGCGATGCCGGCCCGCTGAGCCTCTTTCGTCGCCTCGGCCTGGGCCTGTGCGGTCGCCGCCATGAACGCAATCAGAGCGTCCCGAACGGCTTTCTGCATGGCGTCTCGGGGCTGCCCGTCGAAGACCATTCCGTTGATGATGGTGCGGACGGTGACGCCGCGCCCGATGAACTCCCGGATCGTCTCCGTTACGTCCTCGTAGTTCCTCCCGAGGCGGTCTATCCAGCGCACCACGAGCGTGTCACCGGCGCGGAGCATGTCGAAGAGCCGCCGTCCTTGAGGCCGGTCCCGCATCTTCACCGACACTCCGGAAACGCCGTGGTCGGCTATGACGTGGTCGAAGGCGTAGCCGGCCTGCTCGGCTTGCGTCTGTTGATGGGCGAGCGTCTGTTCCGTGGTGCTGACACGGGCGTAGAGAAAGGTTGCCATCGGACGGTCCCTCGTTGTCCATGTGGGTACTGTCCACATAGATAGCCGTCCATATGGCGATGGTCAACCCTAATGGACAATAATTCCCTCACCAGCCGGCCTGTCCACAAGGGCATACCTTTGCGGACAACGCGGACGTAGCTTAGCCTCGGTGCGCTGCCCTGATGATAGAGGCCATCTCGTCGGCCTCTTTCAGCAGCCGAAAGACCTCATCTCTGATTTCGAGATAACGACGCATCGCGTCTGGCGCCCTTTTGGCCATCTCTAGCGCTGTCACTGGCTGTGCTGATGGAACATCCAAGAATCGCCTTATGTTCTCCCGCCGTTGCTCCTTGTCAGAAGCATCGCGTTTGTCCAGCCACTCTTCCCATGGCCGGCTTCCCTTCCTTTCGTTGCAGGTTCGGCAACAAGGCACGAGATTTCTGATGCGGTTGCCGTAGCCCGAAAACTCGCTCCGAACGACGTTGTTATTGACATGGTCCCACGTCGCGGCTGGTTCTCCGCAGTATACGCATTGCAGTTCTGCATCCGGGTCCTGTCCGAGATCATGTATCGCCTGCCGTAGAACCTCGGGAGCGTAGTTGTCATA
>JBQCEN010000344.1:0-4528 GCA_051960215.1 Pararhizobium sp.
ATTTGGACAGGTCCCTGATCGCCTTGCGGATGGTTCGTTCAGCGGCCCTTAAAAATCTAAGGGTATTCTCGACGTCTCCGAACCTAACCTTGAGCAGGGTTCTCCGGCCCTTCTTCACCCGGCTAACGATACCGAGGCGCTCAAGCGCGTTCAGATAGCGAATGGTAGTGCTGCGGGTGAGGCCCGTGGAAGTTGAGACCGCCGAAACGTCCATCGGTCTCCCCTCCTGCTCACCCATGTCGATCGCCATGATGACCTTGGCAAGTTCAGGGTCCTGCCCCGTCTGGAGCAAATTCACCTGCAATTCCAAGAAGGCCCGCTCGATAATGACACGGCGCGGGCCGGGCATCTCCTCTGCCATGGTTGCCTCCTCCCTGCGGAATTGTGGGGGACGAAGACCGCAGCCGTCGTCCCCGTGTTCACGCTTGGTTCACGAGGCGACCGCCCCAAGGTGATACCGCGCATAGCGCTGGCCGGTGGGGTCCTTCTTCAGCTCCCGGATGATCGGCCAGCCGAGCCGGCGCAGCTCCGTGATGCGCTTGGAGAGAGACCGGACGCGCAGGACGCCGCCGGCCTCGATCGACGTCATCGACCCCTTGCGCTTGAGCATGTCGAGGACCGCGCGGGTCTGAGGAGCCTTGGGGTAGACCGGCTTGGCGGGGACTGAGGGAGGAGCCTTGGTCTCGACCTGGGCCGGAACCACAGCGTCGAACACGGGGCCGATCTGGCGCATCGAGAGAGCGAGGCTATGGTCCAGTCCCTCGACCATGACAGCGGGAGTGTCGTCCCCATCCTCGGTAATAATCCCGCGCATTCCGACACGCAGGCAGGGAGTAAGCGCCGTGTCGACGCTGTCGAGCGACACGATGACAAAGGGGGTGCCGACGACGGACTTCTGGCCGGCGAACGTCTTCGGCTGTTGGGTTACCTTGGGTTCCTCCTCCACCAGCTCGAAGCGGTGTGGAAAGAAGCCCCCGCACATACCGGGGCTGGAGATGTCCACATAGGTGTCGCGGTCGTTGTGATACATGCCCTTATGCCCGACGATGACGACGGAGCCGGCCGCCAGTTCGGCCCAGCTCTTGATCAGTCGCAGCTTCTGGCCCGGGGTGACGACGGAGTTGTTCTTGAGTGCAGTCATGGGTTCAGTTCCCTTGTCAGATCGTGGTTGGATTGCGGGGAGGCGTTCAGGCTGCGGTTGCGAAGCGGGTGCCGGCGACTTCCCAGAACTGGCCGCAGCGGGACCGCCGCTTGGTCAGTCGGGTGCCGAAGGTCGAGGCCGGGAAGGCGCTGAGGGTGGCGCGGAGGAACGCTGCGGCCTTGCCCTCGGTGAGGAAGAGTTCATGGATGCGGGTCATGGTTGTTCTCTTTCCGTTCACGGTGTAGGGTGCCCGCATGCGCTACGAACCAGACCTTCAAGACCTGTCGTTTCGCGTCGAGCGGTGGGATGATCAGTGGTTGAGACCGGAGGCGCTGCTTGCGGCCACGACCAGCGTTGTGTCGGCCCGGGCAGCATTCACGGTGATTGCCGAGGCAAACCCGGGGTCAAACCTGATGCTGCGCCAAGGCATCCGGGAGATTGCGAAGCGGGATCGCAGCCGGCGGCCTAGGAAAGAGCCCTGAGAACGAGACCCAGGGCGAGGAGGAAGAGGCCCATGGCTGCGGCCGAGGCTGCGGTGTGGGCGAGGTCGATGGCGAGCCGGCGGTAGCCGAGGTCTCGCACGGCGAGGTCGAAGGGTTCACGCATCGGGTTCAGCTTTCACGTAGAGCCAGAGGGCACAGAGGACGGTCAGGGCAAGCCAGCCGGCGATGCCGAGGGTGAAGACCTGGGCTTCCATCCTCAGTAGGCCTCCGCCTCTGCCCGGGTGATGAAGAAGTGGATGCCGCCAGCGCACTCCTCCATCCAGTTCGGATCGAAGCTGTCGCAATGGACCCTCTCCCCGGCGCGGTAGGTCGTCCGGTGGTCGTGGGAACTGACGCCGTGGTCAGAGCCGAAGACCTCCAGCACGTCGGCGAACTCGGCACGGCACTTGCGGCCAAATGCGTGGGAGCGCTTGGCGTCCTCCGGGATGAGCAGCTTCACGATCACGCCGTGGCGGCACTTCTTCCAGCCGATGATTGCCCCTTCGTCCGGCAGGATGCGGGTGCGGGCTATGACCAGGGCTGCGTCCTTCGCCCCGGAGAGGTTCGCCCTGGAAAGGTTCGCCCTGGAAAGGTTCGCCCCGGAGAGGTCCGCCCCGGAGAGGTCCGCCCCGGAGAGGTCCGCCCCGGAGAGGTCCGCCCCGGAGAGGTCCGCCCAGGAGAGGTCCGCCCCGGAGAGGTCCGCCCTGGAGAGGTTCGCCCCGTAGAGGTTCGCCCCGTAGAGGTTCGCCCCGTAGAGGTTCGCCCCGTAGAGGTTCGCCCGGGACCTGATGGCCCACTTGACGGCGATCCCCAGTTTCACCCGCTGGGACGCGCTGGGATCACAGTCGATTTCCGCTGTGAACTGGACGGAGCCGGAGAAGCGGTTGAGGACGTCGAATTTCAGGAGAGACATGGGATTTACCTTTTGAAAGAAGGGGGATTTGGGGCCTGTGATGCCGCCCCGGACTGGAGGCGGGACGACACCACAGGAGAACTATTGCCAGAGTGGAGGAGATCAGGCGTGGAGAGCCCGCACGATGTCCCGGATGGCGCCGTCCATGGCGATCGCTTGGCCCGTCGTGGTGCGGGCCCAGACGATCAGCCCGGCGAAGTCCTTGTCGACCTTCCCGCCGCGCTTGAGTAGCTCGTCAGCGAGCCAGTCGGAGACCGCCCAGTGCTCGAAGACCTCCCACTCGTAGGGGTCGATGCCGCTGCCAATGCACGCGTCCTCGGCTCCGGCTGCATAATCGGCATCCTCGCCCTCGCCGAGCTGCCATGCCTCGCTTCCGGCGTCTTCGGCGATCTTCCGCCAACCGGCCTGTCGAGCGGCCTCCTCATAGTCGAGGACCGGACAGGAAAGCTCGAAGGCTTGTTCCGTCAGGTCTGCCAAGTCAGGACGACCGTTCAGTGGTAAGGCCGTGGCGCTGGACAGCGCACGGACCAGCGAGGACACGCAAAGGTGCACCTCGTCGGAGACCAGCCGGCGGGCGGCTTCCTGCAGATCGCGTTCATACATCGGGCCTACTCCCCTGCGCTTGCTAGAGCGGATTGAATGGGTTAGCCTGTGGGAAGCCCCGGGCCTCGCGGCCCGGAGCCCCCTTGGCTAGAGGGTTGTAACGAGGGTCACAGTGATTGAGACTGTGGCCCTCTTCCCTTTCCAGCGAAGGGTGATCGTCCATGAGAACATGGCGCAATCTCCCCACTAGGCGGCCCTGTTTCGTCGGGCCATTCCGGCGCTTGCTCATCAGCCCCACGGCGCGACCCGTGGAGGACCGTCGCGGCGGCGTTGGGAGCCCCCGCTAGGTTTCGCTTTCAGAGGCTATGGGAGGGGCCGCTCAAGCCGCCGCCCGTCTGGCGAGGTAGTCGCAACGCGCCTTGGCGATGGCTAGGCCGTCCGGTGTCTTGGCGTAGGCGCTATCCGTGGTGCTGGCGTAGGAGTTGTGGGGCCGGTAGACCACGTAGGCGTCTCGTTCGCGGGCAACCCAGTAGTCCCCGGCTTCGTGCATGATGTCGCATTCGCGCATGGCGCTTCTCCCGTTGGTGTCTTCACCGCTCCACCCGCTAGGCTGTTGCCGAGGTGGAGAAGAAAGGACGCACTTGGGGTGTCGGGTAGGTCAGGCGAAGAACCGGCCGGCGGCCCTGCGGTAGGCCGGGCAATCCGGGGCTCCGCTATGGTATGAGCCATCGCGGCGGTAGAGTGCTGCCCATGCGGCCCGCCGGTCGAAGACGCGAATGAGGCCGTTTGGGAGGAGTTCGACGTGGTGGGTCATTTGCGGGGCGCTCCGTTGGTGCGTTTGTCGCTCCACCCCGGCATCTACTCCGATGGTGGAATGACAAGCGCACGCTTGTCCCGCTGCCCGGTTCAGCCTTACGGCCTTGCCCCTGCGTACTGTGGCGGTCCACCGGCTCTTCTGCTCCCCGTCAATCCCAAGGTTGGACCCTTGTCGGATCATAGCTCCGGCTCTACCTCGCCACCGTTCCCGGTTTAGCGGCCCTCCCAGCTCCTCGCCAGTTGGGGTTTGTTTCGCGGTTCGGGCTTGCCCTGCGACCCGGTTCCCTCCGGGCCCCTCTGCGGCTGGTCGCCCCGTCCGCTTCGGTGATTGGTATATGCTCTCAATCGCTCCACTCTGGCAAGTGTCCAAGCAAAGAAAAATCGGATAATCTGACAAGCTATTGAAAAACAACAGATAAAATTGCTGTCTACGGCAGGAATATCCGCTCCGGAAGGGCAATTGATGCGGCAGGGGAGAGCCCGGGACGCGGCAAGGGGAAGCCACGGTTCGAGCTTCGGGAGGGACCTAGGCTGCGACCCGGGAAGCGCCTCGCCGCGTCCGCCGGGCGACACGCGCCGCGACATACCACGCCAGGGCGAGCGACACGGCATGGGCGATCCAGCCGAAGACCA